>NZ_JAUDRH010000014.1 GCF_030381805.1 Chlorogloeopsis sp. ULAP01
ACCCCTCCCCTTACCAAGGGGAGGGGAAGGGGAGGGGTTAGAGACACCTAGCGCAGAAGGTGATGAACCAATTGAGTTAGTAGTAACAGGCGAGCAAGATGGATATAGAGTACCAGATACATCAACTGCTACTAGAACAGACACACCTCTACGTGATATTCCCCAGTCGATTCAAGTAGTTCCTCAAGAGGTCATTAAAGATCAGCAAATTACACGAATTTCCGATGCTGTCCGCAATGTATCTGGGGTTACCCCAGTGACGAGCTTTAGTGGCTCCTACGATGAATACACTATTCGCGGATTCACCAGCTATTTTAACAGTAGCTTGAGAAACGGGGTTAAAACTCGAAGAACTCAATTCAATTACGGTACCAATATAGAACGAGTTGAAGTTCTCAAAGGCCCAGCCTCGGTACTGTATGGTCAGCTTGAACCTGGCGGAACTATAAATTACGTCACCAAACAACCACTGGATGAACCTTACTATTCAGCTGAATTTGTAGCAGGGAGCTATAGCTTCTATCGTCCCTCGATAGATATTTCTGGGCCACTCAATGCCGACAAAACGTTGCTGTATCGCTTAAATGTTGCCTACGAAAACTCTGATAGTTTTCGCGATTTCATTGAGGGCGAGGTTTTCTCCATATCTCCTGTCTTAACTTACAAGCTTAGTGATGCAACAACCCTTAATCTCGAATATGAGTATATTTACAGTGACAGGGGTTTTGACCGTGGCTTTCAGCCAAGCCCTATCTATTTTGAACTCCCTAGAAGTCGCAACTTAGGAGAAGCCGATGATTATTACCGTATTAACTACCATCGGGCAGCTTTGACGCTAGATCATCGATTTAGTGAAAGTTTACGACTTAGGAGTGTTCTTACTGCTCAATCCTCTTTATCTCAATATAAATACATCAATCGCAGTGGATTGATCGAACCAGATGGTCGCACAGTACGACGAAACTATAACGAAAATCCTGATGGTCTTTTAAGTGAAGATTTTTCTGTGCAAACCGATTTGATTGGTAAATTCAACACTGGCTCTATCGAGCATCAGCTGCTCTTGGGTTTAGATTTGAGTAGAAGTACGGATAATTATTCTCAATCTGAAAAGCGTGGCGATTTCCCTTCACTAGATATCTTCAATCCTATTTATGGTTTGCGTCCTACTAACATCCAAAGGGGTTATGAAGAATATACGAAGATCAACACGACGGGGATTTATTTGCAAGACCAAATAACCTTGCTACCTAATTTAAAGTTACTGCTCGGTGGAAGATACGATTTTGTCGATCGCAACACTTTAGCAGGTCTCAATCAAGATCTTACGAGGTCAGACTTTTACGATTCCGCTTTTTCGCCACGCGCAGGAATTGTATACCAACCATCAGATTTCATTTCACTATATGCTAGTTACAGCAGCTCTTTTGTTCCTAACAATGACAGAACAGTCACAGGAGAACAGCTAGAACCCTCTCGCGGCACACAGTATGAAGTTGGTGTCAAAGGCGAACTTTTTGACAAGCGACTCTCAGCAACACTAGCAGCTTATGACATCACCAAAACTAACATACCTACCGTAGACCCCAATAACACCGATTTTTCTGTTGCAATAGGAGAAGTCAAAAGTCGAGGTATTGAACTGGATGTGACAGGGGAAATTTTACCAGGCTGGAAAATTATCGCTTCTGCTTTCTTAAATGATGCCTATGTTAGCAAAGACAATGATCCTTCCCTTGAAGGTGCGCGGTTAGCGAATGCACCTTATCATGGCGCTAGTCTGTGGACGACGTATGAAATTCAAAAGGGCGACTTGCAAGGGTTAGGGTTCGGTGCAGGTATTTTTTTTGTTGGCGATCGCGTTGCCAATCAGAGCGATCCCCTTATCATTCCTTCCTATGTCAGAACTGATGCAGCAATTTCTTATAAAAGTAATAATTGGCGGGCTGCACTCAACTTTAAGAACATTTTTAATGTTAACTACTATGACACCAATGGTTTCTTTATCTTCCCTCAAGCACCATTTACTGTCTTGGGAACTGTTTCAGTGCAGTTTTGATGAGCTAACGAAAGTGCGTGCGAATAAAGTGCAGGTTTATTTTTTTAAGCGATCGCATCACCAATCAAAGCAATCCTTGTGAATATTCCTTCCGATGTCAGAACTGATAGCGATCGCACAGCAAGTCTTATCTCTCATCAACACACCAAAACTACTTGTTTACTAACCATGTCTCCAAATCTAACAAACTGGTAAAATCCAATAAAGCTTCACCAAGATTTTCCAATTGCTCCAATGACAGGGTTTCTACCTGCTCGCGTATCCTTGGGGGCAATTCTCCCACCTTGCGAGTGAGTTGACGCAGAACAAGACTTCGTTCTCCTTTTTCTCGTCCTCGCTGTTCTCCTTGCTGTTGCCCTTCTTCAAGAATTTCCTGATAAATCACTGACTCGCGCATCATACCCTCCTGAAACAGTCTTCTAATCAAATTCTTCCTAAATTTTAACCCCGCTAAGATTTGGCTATAAGCCGAAATTTCTGCTCGTTGTGTTGTCTCTAACTGGTTCACCCGTTCCACAACTTGTTGTAATAAGGCTTGGGGTTGATTAGTCGCTGCCAGTGATGCCAATGGTAACAATGCCGAATCCTGGAGAAACTGTTCGGGGTTTTCTTCCCACATCCTAATCACACGATATTCGTGACGGGTGGTTTCCACTGTAAAGGCTGTTTCAATTTCACTTTCACAAAAGACGACGGGAAGCCCGTTCCTTTAAGGGGCGCTCAGAATCGTCGTTCGTCGTCTTGGGGCAAGGGGCATTCATGCATTGGCCAATGCCCAATTCCCAATTCACTTCGGCCCGCTTTCATCCCCCAGACTTCAGTCGGGGGATGAGCTTAACCTTGGGAGGAAGCAGCAACACCACAACTTGTGTGACTGGTAAACGGTACAACCGATACAACCGCACCCAATAATCCAACATTCGCAAAGGCAAAGGTGGTGTCGATTCTAATTTGGTTTGAAATTCTAAGTGTAAAATCCGTCCTTGCAATCGTAAGAATGTTACGTAATCTGCACGGATGGGTTCAATGCTCAATTCTGTTTTTAGGACTTTAACCCTAGTTTGGGGTGTACCTAATACCCAACTGGCGAATTTTTCCGGGTGTTTTTCTGATAGCAGTTTGCAGAGATTGTCGAAGGACATTAATAAATGGCTATTTCATTAGGCATTGTTATTATCCCGTAGAGATTCAGAAATATGATGCATTTCCTGAACCTGATTTTAGAACTTGGCGCAAGTTGATTTTTCGTGGGCGATCGCATTGCCAATCAAAGCAATCCTGTGAATATTCCTTCCTATGTCAGAACTGATGCAGCAATCTCCTATAAACGTCATAACTGGAACGCTGCACTCAATTTTAAGAACATCTTTAATGTCAAATATTATGACACCAATGCTTTCTTTATTTTCCCTCAAGCACCATTTACAGTTCAGGGAACGCTTTCAGTGCAGTTTTAATGAGTTGACTGATTTAAGTATCTTGTAGAAGACAAAAATTAATGTTTTATGTCAGAGGAAATCAAGAGGAAAATCAAGGCTTAGACAGTGCTTAAAATCTATACTGAGTGCAAAAAATCACATTATTTAGGTAAATTTCTTTAGAGATAGTCTCTTACTATCATCAGCTTGTTAATTTTTATTAACTTTTAGTTTAGAAATTTCCTTCTTTTCTTCTCCTTCCAAAGGTAAGAAAATGGTCAATACTTCTCCGTACTGAGGACGCTCACGCACAATTAATTTACCACCAATTGCTTGAAACAGATGCTTAGTGGCAGCAAGATTCAAACTAATGGTACCTGTTTCTGGTTGAAAGGTCAGTAGTTGACCAAGGGCTTTGCGAATTGGTGGTGTACATGTAGATGTTGTCACTGCACCACTATCTTTGAGCTGAGGTTGGGGCAGTAATTGTAACTTGAGTTGATCGCCAGCAGGAATTACTTGTACCTGAATATGGCTACCAGCAGGTAAACTGCGGGTGAAATTTTCCATCAACCCAGTCAGAACCCGATCTAGCATCGCCGGATTGCTGACTACGGTTGGTAGATGTTGAGGTAAAATCACATCCAACGTTAAATTACGTCGATTTGCCGCTTCTTGCCAACGGGGAATACTTGAGTGCAACACTTGCTCTAAGCACATTGCCGTTAACTGAGTGCTTGTAGGTTTGTCTGTAGCAGAAGTTTCCAATTCAGCTGCCCGAAACAGTAGTTCCATCCGATCAATCTGTTCGGTACACTCACGATCAATTATTTTTAAGCGCTGAATTACATTAGCAGGTAAGGTGCGCTGTTTAAGTAGCAATCTCGTGATCGTGCGAATAGTTGTCAAAGGAGTGCGAACTTCGTGAGCAAAAGCTTGTAATAATTCCACATCAGAGCGAGAAGAAGGGGGAGGCGAAGAAGGAGTGTGTGAGGAAGTAGAAGTAGTCTTTTGTGCTTCTGTATATCCTCCTGTCACTACATCTTCTGTTTCTGGTAACTCCGCTAGTAGCAGTTGACTAAACTGCACAACCATACGATAGTCTGGTGTCTTGGGATAGTATTTTTGTACTAATTCTTCCAGTTCTGTAAACAAATCTGGATTACTCAACATTACCCGTGCGCCCAAGGCTTGCCATGCTTGTTGAGCTACCTCTGGATCGAAAGAAAATAGAAACGCTCTTTTGCCGTCCTTTTCTTCTGCCAACACCAGCACTAATCTAAATTTATCTGTAAAAACCAGGCAAAACTGTTCTGTTGCTAATGGATCTGTTTTCAGCAATGGCAATATAGACTCATTAGGAGCAGTGACATCGGCGATCGCTACTTCCCCCTTGGGCATTTCAAAGGGCATCAGTGCCAATGGGTTAAATGGCTGTGCTGTAAAAGTGATTGACTGCAAGCTTTGAGTTAATTGAGAATTACTAAAGACTGGTGCAGGTGCAGCTAACACCAATCCTTGTCTAACATCATTAACATCAGATGAAACAGTTGTTAAATTTTTTAATAATAAATTTTCTGTGGCTGCCAGGCTGATACGCCACTGTTGCTGTGCCTTTGTAGAGGAACACACAGCCGCAGTTGATTGACTATTGTTTAATACTTCGCTCAGACTCGGCAAGATCCATTTGTACACAGGTTTTCACCCCTTAATTCAACAGCGACATTCAGCATTTTGGCAGGCTTTTCACTACTTAATTACGAGGTTATCCGTATTTAGGTGCTGATGAAAGTCGTAGAACCGAACAACAAAGGTGGAATTCCCGTTGATCTTGGTCAATCCCTACTCAATAAATTTCTTAATTCTTGCGAGTAACTATATATACAGTATGGCACTAATTCAATATTGGGTAACAGCGATGATGGGATTTAGTAAGAGTTAAATTGGCAAAGTGCGATCGCTTTTTTGCTAACAACAGAATACCAAGCGTGGGAGCAGTAATGCTTAGTATTCAATTAATTCTGACGCAGAAATTAATGCCACATCTCATCGTTATTAAATAAGACTAGATAAGGCTTTTTAATACATTTGTTATACCCAAATTGTTATTGCTAGTATTTTATCAATCTGTACAGACGTGCCACGGCACGTCTGCACTCTATCAATTCTTTGCCTGAGGAGGTGTTGAACCAGGAATTGTCACATCTATTGGCGTTACTTGCGTAGCTAACTGTGTCAGTGGCGGTTTAATAGCAGTTTGATTTCCCACTACTAGAGTTACCAGATTTTCTGGCTTGAGATATTGCTTTGCTACTCGCTGCACATCTGCTGCTGTGGTTGCTGCTACGGCTTTTTGATAGCGAAATAGGAAATCACTAGGGTAGCCATAATATTCGTATCGCATTAATCGTAACAAAGTTTGAGCAGGATCTTCAAAATTGAAAACAAACGAGTTGAGAGTAGACTCTTTTGCAAAAGCCAATTCTTTAGGCGTTACTGGTTGAGTTTGCAAGCGCTTAATTTCTGTTTGCAGTGCTTTGACAAACTGTACGGTAGCATCTGATCGCGTTTGTCCACCAGCTATAAACATACCAGGAAAGTCATAGCGGGGACTCCAAGCACCGTAAACCGAGTAAGCTAAACCTTGGCGCGATCGCACTTCATTAAACAAACGTCCGCCAAATCCATTCAATACACCATTTAACACATCTAGCGCCGGATAGTCAGGACTATTAAACTGTCCACCTAAATGCCCAATCAGAATGTTACTCTGAGTTAGTTGTGGTTGATTGACAACAAAAACGCCGCTACTTTTAGCTTGCATTACTTTTGGCAATTGAGGATTAGTTAAATTTGGGTTCGGTTTCCAATCACCAAATTTGGCTTGAATCAGCGCTTTCATTTTCTTGGGTTCAAAATCTCCCACAATCCCCAAAATCATGTTGTTGGGGTAGAAGTACTGCCCTTTAAACTTCACCAAATCTTCGCGGGAAATATTATTGAGTGTTGCATACTCTGTGGTTCGTCCGTAGGGGCTATCCTGTCCGTAGATTAATTTTTTAAATTCCCGTTGAGCAATCTCATCTGGATTATCATTGCGACGGGCTATCCTACCACGTGCTTGCGTCTTTGCTAATTCTAATTTATCTTCAGCAAATACTGGCTCTTGCAATACTTCAGCAAACAACCCCAACACTGTTTCTACATCTTCACTGAGGGAGTCGAAACTAGCATTAGCTACAACTTCATTCATACTAGTTTCCACTGAAGCTGCTCGTTGTTCCAACATTTGGTTGAGTTCGTCGGCACTATGCTTTGCAGTTCCTCCAGTGCGCATCACAGTGCCTGTTAACTGTGCCAAACCAACTTTATCTGAACTTTCTAGACGCTCGCCTGTACGAATTAGTGCTGTACCTTTGATCAGTGGTAACTCACGATCCTCCATCAAATAAACCACCATACCATTTTTGAGCACATATCGCTCATACTTTGGCAACTTCACCTCAGGCAGTGGAGCAAACTCCAACTCTGTATAATGCTTTGCCGCCGTTGCCGCCCAAGAAAAATTAAAAGTCAAAAGTACAAAGGCAAAAGCAGTAATCAATACATATACAAATCTTTTCCCATCTGGGATTTTGAACTTCAAATTCTGGATATTCATCTGCCTTTTGCCAGTTCCTTTATACCTGTTCATATTTGTATTCCTTGGCATACCCTGATTTCTATTGCGACAACAGCTTGCCAATTGTACGGTTTTGGGGCGTAAACGTCGCCTTTGCTATTCGCTGAACATCAGCAGCCGTGACAGCCTCTAATTCATTCAACTGTTTGAACAAATTTCGCCAAGAGCCTGTTTTTACTTCATACTCCAATAACTGCTGTGCCATGCCCATATTAGAATCAAGCGATCGCAATAATTCTGCCCTAGCTTGTGTTTTGACTCGATCTAACTCACTCGCCGACACAGGCTCAGTTCTCAAAGAATCAATTTCTTTGCGCAAAGCCACTGCTACTTCATCAACTGTGTGACCGGGAGCCGTGAGAGCATAAAATAACATCAGATTTGGATACTTATCCCCTGGAAACCCACTAAAGCCCTGTGCTGAAAGTGCTAGTCGCTGTTGTTCTACTAAAGATTTATATAACCGTGATGTTCTTCCGTCACTGAGCAATCTACCGATAATGTCATAAACTGCATTATCTGGATGGGTAATTGCTGGGCGGTGATAGCCTTCCAAATACCAAGGTTGAGACTTTAACTTTAAAGTTACTTCTCGCGTTTGTGTTTGCTTCGGTTCTGCTGGGATCTGCTCATCAGCTTTTGGTTTAGCTTTGTAGCGCCCAAAGTAAATTTGTGCGAGTTTTTTGACTTCGGCAGGGTTGACATCTCCGACAACAGCGATAGTTAAATTGCTCGGTACATAGTGCGTATCGAAAAACTGTTGTACATCTTCTGTTGTCAAATTGCGGATATCTTCGTCGTAACCAATCACCGGGCGTCTATAAGGATGAACGGTGAATGCCGCATCATTAAACTTTTCAATCATCATGCCAATGGGTGAGTTTTCTACCCGCAGGCGTCGTTCCTCCAAAATCACATCTTTTTCTTTATAAAACTCCCGAAATACAGGTTCTAAAAATCGCTCCGACTCCAGTGACATCCACAATTCCAACTTATTAGCAGGAAAGCTATAAAAATAGCGAGTAGCTTCACTAGAAGTATTGGCATTTAAGCCTACGCCTCCTGCCTGTTCTACAATCCGCCCCAAATCATTTTGCCTGACTAGCTTGGCAGCTTGCGCTTCCACTTTCTCAAATTCAGCCGTTAATTTGGCAACCTCATCTTTATTACCAGCAGCTTTTGCGCTTTTAATTTGGGCAGCCAACTGATCTAACCTATCTAGTAGTGGCTTTTCTGCTTTGTAGTCTATTGTACCAATCCGTGTTGTTCCTTTAAAAGCTAAATGTTCTAGAAAGTGTGCTACCCCGGTTTTACCATTTGGCTCGTCTACACCACCTACATCAGCATAGGTAAGAAAAGAAACAACTGGAGCTTGATGGTGTTCTAAAACAAGAAACTTCATCCCATTATCGAGGCGAAATTCCGTTAACTGCTTAATCACCCGATCTAAATAGGGTTGAATTGAACTTTGAGTAGCTGGTGGAGTTTGACTTCTAGCCCAAGCAACTTCTGGTATCAATCCCCAGCTCAAAGTTAGTACTAAAAGCAACACGACGATGAGCCGAGTAGCTGTTTTTTTGACTTTCACTGGGTATATGCAATCAAGCTGGTTCATAAGCGAAAATGAAAGTAAAGTTTCATGACCCAAGTATCGAGTAGGGCGTTAATCTTGTATTAAGCTTTCTGTGCTTTTTGTACTTGTCGTAAGACAATAATGCTACGAGTCCTGTTCCGGATATCTCACTATAACTGTTATGCGTGTCTTTAACTCTCCTCCGCCATCCGAGGCACAAACGCGTAGTCGTATTTTACAAGCGGCACGACGCTTATTTGCCTCCCAAGGATTTGATGGTACCACCACCCGCGACTTAGCACAGGCAGCAGGCGTTGCGGAGGGGACGCTATTTCGTCATTTTCCCAATAAAAAGGCGATTTTAGTTGAGGTAGCAACTCAAGGATGGGTGGAGATTCTTACTGATTTACTGACAGAACTGAGTGAAATGGGCAGCTATAAAGCTGTAGCTCAGGTAATGCGCCGCCGGATGTGGAATATGCAAAAAAATGCCGATCTGATGCGAGTGTGTTTTATGGAAGCACAGTTTCATCCAGATTTACGCGATCGCATTCAGTCGGAAGTAATTGCCAAAATGACAGATGTTGCCGAAGCCTTCTTTCAAACTGCGATGGATAAAGGTGTTTATCGCAAAATGGATGCAAATTTGGTGGCAAAGGTATTCTTGGGAATGTTTGCAGTAGCAGGCTTCTCCCACAACACATTAATGGAACCAGATGCCTCTCCCCAAACAATGCAGCAAATGGCAGAAGGACTTGCTGATATTTTCCTCAACGGCGTATTGGTTAGGGACTAGGGATTAGGAAGAGAGACGCGGAGAGAGTGAGACGCGGCGACGCGGAGAAAGAACAAGGAGACAAGGACAGAGAACCTGATTCACAATTTTCCCCGTGTCACCGTGTCACCGTGTCACCGCGTCCCCGTGTCCCCTTGTCTTCTTCCTAGCCTCTAATTATCTTTGCCTGCTGGCTCCACTGCTGTACTTGCTCAACAGTAGGACATAAATCTCGTCGCCGTATTGTCGCTACTTGCAAGCGCAAAATTTGTTGATGCAATCTGTGGGTAGGAATAGTCCCAGTTGGGCGACAGAACCCACTCCAGCATGAAGCAATAATCCGCAATATTGGGTACCAACGCTAGGAATTCGTGCCAAATCAGCTAAAGCTACCCATTTATTGACATACTGTAGATGGACTTGTAACTTATTTGCTAGCTCCAGCCGAGACTATGGAGTCTTGCCTTGTTTAACTAGCACTTTTGTGGTTGTAATGCCGCAATTTTTGAGTTGAGATGTTTCTTGTGGAGATAATCCTGGCAATTGTTCAATCGGCCAGTCACATGATTGTAATACGCTGACTGGCGGTTTAGGTTTAGGAGGCATTTCTGGAACTAAAAAATAGGCTTATTTAAATATTGTGACAAATACGCTAAGAAGACTGGACAGCAAAAAATCATAGTGGCTCCTTTTAGGTGCAGCGATCGCTATGCGGACACGATCGCAACTCACCAACTCACCAATTTTACCCAGCCAAGTTCTAACTCTGGTTCACCGCTTCTAAAAATTTCGTGATGTGGGGAAGCACCAAATCGCTTTTCGCCATCGCCGCAAAATGATCGCATTCAGGGAAAGAAACGAATGTTACGTTAGGCATATGTTTGGCACATTCCTGAATCTCGGCATACCTGAAGTCAGTTTCACCTGTAAACAACAAACACGGCATTGTCATGGTTGGCAAAACATCTTCTATAGAGTCTCTATCCTGGGCAAGCGCCATCAAAGCCTCTATATCATTGGATATCAACCGCGTCTTACCAGCAGGAGTCAGCCACTGTCCGAACATCGCCTCAGCAAAACTAACTAAACCCTCCATCCCTTTGCTCATTGGCTCTCGGAAAGGCTGCATACTTTCTTCATAGGGATGAGCACCACCGATAATGAGGCTGTGCAACCGTTCTGGAGCATATTTAGCCATGCCAAACCCTATCCATCCACCCATCGAGTAACCAAAAAAGTGGGCTTGACGAATATTGAGATCGTCTAAAACCGCAGTCACATCCCCAACTCTCAACGGCAATGCATAAGCTGCGGGATCGTCAGGCTTATCGCTAGCACCATGCCCACGAGCGTCAAGCAAGATGAGTTGATAGTCGCGGCTTAGGGCTTTAGTGTAGCTCTTTTCTTGCCAATCCTCCCAGGTTTGAGTTATACCGTGATGGAGGGTTAGCGGTGGGCCGTCTCCCTGCACTTGGTAGTGAATACGGATTCCTTGGTTGTTGGCATAGGGCATAATCATCACCTCCTCTGTTCCTCAATTCTGCTCCCTCCTGCTTTAGTGTCTATCGATCACATCAATAAATGTCTGCTGCTGTGATGGATCAACTTCAAATTTGACCAGTAGGGATTTAGGCTGTGGCTGGCTTGATATTTTGATTGACGCGGAACAAATTAGTCGGATCGTACTTGTTCTTAATCGCAACTAAACGCTCGTAGTTGTCACGGTAAGTTGCCTGAACGCGCTCTTGTCCTTCCTCCATCATGAAATTTACGTATGCCCCGCCACAGGTATAGGGATGCAGCGCACTCCAATACTCTTTTGCCCAGTTAGTAATCTTTTCAGCATTAACCGGCTCAGGATCTATACCAGCCATCACCATCGACCATTTTGCCTCACGGAAGCTGAAAGCCGTGTCATTTTTACCGACTCGGTTGGCTGCACCATCAATCGGATATAGATGCATGGTTGAAAGCAAAGTTGGGATTTGCGAACCATATTGAACGTGCAGGGTGATCGCTTCATCACTCAACTGATTCACAAAATCACCCTTCCAATACCACTGCATCCCTGTTGGCATTAGTGGATCGAACATACTTTGCAATTCTGGATAAGACATTGGGCCAATATGTTCAAATGCCGGAGTAGCAAAATTGCGGATCGGTTGGAACGCTTCCTCTACTTTTTCTTCCGCTCCGGTGTAACACCAAATCATGCCGCACATTGTCTTGGTGTGCAGGTGTTCGGGAAATGGTGGCCCAGGTGGCACTTTCAGGAAAGCAAAAAAACCATACAGATCTTCCGGTGCGTTGGTGATAAAATCCCGATACCATTGCATCAACTCGGTTGCCCGATCTAAATGCCATAGCGTCGGCCCAGCATACACCCTACTGACGGGATGTGCCTGAAATAAAAACGAGGAGACGACACCAAAGTTACCTCCACCGCCACGGATTGCCCAAAATAGATCCTCGTTTTCTTCTCCACTGGCAGTAACAAAACGCCCGTCTGCCAGCACTACATCTGCTTCGAGCAAATTATCAATAGTTAAACCATACTTGCGAGTCAAATAACCGTGTCCACCACCCAGAGTTAGCCCAGCAACGCCAGTACTAGAGATGATCCCACTGGGTACAGCCAATCCGAATGCATGGGTTGTACGATCTACATCTCCCCAAGTGCAGCCGCCTTCAACCCTGACTGTACGGTTTCTGGGGTCAATGCGAATGCCCTTCATGCGCGAGAGATCGATGACCAAGCCATGATCGCAAGTTCCCAAACCTGCACCATTATGTCCGCCACCTCGAACTGCAAGCAGGAGTTTGTTTTCGCGGGCAAAATTGACAGCATTGATGACATCTGCCACATTTGCACAACGAGCAATCAAGCAAGGATGTCGGTCAATCATGCCATTGTAGACTTTGCGGGCGTTTTCATAGCCTTCATCGTCGGAACAGAGTAACTCTCCGCGCAGTCGAGACTTTAATGCTGTGACTCTTGCTTCCTCCAGAATAGTTTCTTCACCTGTGGTGGTGGCAATATGTAGGCTGACCATAATATTCCTCCTTCTAGGTTGATCCGCGAATTAACCTATATACCTTATGAATCAAGGGCAAAAACCTAATTTACGGATATGTCTTTTGCGTGCTTTTACGGTAGCCGAGCTAGATTTCCTCAGCCGAATGCCAATTCGCCATATGTTGAGCGTGAGTTTCTAGATATGCTCCTGGCTGGAAGTAATGGTCGTAGAACTCTAAATCTAAGTGATGAGCCTGGAGATAAGTGAGAATAAACACGCTAGGTACTGTACCGGGGAACTTACCGAAGCGATCGTAAATGTATTGAGCCATCAGAGCTACACAGTCTTTGAATTCCTCACTATGAATCTCTGCACTTGCTCGGATTTTGGCACTTTCTTTCCAAGGGCCTTTTGTATCGGGGTGAAATGGCCCGCCGACACCGAACTTCCGCTTGGCAAAGGCTTCCACGGCAGCACGCAGATTGGGATAGTGGGGTGGGCAAAAAGCCTCGAATACTCCTGGTAAGCCAGTCGGGTTGGGAAGTGACCAGCGTTCATCGGTGTCGTAGCGGAAACCTAAACCAGGCACCTCCGGATTTCCACTGGCACCCAATACAACATGACGATCCATGCCGTCAAACATCCAACCACCCAAGCCCATTGCTTGCAGCATCAGCATCCCTGCGTAGCAACAAGTCGAAAGTTCAGCAGTGGATTCTGTTAGGGAATACTGTTCAATAAAAGTCAAGGGGAAGGGTTCGTCTAAATTCACTAAATGTTTGAATTTTTCTAGTCCTGGAATTTGCTCGTGATTGACATCGTCATAAATGCAATACCCGTTCTGAACTAAAAAGCAGAGATTAGCTATCATATGCTGGGCAATGTCGCTGACGGGAATAATCAGCATACTTCCCGGACGATTGACACACCAGGTATTGTGTCCTTCCATGTAAGGCTCGGCTGGCGGAATATACAATCGACTCTCACTGAGTTTGCGAATTCTTTTGCGATGCACTTCTAGGAGAGCATCCAAATTTATTTTTTCGTCCGCTTGCCGTTCTACTACAGCGTGTGCATCACGGGTGGGAAAGAAGTAGATGCCATCGTCGTTGGTAAAAAAGATTTCACTGGTGTGGAAACCCGCAGCTGAAGGGAAAGTACGCCCTCCGGCAGCAGCAGAATAGTTGGATAGATGGGGAGCATATCTGGCATGACGCGTAATCATGTGGTGCCATCCGGTATTGCCAGCTGCTGCGGTTAAAATCATCATTTGCTCTAGTTCGGAAAGGGGAAAGGGCTGATGACGGGATGTAAACGCTAACGGGCCATCAGGAATTGAGGCACCCAAAGAAAATCGTCGAGCGCGTCTGCCAAATAGTGCTTCTACTAACGGGAATTCTAAAGCGGTTTTCAAACCAGGCGGGTATATGCTTATATCCATAATATTTATGTGTCTAAAATTTGTTAAGTTAATGCACTGTTTGAAAATACGGCATTGCTGATTTAATGACGTGACAATAATTTTGTATAATTCCAAAACCCTTGACCAGACGTGATATATCGCATCTGGGCATCCGGATTAATACCGCGATTCAGCAACGCCTAAATATTTCTACTAACTATGATTCTGCCTAGCTGATTCTGTTTTGAATTGCTTTGCTGATTTTTTCATCTATCTTTAGGCTAGATTGAAGTTTTATCTCTTGATAGTTTCGCCGAATCTATACACATCACATCTATGCTGGATTCTTGCGTTCATGCCAGCAGCAGAACCTTGAGTAATACTGGAAAATGTCGGCCACAAAGGTGCGCTTACCGCACACTGCGGTTAAATGTATAGATAGTTATCGAGCCAGTGGCAATTAGGCTAATTTAGCTGTATCAATTATTTCTTGTAGATGGTTTTAGGAGTAATCACTTGCTGCCCCCCACTGCTGAAAGAATTATGGAGGTTGGGTTTGGCTTCTGGGCCTCCAAGGTGCTACTGAGCGCTGTAGAAATAGAGGTGTTCACAGAACTGGCTAAACATCCAGGAGATCTTGAGAATTTGCAGACTCGACTTGGTTTGCATCCAAGATCGGCACGGGATTTTCTGGATGCGCTGGTTGCCATGGGGTTCCTGCGTAGAGAAGGAAACATTTACTATAACGCTCCCGATACCGATATGTTTTTAGATAAACAAAAGCCTTCTTATATCGGTGGCATACTGGAAATGGCAAACCATCGCTTATTCGGTTTCTGGGGACACTTAAGCGAGGCATTGCGGACAGGCGAGATGCAAAACGAAGCTAAGGGTGGAGAAAATTTCTTTGGGACACTTTATGCCGATTGCGATCGCCTCAAAGAATTTCTTCGGGCTATGTCTGGGGTTAGTCGTGGCGCGAATATCTGTATTGCCGAGCGTTTACCTTGGTCTAATTACAAGTCCTTTGTAGATGTTGGCACAGCCCAAGGTGACTTAGCCGTGCAGATTGCTAAAGCGAATCCTCATTTGAGCGGGATTGGGTTTGATTTGCCTGTGGTTGCTCCCGTATTTGAAGATTATGTTGCCGAACACGCTCTTGGCGATCGCATCCGTTTTATAGGTGGTGACTTCTTTAAGGATGATTTGCCCAATGCTGATGTGATTCTCATGGGTCATATTTTGCATGACTGGAGTTTAGAAGAGAAGAAAATCTTAATTTGCAAGGCTTATGCATCTCTTCCCGAAAATGGACTTTTAGTCGCTTATGATGCTTTGATTGATGATGAGCGATGCAAAAATCTGTTCGGTTTATTAATGAGCTTAAATATGCTGATTGAAACCACAGCAGGATTTGACTATACAGGTGCTGACTGCTGCGAATGGATGAAAGAAGCCGGATTTCGTGAAACGCGAGTGGAACACCTAATTGGGCCAGACTCGATTGTGGTGGGCAGAAAGTAATATCGTGTCCGGTAAAATACTTATCATGAAAGTCGCAGGGGAGCGGGGCGCAGGGGGAAAAAGGATTTTCCATTTCTCATTATCATGCAGAGCATGGTAATGAAAACTATAGGCTCCAGCCTCAATCAATGCTTTCCCAGGCTCCAGCCTGGGAAAGAGAAAAAACGGGATTTGGAGTGATTAAATCATTTGTGTATGCATCGTAGCTTATATAAGGGGGTAAACATCTCTATAATGTTTATTTCTATTTACATTTCTTTAAAAAAATTACCATAGTAAACAAAGCTTGCCGTTACGATTGTGTATTGGCGATCGCTTTGAATTTACTACTACAGTAGGGGACAGGGTACGGGTGACAGTTAAGCTCATCCCCCGACTGAAGTCTGGGGGATGAAAGCGGGCCGAAGTGAATTGGGAATTGGGCATTGGCCAATGCATGAATGCCCTTTGCCCCTTGCCCCAAGACGACGGACGACGGTTCTGAGCGCCCCTTAAAGGAACGGGCTTCCCCGTCGTCTTTTGGTGACAGGGTTAAAAGTCTTTTAGTCTTTGAGTTTTATAATCTGTTGATGTCCTAACCACTTTGGCTATTGCTATATCTAAAATGCCCGATCGCAGTACTGTAGAAATAAATGGTTTTTCTTCAAAGGATAGAAATCATGTTCCGCACAACTGAGGGCTTGAACAAAAAAGGCATTGTGGGCGGTATTCTTGCTATTGCTAGCTTAATCATATTTTCAGCAGGATTAGCTAGTTGTAACTTGGGCAGAGTAAATCCAGCAGGCGAACGTCAAGAAGAACGAGAAGATTATGAAAATCCACGTCGCTCTGATGATGACGATGATGAGAACAACGAAAGAAGAAATCGTCAGGAAGACAGGGAAAATGAGGATGATGACGATGATTAAAAGTCTGCAATTAGATGTAAATCAGATTTACAGCTTTACAGCCATTTTCAGAGAAATAGGCCACTACTGTCAGGGCGGGTTTTGTTTCAATCTATAGCTAAAGCCGAAAAGATATCTGTTAAACGCGCCCCTACAAAAATTTTTGTTGAAATAAAATTTGCTGTCTAAACTTTTCATCCTTGCTCGTTCATGGATATACAAAACTTTTCTAGTTTCCTCGTCGATACTCTACGCCAGCGACGGCAAAGACTAGCTAGTCGTATAAATTTTCCTGCAATTTTTTGGTCGGGAGGTAGCAGCCCGCGCAACTATCCTGCTAATTTATATCGCTTTCGTGCGAACAGCCACTTTCTCTATTTTGCAGGGCTTCCCGTGCCTAATGCGGCAATTCGTCTCGAAGCAGGCAAGCTAACGCTATTTGTGGACGATCCCGCACCTAGTAGCGCTCTTTGGCATGGAGAAATGCCCAAGCGTGAGGAAATTGCCCAGGCGATCGGGGCAGATGCTGCTTTTGCGATCGCAGAACTAGAATCCCATCTAGAAGGGGCAGCCACAATTGCTGTGCAGGATGCTGCCACTTGGACACAACAATCGCAGCTATTAAATAGATGGGTTTTACCGCAAAATCAGCTACAGGGAATTGATTTAGAATTAGCTAAGGCCATAGTTGAATTGCGCCTCACCCACGATGAAGGAGCATTGGCTGAACTGCGAAAAGCTGCCGTTATTACTGTTGAAGCCCATAAGGCTGGGATGGCGGCAACACCCAACGCCAAGATAGAGGCGCAAGTGCGTGCGGCAATGGAAAAAGTCATCATCGCTCATAATATGACTACTTCCTACAACAGTATTGTCACTGTTCATGGTGAAGTTCTGCATAACGAGCAGTATCACCACCCTCTACAACCAGGTGATTTACTGCTTGCTGATGTCGGGGCGGAAACAGAGATGGGTTGGGCAGCAGATGTTACTCGTACTTGGCCTGTGTCTGGTAAATTTTCATCTACCCAACGAGATATTTATGATGTGGTGTTAGCGGCTCATGATGCTTGTATTACTAAAATCCGTCCTGGTGTTGAGTATGGGGAGATTCATTTGTTGGCGTGTACAGTGATTGCTGAAGGTTTAGTAGATTTAGGCATTTTGCAAGGAAAGCCCGAAGATTTGGTAGAGCGGGATGTTCATTCACTGTTTTTCCCTCATGGTATCGGCCATCTCGTCGGCTTGGATGTTCATGATATGGAAGATTTGGGAGATTTAGCTGGATATGAACAGGGACGCGCAAGGAGCGATCGCTTTGGCTTGAGCTACCTGCGTTTAAATCGCCCACTACGAGCAGGAATGTTAGTAACAATAGAGCCTGGTTTTTATCAAGTACCAGCGATTTTAAACGAGCCAAATTTACGTTCTAGATATCAACACACAGTTAATTGGGAACGTTTGTCACAATTTGCCGATGTACGTGGTATCCGCATTGAAGATGATGTTTTAGTGACAGAACAGGGTAGCGAAGTTTTAACTGTTGCCTTGCCAAGTGATGCAACTGCTGTAGAAGAATTAGTTCGTGGTTAATTACTACTGAACTTGCCCAGCTTCGACTTTAACTTCGCCTCGAAACATATTCATACCACAGGTAAAGGTATAAGTTCCTGGCTGGTTGGGAGTGAACTCAATCGGAGTAACTTGGTTCAGGGGCAGATCTTGGGCAATGTGGAAGTCAGGAAATCGGACTTCTTCAAGGCAACTGTTAGGATCTTTGCGGTAGAAGTTGAGCCGCACTCTTTGACCTGTATTAACTACAACTTGGCTTGGTTCATATCCACCATCAACAGTAATTGTTACCTCCTGAATGCCCTGCTTTGATTGTGCTTTTTGTGATTTTGGCTTACTCAGTAAAAACCACCATAACTCCAGTCCGATCAATCCTAATCCACCAGCAGTAACGGCTGCTTTTGTCCACAAGGGTTGTTCAATGCGACGAAACTGACTAGTTGGCTTTGTTTGAGATGGTTGCGTATGTTCGTGGGACATCTGTGCAACTACTTTATCAGAAGCAATTCCAAACACCAACCCCAAGCTCGCAACACTGCCAATAATTGCTATTTTGTTCATTATTTCAAAGTCTCCGTTGACGAATATAACCAAATTGCAAGTTATACTAATGTGCCGGAAATAGCTCCAAGTAAAAATCCAAATCCTGCCAAAGTTGCGAAAAATGTTACTTTCTTGAGCATCGTTACTACTCCCTGTGATTTATTCAACCAATTGTTTTCCGTCGGAAATTTCGCAAACGCAGGGCATTTGTGACTACCGACACGGAACTAAACGCCATTGCTGCACCTGCAATAATGGGGTTGAGCAGCCAACCGAAGAAGGGAAAAAGAATTCCTGCTGCAATTGGAATACCAGCGACGTTATAGATAAAGGCAAAAAAGAGATTCTGACGAATATTGCGAATTGTGGCACGAGAGAGTTGAATGGCGGTAACAATCCCTTGTAAATCCCCAGAAATGAGGGTGATATCACTTGCCGCGATCGCCACATCTGTTCCTGTGCCAATTGCTATCCCGACATCGGCTTGAGCTAGCGCTGGGGCATCATTAATGCCATCCCCAACCATTGCGACAATTTTGCCTTCCGATTGAATTTTCTCCACAGTCTTGACTTTCTGATCCGGGCGAACTTCAGCAAAAACTCTCTTGATACCGACTTCACGAGCAATCACTTCGGCAGTGCGGCGATTGTCTCCCGTCAACATCACTACTTCCAATCCCATTTTCTGCAATGCTCGAATCGCATTTACAGAAGATGGTTTCACCGCATCAGCAATGCCCATTATTGCTTGGATTTTGCTATTGATTGCAATCCAAATAACCGTCTTACCGAGATATTCCAGCCGATCCCAATGTTCCTGCAATGGATGTGTATCAATGCCTAACTCTCTCATCCAACGGTGGGTACCAATTTGTACCCATTGATTTGACACGTATCCTTGCACACCACTACCAGCGATCGCTTCAAAATCCTGTGCATCAGTTAACTCTATACCTTGAGATTGAGCATAGTTTACAACTGCTTCAGCCAATGGATGTTCTGAATTGCGTTCAACGGATGCTGCAAGACGTAGAAGATTTAGCTCATTGCTATTGGCTGTACCGTTGACAGTTACAAAGTCGGTGACAGTGGGCTTACCTTGGGTAATTGTACCCGTTTTGTCGAGGACAATTGTTTGTAGTTTGTGTCCCATTTCTAGACTTTCTGCACCTTTGATGAGGATGCCATTTTCTGCACCTTTGCCTGTGCCAACCATAATCGAGGTTGGAGTTGCTAGTCCTAAGGCACAAGGACATGCAATAATTAGGACTCCGACTGTCGTAATTAGCGCCATCGTCACATTGCCCATGATGTTGTACCAGAGGATGAACGTAGCAATGGCAATGGCAATTACAGCAGGTACAAACCATCCTGTAACTTGATCGGCTAGTTTTTGAATTGGAGCTTTCGACCCTTGGGCTTGCTGTACTAGCTTGACAATCTGCGCCAAAAATGTATCTTTACCTACTCGTGTGGCTCGGAATTTGAAGCTACCAGTTTTGTTGATTGTAGCTCCAATCACTTCATCACCTAGTTGTTTCTTCACAGGAAGACTTTCGCCGGTTACCATTGCCTCATCAATGGTGGAGGAACCTTCAACAATCTCACCATCCACCGGAATCTTTTCACCCGGACGTACCAAAATCACATCGCCCTCAACCACCTCTACAATGGGTACATCAATCTCTTGCCCATTGCGAATGACTCGCGCCGTTTTCGCCTGCAAACCCATGAGTTTACGAATAGCTTCGGAAGTTTGTCCTTTAGCACGGTTCTCTAACAATCGTCCGAGCAAAATCAGGGTAATCACCACCGCAGAGATTTCGTAATACACATCGGGTGACAATCCCTGGTTCAGGAAAAATCCGGGGAAAAAGGTTGGAAAAAGTGAATAGAAAAAAGCAGCACTGGTTCCCAAAGCAACCAATGTATCCATAGTGGCGGTATGACGCTTGAAGGCTTTCCAAGCTCCTTGATAAAAAGATTCACCGCTCCAAAATTGGATCGGGGCTGTTAAAACCAGCTGAAATAGAGGGTGGTGTAACCAAGCCGGAATCCAAGGCATATGCACCCCAGTCATCATTGGTAATCCTCCAATGACTAGGATGGTTGTAATCACTCCTCCCAAAATGAGCCGTCGTTTCAGTTTTCGCGATTCAGCCTGACGAGCTTCCTGCTCGGCATCTATTTGTGCGCTCATCATCTCTTGTTCTTGGAGGGGGTAGGCAGAGTATCCCGCTTGTGCGATCGCCTGTTGAATTTCCTCCAGGTTAGTTTGCAGAGGGTTGTATTGAATAGTAGCCTGCTCTGCCCCGAAGTTCACACTGCACGCTTCTACTCCCGGTACTGAGCGAATAGCTTCTTCAATATTGTTGGCACAGGAGGCACAACTCATCCCCCGTAGTTTCAGATTGATATTTTCCATTGTCAAACCTCCTAACGACGTCTTGAACTACTTTTTAAAGAATTTAGTGGGAGGTAACGGTATAACCTACGGCTGTAATTGCTTCTGTGATGCTATTCTCTACAGGCAGAACAAGCCGTGTTAGAAACTTTGAGTTGAAGTGTCATCTGATGTACTGTACTTGATCAATTAATCCCATTTTGAAATCTCCATCTTGCTGGAGAGTCAAGGGGTAGTGAGAAAAAATTTTTTAACAGTACCTTTGAGAGTACAAACAAAACTTCGTAACTCTACTAATGGCTACCGTTTATCTGCTGTACTCTATGTCAAAAAGATGACGATTTTAAATTAAGTAGCTAATATATAATTTGACATAGCAATTGTGATACGATTTTGGATTTTAAATTTTCTACCTACTGCCTTAACTTTCTAGATTTAAAGCAAGTAGTGTTATTTCCAAGTCAAGCTATTAACTACAAAAGTATTTCCCAAAGTTTCAATCATACTAATATTTAATCTATTAATATGGGCAAAATTGAATATTAATTTAAATATTTCAGTAATAATTATTGATACTTGAACAATTATTAAATTTTATAAAAATTAAATTGTAAGCCTTAAACATGGCTGGAGAGATTTATCAATGAATTTTAATAAATACTTCAAGCATTGGTTGAGCTTTACTTCCATCCAAAGTGTTGTTTTTTTAGCTCTAATATTAACTTTTTCTGACTTGAGAGTATTGGCTCAGAATATCCCTAAAGGTGGTATAGACTGGATTTTGCTCATAGATACTTCTGCTTCTATGCGTGGTATAGGCGGCACAAAAAATATCTTTGCTCAAGTAAAGAATTCTATAACTGAATTTGTCAATACTGCTAGATTGGGTGATACGGTTACTATCTATTCTTTTGATAAAGATATAACTTTAAATGCCAATAATATCACGATTAGCAGTAATCTCGATCGCGGTCAACTTAAGCAAATAATTAACTCACTCCAGGCTCAAGGTGTGCGTACTCACACAGGCAAAGCGGTGCAGAAGGCACTACAACATTCTGCATTGTTAAATCAACGTACTGATGCTCTCGGTCGCACTGTGAGTATTGTATTTTTGACAGACGGATTAGAAGATGTACGTGGTATTCCTAATCCAGTTTCTATTCCTAGTAATACCCAACTTTTACCCCAGCAACAATGCAAACCATATGTATTTTTTGTATCTTTAGGGCTGAAAGAACACGAAAAGCAATTGAATGACTTCGCCAGCAACCCAGCACTTTGTAGCAAAGGACAAGTATTGCGAGATCCTGGGGGAGTTCAGCTTAATAAGTTAGCTCAAAATATCCGACCTATGCTAGTTCAACCCAAGCTAGATGTCAATTTACCTAAAATCAATTCACAGCCAGTATTGCCTGGAACAACGACTAAACCGCTTAATATTAATGGCATTAGTAATGTCAATGCTACGGTCAATTTGCAATTACAAGACTTAAATCAAAGTGGCATTAAGTTAATTCCACCTAAGAACACAATCGACTTAGTTGCGAATAAACCAACAGTCATTCCCGTGCGTTTGCAGATACCAGCAGAGGCTAGGGGAGGAGTTCATAGCTTGCGCTTGGTGTTGACAACCGCAGACAAAGCGATCGCACCAATTACATTAGACTTGCCTGTAACTATTAAACCAACGCTAGAATTGCAACCTACGCAGATAGATTTTGGCTCCACCGAAGCAGGTAAAACAACCAAAACCCAAACTTTAGTAGTCAAAAGTAATATATCCGCAACAGCTAAATTACAACTGCAAGGCAATCCCAAAGACATTTCCATAGCACAACCTTCAGGAGCCTTATCCTTGCAAGTCGGAGCAACTAAAATTCCTGTGCAGTTAGGGGTTGTTGATAGCAGTTCTGAAGGTAAACGCACCTTAACCTTGGTACTTACTCCAGATGATGCGATCGCAAATCCGATCAATGCAGAAGTTCATCTAGATATTTTGATGCCACTGGGACGAAAAATCCTTACCTGGTTGCTCTTAGTGCTGCTAGTGGAATGTAAGCTATTAGACAATCTACTTTCAAAGTACAATCCTCTGAATTAATATTTTTCCTATTAGTACTATTAGTAATTTATGGAACTTAAGCAAAATTTCTCTAAAACCCTCTTTTCTCCGTGTTCTCTGTGTTCTCTGCGGTTAATTCTTCCGTAACTCATGCGTAAGTCAGCATCAATAAACTAAAAATACAAAACCTGATTTGTTTAAGAAACTAAGATTCTTAATAATAGAGCAAGCTCCACGTTTAATTTGCTTAATACTTAATCTGAAATATGTTATAAACTTGAAAAATTTCACTAGATTTTATAGCTAAAGTTTAATATTTGAGTTTTAAATACTTGACATATTTGCTACTTTTTTGGTTAACCACTCATACCAATTCTCTAATCCGGTTCCGGTGAGTGCAGAAACTTGAAAAATTTGAATATGAGGATTCACCTGCTGGGCATATTCTATACACTTTTGTACATCAAACTGCACGTAAGGTAATAAATCAATTTTAGTGAGAATCATAATCTCACTAGCGCGGAATATATGGGGATATTTTATCGGCTTATCTTCTCCTTCTGTCACAGAGAGAATTACTACTTTCAGATTTTCTCCTAAATCAAATAAAGCCGGGCAAACAAGATTACCAACATTTTCAATCATCACAACAGAATCTAGAGGTGGATTCAGTTGTTGTAATCCTCTGTCTATCATTGCGGCATCAAGATGACAACCTGTTCCTGTATTTATTTGTACAACCTTACAGCCTGTTTCTTGAATTTTTTTAGCATCATTAATTGTTTCTTGATCGCCTTCAATGACACTGATTGTTAAATTATTTTTTAAATCATGAATCGTACGCGTTAAGAGGGTAGTTTTACCGGCACCTGGAGAACTCATGAGATTAAGAGCAAGAATATTTCTACCTTTAAACCATCCGCGATTTTGGGCTGCAATTAAGTTATTTTTTGCTAAGATATCTTTTTCTAAAGATATAGTTGTGCCATGTATTTTGGCATGAACTTGTGATGCTTCGTGATTGTCTCCGTGACTGTGAGAATGGGTAATCACAGTACCATCTGGTAATGTGTGGGTGTGAGAGTGGTGACTGTTACCGTTGGCATGAATTGTTACTGATTCACCTGTTTCCAAATTGGCAATTTTAGCGTTACTATCATCAGAACAACCGCAGGTTACACACATATTTCCTCTATTTCTATTTCTTTAATTTTCAGTTCTTCACCAGCTATTAAATCTATTTTTACACTGCCACACTGGCACTTTCCAAAGGGTTGTTCTAGAGGAATATTTGCCCCGCATTCGCGACATTTTCCTAAGCCTGGAGTTTCTATAATTTCTAATTTTGCTCCTTCTAAAACTGTACCCTGAGAACAGATATCAAAACAAAATTGTATGGCATCGGGCATGATGGCTGATAGTTTGCCTATTTCTAATAATACTCGTTGCACTTTTGAACCTTGGGCGTGTTCGGATACAATTGCGATGATATTTTGGGTGATTCCTAGTTCATGCATAATATTTAAACGTAGACGCGTAGCGGCTTCCCGTAGGGTACCACAAAGGACACGAAGGACACGAAGTAATTAACAAATTCTTGGTAGTTGATCGCCGACAAGCATATCAACGATACGTTCTGCGCCAAAAATAGTTTTTAACAAAACAATTCCTGGGGGAGAGGATATAACTTCGCCAATAATGCAAGAATTTTTCCCGGCTGGATGAGATTGCATGGCTGATAAAACTTTATCAGCATTCTCACGCCCTACCACAACTACTAATTTACCTTCGTTGGCTAGATATAAAGGATCTAAACCTAATATTTCGCAGACACCTTTTACTTGTTCTCGAATTGGTATAGATTGTTCATTTACGCGAATTGCGACATTAGAACTGAGGGCAAATTCATTTAAAACGGTAGCTAAACCACCACGTGTAGCATCCCGCATGGCATGAATTTCTGGACAAATGTCGAGAATTGTTTCTACCAAATCATGTAGTGGCTGACAGTCACTTTCGATATCTGTTTCTAATGCTAATTCTCCACGAGCAATTAAAATTGCTGTACCATGATTGCCCAATTCACCATTAATAATTACTACATCTTTTGGTTGAATATTATGGGCAGAAATAGCAACACCTGGACGAATTACACCAATACCTGTTGTATTAATAAATAATTTATCTGCTGCACCGCGATGTACTACTTTTGTGTCACCAGTGACAATTTGGATGTCAGCTTTTTTAGCAGCAGCTTGCATACTATTGGCAACGCGCCGCAAAGTTTCTATTGGTAATCCTTCTTCTAAAATAACGCTACAAGTGAGATATAAAGGTTTGGCACCACTCACCGCTAAATCATTAATAGTACCATTGACTGCTAATTCTCCTATATCACTACCAGGAAAAAATAACGGATCGACGACATAGGAATCAGTAGTAAAAGCAAGGCGATCGCCTTGTTGCATGAGACTCGTTAAATTGAAAGTTGCTTGGTCTTCTAATTGTGAGAGAATCGGATTATCAAAATTACTGACAAAAATATCATCAATTAAATCGCGCATCGCTTTACCACCGCTACCATGCGCGAGAGTAATATTGGTATCATGTACTTTACTGCGGCGACGGCGAACTTGTTCAATTTTTTGAAAGAGTGAATTTGCTGAGGAATTAGCAGAGAAAATATTCATATTTAATCAATCATTATCAACTTTATACACCTTTCTAAACGTGTCTCCCAGCATATTTATCTTTGGTAATTTGAACAGTGACAAATGGCATAATTACTTTTCTTTCTTTGTGTACTTTGTGTACTTTGTGGTACCCTACGGGAAGCCGCTACGCGTCTACGTTTAAATATTCTTCAGCAGTAAAATGTGTTACGGCTATGCAAGGATTTGAGAGTTTAAGTAACGCACCTCCAAATCCTATACCTTTACCCTCTCTTTCCCAGTCTCTCTCTCCTTCACTACCTGAGAAAAGCGCCCATATTTGTAATAAGCGGCACAAGCACCTTCTGAGGAAACCATACAAGTTCCTATTGGGGTTTCTGGAGTGCAAGCTGTACCAAAAACTTTGCATTGCCAAGGCTTCAATACGCCTTTGAGAATCTCTCCACACTGACAAGCTTTATGATCGGCAACTTTCAGATTGGGAATAGTAAATTTATGTTCGGCATCAAACTGGGCATATTCAGAACGAATTTTGAATCCCGAATCAGGTATGTCACCCAAGCCGCGCCAATCAAATGTTTCTCGCACTTCAAAAACTTTATTCATAGCAGCGATCGCTACTTTATTCCCTGCTTTCTCTACCAGTCGATTATATTGATTTTCAACTTCGCAGCGATTATCTACTAGTTGTTGCAACAGCATCCAAATTGATTGGAGGATGTCTAAAGGTTCAAAGCCTGAAATCACAATCGGCTTGTGGTACTGTCGGGAAATAAATTGATATGGATCGGTACCAATTACCATACTGACATGACCAGGGCCGATAAATCCATCCAGTTGCAAGTCAGGATTATCTAGTAGTGCTTGCAAAGCGGGAATCACAAGGACATGATTGCAAAACATACTAAAGTTATTAATATTTTCTGCGGCTGCTTGCAAGATGGTGAAAGCGGTACTGGGGGCTGTGGTTTCAAAACCTAAGGCAAAAAATACAACTTCTTTATCAGGGTTATCCTTGGCTATTTTCAGACTATCTAAGGGAGAATAAAGCATACGGATATCTGCGCCTTGAGCTTTGGCTTGCAGTAGGCTTGTCTTAGAACCTGGTACTCGCATCGCATCGCCAAAGGTGGCAAAGATGACGTTGGGATTTTGAGAGATAGCGATCACATCATCTAGTCTACCTTTTGGCATGACGCACACTGGACAACCAGGCCCGTGAATTAGTTCAATTGCTTTAGGTAAAACTTCTTCAATACCATATTTAAAAATAGAATGGGTATGACCGCCACATACTTCCATAATTTTGATCGGTTTTTCTAGTATGGGGCAAAGTTTTTCTATTTGCCAGAGTAATGCCTCTGCTTTATGAGGATCACGAAATTCATCAACGTATTTCATATAAATGTTAGTAGTTAGTAGTTAGTAGTTAGTAGGGGCAGGTTTTGTTGATTATCTTTCGGTTAAAACTGACAATTATTTTCTAAACCCGCCCGTACAGTAGTTAGTAGGTAGTAGTATCCACTAACCAGTAGACATAACTTCTGCAATTTCTTGTAGTAACCGTAATGTTTCTGCTGCTTCTTTTTCGTTAATACGATTCATCGCAAATCCAACATGAACTAGTACCCATTCTCCAATACAATTTTCGGGAGGATGTTGTTCATCAATGATGCAAGTAATATTAACTTGACGCTTTACACCGCCGATATCAACAATCGCTAGTTTGTTATTTGCGTCTGTTATTTCTATGATTTGTCCAGGGATACCTAAACACATTCTTTATTACCTTGATAGGTGAAATTAACCACAGAGGCACAGAGAAGACTGAGAAAGATTTTTAAATCAGAGATAAAATAAGAAAACTGAGTAAAGCTTTAAAATATAGTGTTTTAAACGCAGAGGAACGCTAAGAAAACGCGGAGGTACGCAGAGTTTTTTCAAAGATAATATTGTGCGGCTGCAATTACTGCTTGCCCAAGTGCTAATCCTCCGTCATTACAGGGAATAATACTATGTGTTAATACATTCAAATCTAATTTTTGTAAGCGCTTACTAACTTGTTCTAACAAGATACTATTTTGATAAACTCCTCCTGTTAAAACTACATTTTTGATTACGTTTTGTTGGCAGATAATGTTAACCATTTCTACAATTGTTTGAGCTAAACTTTTATGAAATTTAGCAGCTACAAGTGATGGCGGGATTTGCTGCTGTAAGTCATCTAGTAAGGCTTGCCACATAGGATGCGAGTCTATACAGTAAATATTATCTAAAATGCCGATATTAAAAGAATAATTTAGTGTTTCTTCATGATTATTTAAGAAGTTGGCATCGACTAAAGCTTCCATTTCAATTGCTGCTTGCCCTTCATAGCTACACTCTTCTCGGCAAATTCCGATAGTAGCAGCAACAGCATCAAACAGTCGTCCGACTGAAGAAGTTAAGGGAGAATTAATACTTTTTGATACAACCTGGTTGAGAATATTTAGCGGTTGATTTCCAAGAAATTTGATGATTTCTAATTCTCCATATTGATTTTTTACATCTTCCCAACCGAAAGCTGAAGTTAATTGAGCATATGTGTTACGCCAAGGCTGTTTAATCGCTTTTTCTCCGCCAATCATTGGCACTGGCTTAAATTTTGCTAGTCTTTGAAAATGACGATAATCTGCTAACAAAAATTCTCCACCCCAAAGTGTACCGTCTTCACCATAACCCAAACCATCTAAAGCAATACCTAATACGGGTGGTGAATCTAGAGGTATACCGTTTTCTACCATGCAAGCGGCAATATGGGCGTGATGGTGTTGGATGGAATAAAGTTGAATTTGATTAGCAACTGCTAGTTCTTTACCGAGTTTTGATGACAAATATTCGGGATGTTTGTCAAGAGCGATCGCTTCTGGTTTATGCTCGAATAAATTTAAATACAAATTCAATGTATCTTGATAGGCAGCAAAAGCAGCAACATTTTCTAAATCTCCTAAATGTTGAGATAAAATTGCTTGTCCATTCTGTAACAAACAAAAAGTATTTTTTAACTCGCCACCCATTGCTAAAATATGTGGAACATTATTAAATCCAGGTGGTAAATTAATCGGTGCTGGTGCGTATCCTCTAGCACGGCGAATCATTTGTACTTGCTCGTCAACTATCCGCACCACTGAGTCATCTACTCGATTAACAATCTCCCGATTATGTAGGAGCAAATAATCTGCAATTTTGCCTAATTTTTCTCGTGCTTCTTCGTTATTTATACATTGCGGTTCATCAGAAAGATTGCCACTTGTTAAGACAATCGGGCGATTCATCCGCTTCAGGATTAAGTGGTGCAAAGGTGTATAAGGTAGTGTGAAGCCCAGGGTATTTTGCCCTGGTGCTACAGATGGGGCGATGGGAAGAAGACGCGGAGAACTTGAGACGCGGTGACGCGGAGAAGAAAATATACCTGCGTCTGGGTGTCTCCGTGTCTCTTTGTCCTCTTTGAGTCGCTTTTGTTTCAGCAACACAATCGGCGCGGCAGAACTTTCTAATAATTCTCTTTCTTTATCGCTAATAGTGCAGTATTTTTCAATAATCTCTACATCCCTCGCCATTAAAGCAAAGGGTTTATGATATCGTTGCTTGCGCTGGCGAAGTTTTTGCACAGCAGTTTCATTAGTGGCATCACAAGCGAGATGAATTCCACCGATACCTTTAATGGCAACTATTTCGCCTCTTTGTAACAACGTACAGACAGCATCGACATCATCTAGCATAGAGAACATCGAAGCTGTAATTGGTTTGCGATCGCTACGTTCTAAAGTTGCTTTGGGGCCGCAGACGTGGCAAGCTACTGGTTGAGCATGAAAGCGGCGATTTTCCACATCATCATATTCTCTAGTACATTCCGCACACAGGTTGAAACTAGCCATGCTCGTATTGCAGCGATCGTAAGGAATGGCACGAATAATACTTAAACGGGGGCCGCAATGCGTACAATTGGTGAAAGGATAGCGATAGAAGCGACTGTAGGGATTAAAAATTTCTTCTTTACATTGCACGCAAGTGGCAGCATCGGGACTAATTTCTGTTTTTACTGCACTACTAACGCTGTGAGAAATCACAAAATCATCAAAGGAAACTTCCCTTTCATAACGCTTGCGCTTAATTTCATTAATTCTTGCTAAAGGTGGGCATTCTTGCTGCAATTTGCGAATAAATTCTTCTATAGATGCATCAGTTCCAGATACACGAATAACTACGCCTTCACCGTCATTACAAACATCGCCATGCAAACCACAGGCTTTTGCCAGACGATAGACAGTCGGGCGAAATCCTACACCCTGAACAGTACCACGCACTCGAATTTCTTCAGCAGTCATTTTGCAGAATCTCACCCTCAAAACATTTAAATATCTTGATTAAAAATAACTAATTTCTGATTTGTGTTCTTTCTTGTTCTTTCTTTGTGTGCTACCCTTACGGGTAGACACGAAGTGGCTTCTGTAGACGGGCTTTGCCCGGCTTCCCGTATGGTAAGTAGCCGCTCCGCGTCTAATGTGTACTTTGTGGTTTGTTTCATGAAAACTGTCTTATTTAAGAAAATAAATATTTATCTGATTTGCCAAATTAAAACTCGATTATTTCCCGAATCAGCAATTACCGCCCTCTTGCCACAAATCTTGATTCCATAACACCAACTTAGACTATCTCGCCTTGGCTGCCCAAAATCACGATTTTCACTCTTACTTAGAAAATTATTTTGTCCGGCGATCGCATCCGCAGCAGCTCTTTGCAAAAATGAAATAGACTCAGGCTTTTTCCAACCTAATATCCGAGAATTAGCAGTATCCGCTACCAACAACCAATCGCCAGCAGCATCCACACCATAAGGCATACTCAAACTGCTAGAACTTGGGAAATAAACTCCTTGATTAATTTCAACAACATCAAAACTTTTTTGCCCTAATACTACAGTACAAGGCGTATTGTTTTCTGTGGGCATTCCATCCCAAATCATCACGCGGTTATTTCCCGCATCAGTCACAACCAAATTTTCTCCCCAAAAGGTAATATCGTGACACCAACGCATACTCGATGCGGAAGGATTATCGCCGCCATTTTCATTGCGTGATGTCATATCTAGCTGCCCCAAAACTAAATCTGCCGGTTGACTATTTTCTTTTGGTAATTGATGCCAAACTAACACGCGCCGATTACCTGTATCAGCTACAAATAACCGCCCATTGTGATAGAAAACTCCATAACACCAGTTCAGAGTATTTGCTGCCGCTTCTTGCTTACCCCGATTTGGTTCATTGTCACTAAAATTAGCTTGTCCTAATACTATATCTGCTGGAACATTGCTGTCTTCTGGTACTTTTTTCCAAATTAAAACGCGGTGATTCCATGCATCTGCGACTGCCATTCCTTCTCCACAGTAACAAATGCCAGTCGGCACACTAAAAGTATTACTTTCTGGTGAACCCTTAGCATTTTGTCCTTCACTATGAAAATCTGGTTGCCCAATTACCCAATCAGCAGGTTGGCTATCTTGAGTAGGTATATTCCGCCATCCTAATAAGCGATGATGTCCCGTATCAGACACCCACAAAAGCCCTTTTTCTGATTTTAAACAAGCTGCACGAGGGCCAAACATTTCAATACTACTAGGTGCAAGAGGGGTTACCAATTCCCCTGGTGCCATCATCCTTCCTAAAATTATCTCTGCACCTTCTGATGAAAGAGGAAAATTTTGAGGAATGTCTGTTGCTTGAGTTTGGAAATTCGATTTGGAAGTAATTTGGATGCGGCTATTCATTATTTAAGAAAAGTTAACCTTTTAGCCTTTACTTAACGGCAACTACATTAGTAATTTCTGGACAATACATTTTAATCGTCTGTTCAATTCCTTGAGAAAAAGTTAATGTTGAAGCAGGGCAATGACCACAAGCACCAATTAGCTTAACTTCTACTGTATCTGGTTCTTTAATAGCTACTAATTCCACATCACCATTATGACTTTTCAAACTTGGGCGCACTTCATCTAAGGCTTTTTGAATACGTTTTGTTAAAGGTGGTGTTGGTGGTTTGACTAATTCATGATAAAGCAATACACCGTAGACTACCTCATCCTTAGCGGCATTACACAGTGCTGGCATTGATTCTTGTTTGATACTCTTGATTAAGCGGGTTAAAGCTTCTTTATGCAATTCTTCTATTGCCCTTTTCAAACCTATAGCTACACCTCTTTTACTTTCATCCCACTCAGATATAATTACCTCAAACCGACTAATTTCTTGTACCAATTCCTCAAGAGTAGCCATTATATTTTTGTTATTGTTTATAATTGCCCTCAGACTGGAAGTCTGGGGCTATAAAAATAAATCTTGCCTCCGCAGGCTCAACATCAATCCACATCGGCGAACTTGGTTTGTGTAGCTGCGAATTTTATTAGCCGTATGTTTCTAATCCCTATGACAATTAGTAATTAATAAATTACTTCATTTTGAAATCTTTGAGTAGAAACGGCATAATAGTACCCGTTGTTAAGCTAGATGCTGCCACTGTTAGCCAAAGCGGAAATTTCAAGAGTAAAAGTAAAAATAGTAGTAGTGAACTAATACTAGTACCAATTCCAACTTGCCGCCAAAAATACTGCGGCTCACGTATTAGTTTGCCTTTCATAAATAACTTGGCAGAAAACCAACCTATTTCTAACATGAAAACTCCTAAAATTTAGGACAAAAATTTAGTAAAAATAATCCTAATACTATCGCTGGAATTACACCAGCAGGGCCAAATAACCCACCTATCATGGCTGCAAACTGATTACCTAATTCTTCACCAGCTAATAAAATTCCACCAATCGCACCACCCACTAAAGATAATACAGTTGCTATTACTAAGTAAATCAAACCTGTAACTAAATTAATGTCATTACCTGCTAAACTTTTAAATACCTCAGTCATTGTTTATTCTCCTCATATTTTTCATTGATAATTACAATACTCTATTAGCCATTAGCCATTCAACTCTTGCAATGTTTGGGCTACAACTTCGGCTTGTTCTATTTGTCCATACTGTGTAAAAATTTCCCAGGCTTCTTGAAAATATCCACGCGCTTGTAAGAGATTTTGAGGATTGCCGATTTCTGGCTTCTCCAAATCATCAAGTAAATTAAATAGAGCGTTGGCTTTGTTAGAAATGGTGTTGGCGTATTCTAAAGGTGTGTCTCTGGAGTTACGTACTTTTAATGCTTCGTTGTAAGCTGCGATCGCCCGCACTAAATTATCTACAGGATGGGCAGATGGTAAATATTGCAATGCGTTACCTAAATTGTTCTGCAACATTGCATATTCTCTGGGATGTTCAATCAGGTTTATTCGCTTGAGCGCTACCTCAAAAGACTGTACAGCCAAACCTTCAAACAAATATTGCTGCTGCGAACCACCAGACATGGAAAGGTAGGCGATCGCTATATTGTTGTGTAAGATTGCATATTCCTGTGGATATTTATCCCAAGTAAATACCCGCAAGGCTTCTTGATACGCCTGAATGCTGTCTGCTACCTTTGCCAAATTAAACGGTACTAAAGATTGTAATATCAAGCCATAGTTCATTTGGGCTTCGGCAACTTCTTCAGGAGACGCCAACTTTTGTAATATCGGCAAAGCTTCTGTGTAAATTGCTTTCGCTTGCAACAGCAATTCTTCTGTACCGTCTGGGATTGCCCGCAGCGCCCCTCCTATCCCTACTTTTGCCCGCGCCTTCAAAAGAGGGTAATCTTCACCAGATAATTCTTCTGCCTGCTCGTATAGCGCGATCGCATTCCACAAATCTTGGGTGGTTTTCGGCTTTTTCACAAAGCCATGTGCCATCTCAATCAACATCTCAATTTTGTCTTTTGTCGATGCTGATTCAGAGGCAATAGCAGCGATCGCTGCTTTCACTGCGGCATCAGTAATAGTTGGTATCATATCAGATGTGGAGTCGCAATTAGGAAGGCAGCTTTTAACTTTTGCTAACTAGTAATCAACCAAAACCTTGTAGCTAGATTACCTAAAATTAATGTTTAAACTTATACAATTTGTGGCTGTATTACCCACTAATCTGTCAGATAGGCTTTCAGTAAATCTCTAAATTGTTACTAAAAGCTTTCATCGATTTTATTGAATTTACCTTAGCTTTTCTACTTTTAATATAAAACAAAATGCAACCAAAAATCTAGTTACTAGACGTTACATTTTTAAATAAGATCATCAAATCCCCGACTTCTCAAAAAAGTTGGGGATTTGTGTTTGTGGCTCTATATTTTTAATTTACATCTAAATCCTAGGTAATTATAACTGCTTAATTAAATACTCATCATATTTAAAATTTAAACAAGCATTGACTTGTGAGAGTATATTTTTCAGATTTGATTTTAGGTAATCTAAATTGTATATAAATTTTTAGTGACTTATTCAAAAGACTTTGAGATTTTGCTAACGTAATCAATACGTAATAACAAGATAATTATTTGTACTTTAGAGGATGTATTTACTATAACATTTAAACCAGAAAATTATGTTTTTTTAGTTTTCATAAATACGTTAATTTTTATTTAAATGTCTACAATAGAAACGAAAAGCCATTGATAGTAAAGGGGACTAGGGACTGGGAAGAATTCACTTTGAGAGCGTTTCTTTCCTAATCCCTAGTACCTAGTAACGAGTACCCACTACACTGTTAAACTTCCTAATTTTTGTATTCTAAACAACACAAATGCGCAGCCAATGACTAACGTAATCTGGCTACAAGGTGGTGCTTGTTCAGGCAACACCATGTCATTTTTAAATGCTGAAGAACCAACCGTTTGCGATTTAATTGCCGATTTCGGTATTAAGGTACTGTGGCATCCTTCCTTGGGACTGGAGCTAGGGGACAGTTTGCAAGCAATGCTGTGGGATTGTGTTCTCGGCAAAATTCCCCTAGATATTTTGGTATTTGAAGGTACAGTAGTTAATGCTCCCAACGGAACGGGAGAATGGAACCGCTTTGCCCACCGTCCGATGAAAGATTGGGTAAGCGACTTAGCAAAAATCGCGAAGTTTGTAGTAGCTGTGGGTGACTGTGCTACTTGGGGCGGAATCCCCGCAATGGCACCCAATCCCAGCGAATCCGAAGGATTACAATTTCTTAAACGCCAAAAGGGTGGTTTTTTAGGGACAGATTATAAATCCAAAGCTGGACTACCTGTGATTAATATTCCTGGATGCCCTGCCCATCCCGATTGGATAACGCAGATATTAGTTGCGATCGCCACAGGTCGTTTAGATGATATCACCCTTGACGAACTCAATCGTCCTCAAACCTTCTTTAAAACCTTTACCCAAACAGGTTGTACCCGCAACATTCACTTTGCCTACAAAGCCACAACCGCAGAATTCGGTCAGCGTAAGGGTTGTCTGTTCTATGACTTGGGTTGTCGTGGCCCCATGACTCATTCTTCCTGCAACCGGATTTTGTGGAATCGCGTTTCTTCCAAAACTCGTGCGGGTATGCCTTGTTTAGGTTGCACCGAACCAGAATTTCCCTTCTATGACCTTAAACCGGGAACGGTATTTAAGACACAAACAGTAATGGGGGTTCCTAAAGAAATACCGCCAGGCATGAAGAAAAAAGAATATGCTTTACTCACAGTAGTCGCCAAAGATGCAGCACCAGATTGGGCAGATGAAGATATTTTTACAGTTTAGTCATTGGTCAATAGTCATTAGTCATTAGTAAATGACCAATGACAAAGGACACATGACAAATGACAAAGGACAAATATTATGGGTATCCAAACATTAGACATCTCGCCCGTTGGTAGAGTCGAGGGCGATTTAGATGTGCGAGTTGAAATTGAAGATGGGCAGGTAGTTAACGCCTGGACTCATGCCGAACTCTTTCGAGGATTTGAAGTTATCCTGCGCGGCAAAGATCCGCAAGCCGGATTAATTGTCACACCTCGTATTTGCGGTATTTGTGGAGGTTCTCACCTGACTTGTGCGTCATGGGCATTAGATACGGCATGGGAAACAGAAGTTCCGCGCAATGCGATTTTGGCAAGAAATCTTGGTCAACTTGTTGAAACAATTCAAAGCATACCCCGCTATTTTTACGGGCTATTTGCTATTGACCTGACTAATAAAAAATACCAGCATAGCCGCTACTATAACGAAGCTGTCCGCCGCTTTGCCGCTTTCACTGGTAAGCATTATGAAATCGGTGTCACAATTTCTGCCAAACCAGTCGAAATTTATGCTCTTTTAGGCGGTCAATGGCCTCATTCTAGTTACATGGTTCCCGGTGGCGTCATGTGCGCCCCCACCCTCACAGACATCACCCGTGCTTGGTCAATCCTGGAATATTTCCGTACCAATTGGTTAGAACCAATATGGTTGGGTTGTTCATTGGAACGTTACGAACAAATCCAAACCTATGATGACTTTATGGCGTGGCTACACGAAAACCGCAATCATCGCCAGTCTGACTTGGGTTTTTATTGGCGCATGGGTTTAGATATTGGTCTAGATAAATTTGGTGGCGGTGTAGGTAAATATGTCACTTGGGGATATTTACCTCATGAAGATAGATACCAAAAGCCAACGATAGAAGGGCGAAATGCCGCCATGATTATGAAGAGTGGAGTGTATGACAGTTTCAGCGACACTCATACCTTGATGGATCATACCTTTGCCCGCGAGAATACCACTCACTCTTGGTATGACGAAGGCAAAGAAGACATTCACCCCTTTGCTCGCACGACTAACCCAATCCAAAAGAATGATAAAGACTTCAATAACGCTTATTCTTGGTCAACAGCAGTACGTCATGTAGACTACGGACGTTTAGAAGCAGGCCCCTTAGCGCGGCAATTGGTGGCGGGTGGTAAGCATGGCGAATCTTGGCAGCACTATGATGGATTTATTTTAGATGTCTTCAAGCGCATGGGTGGCCCCAGCGTTCATGTGCGCCAATTGGCACGAGTTCACGAGCTTGTTAAATTATACCGCCAAGCCGAACATTGTCTGCGTGAGTTCAAATTAAACGATCCCTGGTATATCAAACCAAAAGAAAAAGATGGACGTGGTTGGGGTGCAACAGAAGCAGCACGAGGTTCTCTGTGTCACTGGGTAGAACTAGAAGACGGCAAAATTAAGAACTACCAAGTCATTGCCCCTACTACTTGGAACGTGGGGCCTCGTGATGCCGAACAAAAGCGCGGCCCAATTGAAGAAGCTTTGATTGGCATACCCATTGCCGATCCAACCGATCCAATAGAAGTTGGTCATGTGGCAAGGTCATTTGATTCCTGTTTGGTATGTACCGTTCACGCCCACGATGCCAAGACGGGTGAAGAACTCGCACGTTTTCGGACAGCGTAATTTCTAGAACTTACCCAGCCAGCGAAAAGCACGCTTAAGTTCCTCTGTGCCATTTTCAGGATACCAACGACCGTGGGCAAGGATAACTCTGTTTGGTTCCCATGCAATTATCTGGCGGATAGCCTCTCGCGTTTGGGCTTTGCGTCCCCAGAAAGTGAGTCGCAAATCAAAGGGAGTTTTTCCATCAGGATCTAGACAGCCACCTAATCTCGCTAATAATTCGTATTTTTTACCAATCTTGTCAGCTTCAAAATTTTCGATGAGGTCGGCAAAAATCAAAGTATGAGACGGCTTATGCAGAAAAACAACCTCATCCATAAAGCGACTACCGTGAACAATTACCTGATCAATTTCCTCTGCCCAAGCAGAATCTGGTTCCTCACTCAAATCCCGATCAAAAACAATATTCTTGGCTCGCTCTCGCACTCTTGGCGATGCCCATTTGATCGCATCAGGATAAACTTCACCCCATTGTTCAATGTAAGCATAATGAATTTTATTCGGTGAAACCAGGTGCCGGACTCTTCCCAACGTGTCAATTTCTGCTTTCAGTTCATTAGTTAAGTGTGTTGGCGAATGGATAAACAAATCATCGTTAGTTAAACGGATAACAGTCATGCGTGTGGGAAAAGGTATATTAGTACCGTAGGCTTGCATCTGGATAATCAGCCCATCAACAATCCAGATATTTTCATCAACGTACTTAAGAGTGTTAATTGGTTCGTAAAGTTTTGCATCCTTCATAGTTACATCACCCTTCCAAAAATCTCTACATCTTCAGGTGAAAGAATGTCACAAGATAATCTAATGTCTGATTTGGAATTACACAACTATTTTTCTCGTCTTCCAGAAGAAGCACTGAAAGAATTTACAGACTGGTGTATTTTTGAGCAAGCGATCGCAGCTGGATACGAATTCACTCCAGATGCGAAAAAGTTAGAAGATCTGGAGGGAGCCTACTACATTGAAGAACTTGTCGATCAGTTCGTCAAAGCGACAAGAAATACAATTGAAGGTGGTTTAGCAGCTTTATTAGCAGGAACGCAAGCTGATAAAAATGCTCTCAAAGGCATACCAATTGTAGTTGATTTTATTTCTCTTTATGTCAAGTATTTAGCTCCAAAAGGCAAGAATAATACATTACCCGTAGACGAGAAATTAGCTCAAGCATCACAAGAACAGTTAGATAAACTACGTGAGATTGCTAAAAAATATGATGTAGAAATTTGAACATTAACTGCTGTATTTTCTAGCTTTTAGTATCTGCGTCTAAACAGACTCTGCTTCTCTTATATGAAGTAGAGTCTTGAGCTAAGGTATTTCTAAATGAGAAAACCTGACAAAAAGAAAGGCTACAGATAAATTATGAGCGTTCAAAGCACCATTTTATTTATTTAGAGAGGCTCATCATTATTGTACAGAGAATTTAACAACTGCTCTGTAATATCAATGAGTTCATATACAGAACTTTGCGTTATTTGGGTAGTTTTGAAACCATGAGCAATAGCATTACGTATTAGTAGAGCATTCATTAGTGATTGGTAATCAGATTTAGAAATCACACCTTCTGTTGCTAATTGCTTTAATAAATGAAGTGGATCGGGTTTTTGTAAACTTAAACCTTCCTTTTTGGTAACAAGCCTTAGAGTTGCTTCGGTAAGAGACCAAGTATAAAGAATAGCCGATTCTGGATGCTGGTTGGTAAGTTCTCTTGCGATTTGCAGTCGTGATTCTATCTCTTTTTCTTGAAGAGAACCCTCGGCTTTAACTGAGTATGCTACATCATCTGGGTTAGTCATCACTAACTCTAATCTCCACCCAGGATGATTCTCCACGGCTTGAGCTAAATCACGCAAGTATTGGGCAGACGCTATTGAAGAAAGTGACTTGACTTCAACAACAACTGCTTCTGTCCCTCGGCGCACGATCATGTCAGGACAATAATCTTTAAGGAAATCAGGTAGATCCTCCGGTCTTTCTGGTAACAGCACTTCGTAACCTTTTTCACGATACTCTTGTGCCAGTTTCAGCAATCGCTCTCTTTCAAGTTGTGCAGTTGTAGTCGTCATCAGATAAGTTCCTCCTGGTCAGGGGCATCGGTTACAACAATGTGCAGAAACTCATTACCTCGCGCAAAGCCTTCTGCCAATATTGGAGTTATATTTTCTATTCTAAAGTTACCTGATAAATTTCTTTTCCTCACTACGGCATCAGTTATTTGATCATCATCAACATATGCCAAACCAATAATTGCATCTTGAATTGGCTTAACTATATTGTCTACATCCATTGCAACTGAGTCATAGAAATACGTTACCTGAAGCATAATTAGCCCAGTAGCTATTTTTTGCTCTGGAGACCAATATTTTTGTGCCTCTTGCCGAACTAATGTTTTCCAAAGCCTGAGCTTCTCACGCCTACGTGTTTGTTGTGATACTGGCGGCCCATCTACTATAAACTCAAATGTTGTCAATGCTCTTTAAAAATGAAAATGAGAATTGTTTTTTAATTCCTTAATTCTGCTATTGTATTTAATTTTACGGCACTGCTATTTAATCTTTTGTGGAAAAGTCGAAAAACTATGGAACTGGTCTTGTAAACGCTGAATCTATTGAAGCTATAGAATCACATATTGGAGAGGAGTGAATGATGAGAGTTAATCACAAGCAACTGAAAAAATGGGTTTTGCATCCAGTTGCGTTGGGCTTGGTAGTAGCAGGTGCGATCGCCTGTCAGCCTGAATCTCCAATAGTTAGTTCCTCGCCAGCAAGTCCCGCTTCCAATCGAGAGGTTTCTCCATCCAAACCATCTACTCCAAAACCCGTTCCCCAAAACAAAGCCATCTACAAAAGTGATCGCTTTGGTTTTCAGTTTAGTTATCCTCCTAATATTTTTGTGGTAAATGATAAAGCAAAAATACCCTCTAGTAATAATGCTTCGTTAGCTGCTATTGAAATTTGGACTCAAGAACACGCCAATAAAATTCGTTCGGGTACATATGAAGGGGGAACAGAATATCCGGCAAATGTCAGCGTCACAGTAGCGAATAACCCTCAAAAGTTGCCATTGCAGAAATGGGTACAACAAAGTAACCAGTTTGGCATAACTCGTGCATTTAAATATACAAAAATTGCCGGACAAAAAGTGATCGCCTTCCAATCCAGTGGCTTATACGAGAATGAGCACGTTGTCTTCAAAAGTCCCAATGGTTCTAACATTATCGTTATTACATTTGGGAAGACTGGCTACGGAAATAATGACGCTATCTACCAAAAAGCATTTGATCAAGTGGTAAATTCATTTACATTCGTGCGTGGATAGGCAACGCCAATTCAATTCAAAAAGTACTATTACTACCATTCCCACTCAAAGTGATCGCATTTACAACAGGTGAGTAAACAGCATTAGACCGTCTCGACTAACTTTGGTTTACACTGGCTCTACAAGTAGTTAAAATTTCTCCCTAGATGCCTGAGATAATTGAGATACCTATTGAAATGGCTCACTTTCAGCTTCCTCAAGCTGTTCAAGAGCGCCTTCACTTTCTGCTGGATCGTCAGGATGCAGGCGAAGAGTTAAATCAAACAGAACGGCGAGAAGCAGAAGGACTTGTTGAGTTGGCAGAATTTTTATCTCTACTTAGCTTAAAGTCGCAACGTGTAATGAAGCAGGGATAAATGTCAAAAATTCCCGCTGCCTTGCGTTAATTAGTTATTCAAAGAGCGGGCGATCGCTGTGATTTTATTATGCTACGTTAAATATAAATTTTCCCTATAGTCTTACCTCAACCCTAATTGCTGTTTTAACGCTTCTGGTACATTCACCGCTTTATCCAAACCACGCACACCCCCCCACTCAAGGTAATTACTCCAAGTCATTTTCTCCAGGTTAGCGTTGCTAAGGTCAACACCAGCGAGAATAGTATGGCTAAGGTTAGTGTGGCTGAGATTTGCGCCATTAAGGATAGCACCACTGAGGTTACTACCACTCAAGTTGGCACCACTGAGGTTCGCGTAACTGAGATCGGTGCCAAAGAGAATTGCATTGCTGATGTCGGCACCACTGAGATCGGCTTGATTAAGAATGACGCCGCTAAGATCGGCTTCATTGAGAATCACGCCACCGAGTTCTACACCGCTAAGATCTGCACCCAAAAGAATTGCGCCTTGCAGGTTAGCACCGTGGAGTTTTGCACCATTAAGTTTGGCATAACTAAGGTCAGCAGCGATAAGAATAGTACTTTTAAGGTTGGTGCCAAAAAGGATGGTGTCACTTAGGTTTGCGCCTTTGAGAGTGGCATGATTGAGGTTCGCACCACTGAGATCCGCACGGCACAGATCAGCATAGTTAAGATTAGCGCCGTTAAGATTCGCATCACTGAGATTGGCACTGAAAAGGATGGCATGACTGAGATGGCTGCTACTGAGTTTGGCATCTTTAAGGTTGGCACCAGTCAGATTGGCGTGACTAAGATCTGCACCACTAAAGTTGGCACTGTTGAGATCGGCACTATCGAGATCAGCGCGGCAAAGATCAGCACCACTGAAGTTGGCTCCACTGAGGTTAGCACTACTGAGGTCAATACTTCTGAGGCTAGCACCACTGAGATTCACACTGCTGAGGTTAGCATCACCAAGATTGGCACCATTGAGGTTGGCACCACTGAAATTCGCACCAGTCAGGTTGGCATCACCAAGGTTGGCACCATTGAGGTTAGCACCACTGAAATTCGCACCAGTCAGGTTAGCATCACCAAGGTAAGCACCGCTAAAGTTACCTTCTTTCAGGAATTCACCAACAACATTACTAAAATTGCCAATTTCAATTGCATCACTATAGTTGATTACCCTAAGTAGTTGTGATGTAAAAAAGTTGTTTGTGTGTCGTTGTCCAGAGGGATAAAAAATAATTTTTTCTTTCAGGTGGTCTTGCTGTTGTGCATAGCGATGTAACTCCAACAGCAAAATTAATACATTCAATCCTGTATTTATATCTACCTGCCGCAGTCCGATCGCAATATTTTGTGCTTGCAACTGCAACATCTTTTGCTGTGGCAAGTTGTCTGTAGGTGCAGCATCGATAAATTCCCCTTGACACCAACGTTGATAAAAAGTTTCTAAGCGCTGAAATAACAGCACTGGACAAAATTGCTCGCTAGCAATTAGCTTTGGCGTTACTGCTTCTACAATGTATGGTTTGAGCGCACAATTGCCCATCAACTCATATATCTGCTTGTGCAGTTGGCGATCGCTTATCTTAAAACTCGACTCACTATCAAGTTTTGCCCACTCTTCTAAGCTTTGTTGCAACCTGTCCAAATATAGCAATTCTCTGCTATTGTTTTGAGTCTGATTCGCTTTTATGTGCGATCCCTTGACATAAGTTATCAAACGCTTCCATACTTGAGATAACTGCGCCATACTTGTATCCATTAATACTATTTTATTTTTTATTGTTTGAGAGTTAACTGAAGGAGTTTTTATTTACTCAAGCGATCGCTATTCATAAAAAAAATTAGTATTTTTAGTTACATTTTTATAATTAAAATATTGCTTGGCTTTAGTTTTACTGTTTAAACTAAAAATATCTGCTATAAAAGTTTTTTGATGTCTAATAACCTCAATCATTCAGGTTAAATTGTTATACTATTTTGTCAGCATTTTTTCTAGTCAGATGCAAAAATAATACGTACTGTTTGCTACAGATGACATTATTGGCAAAAGTACTAGAGTAAAGAAGTGCAACAAAGCTGAAAAAAAATGTAATAAAGCTAAAGAAGTTTAGTAATAACCGATATAAAAAATCTACTGTCGTATATTTGAACAGCTTGGTAGTGCTGTGATCTGCCAGTAGTGGGGTGAGGAAATTAGCAATCAGTCTTTATATAAAGATAAGAAGATAGCAGAAATTTTATATAGGAAATGAGCCAGGGAAAGTTTGGATGAACAGATTAACTTTTTATGTAATTGCTTTACATGGTTTATTGCTAGGAATAACAACTGTTAACACCAAGTTACTTGCCATTGAAGTAGTGTCGAACAGCGTTTCTATAGAAGCTGGGAAACAGGACACGGGAAATCAAAAGGACGCGGGGACGCGGGGAGGTGGTGACACGGGAAATCAAAAGGACACGGAGACGCGGGGAGGTGGTGACACGGGAAATCAAAAGGACACGGAGACGCGGGGAGGTGGTGACACGGGGAATATTGTTGAGAGATTGTCCGTGTCTTCTGAAAGTGTGTCTTCTAAATCACTGCCTCAGTGGGCGAGATCAAAAGTGTGGGTTCTTGATCGTAACCAACAATTACAGCACAAGCCTTTCATTTGGGTAGGCAAAGATACTAAACAAGCTGATCAGCAACCTTTTTTATTAGTTGAGAAAAATTCAGATCAGCCAACAAAATATAAGCCAGAAAAACCAGATGAAAAACCCAGCTCTACTTCCAAACCTGCCAAAAAAGACGATTTAGAGGCATTTAGTGAAGTAGTAAAAGATACTCAAAAAACAGAAGGATTATTTACCCTATACCGAAATAAGGAAAAGAATAAGATTTATTTAGAGATTAAACAAGAGCAACTGAATAAAAATTATCTTGCTACGGCGACACTTGAATCAGGTATTGGTGAAGCTGGGATCTATAGCGGAATGCCTTTGCAGGATTTTTTGTTTTACTTTCAGCAGGTAAACAACAAATTGAATTTTATTGTCCGTAATGTCAATTTCCGTACTCATGAAGGAGATCCACAAGCGCGATCGCTAGCTCGGTCATTTAGTGATTCGGTTCTGTATAGTATTGAGATTAAAAGCATTCATCCACAGCGCAAATCTATTCTGATTGATTTAAGTGAACTGCTACTTACAGATCTAGCAGGATTGTCTGCAAGTTTGGGACTCTCCGGCAGTGCAGACAACTCCTATTTTGGTAATGCTAAAGCTTTTCCGCAAAATATTGAAGTAGAATCAGTTTTCAATTACTCTGGCAGTGGAAAAGACGAAAAGCCGGAATTTACAGCCTTAGCTGATAATCGTGGCTTTACTTTGCGCGTTCATTATAGTTTGTCCCAGCTACCAGACAACAATTACCGAGCTCGGTTGGCAGACGATCGCGTTGGTTATTTCATTACTGCCTATCAAGACTTATCCGACGAAGAGCGCAAAGAACCCTTTGTCCGCTACATTAATCGCTGGCATTTAGAAAAACAAGATCCGAATGCTGATATTTCTTTGCCCAAAAAACCAATCGTCTTTTGGATTGATAATGCCGTTCCTGTTGAGTACCGGGATACGATTAAACAGGGCGTTTTAATGTGGAATGCAGCCTTTGAAAAAGCGGGATTTAAGGATGCAATTCAAGTACAGCAAATGCCGAATGACGCCAAATGGGATTCCGCCGATATTCGTTACAACACTATTCGCTGGATTAACACCGTAGATGGATATTTTGCAATGGGGCCATCCCGTGTTAATCCCTTAACAGGAGAAATTTTAAACGCCACCATTTTGGTAGATGCCAGTTTTATCCGCGCCCTCAAGAGTGAGTATCGCCAAATCATCCAACCCAATCAACTCAAAAATCGGACTTCTTTAACAGCGTTAATGCAAAATCGTCTGCTTTGCGCCAATGGTTTAGAAGCAAAAAGTGACGAAAAGTCTACCCAACAGCAGGAACTGCAACATAAAATCACAAAACGATTGTCTCGACTAGCAGGAGAGTATGACCTTTGTTATGGCATGGAAGCTGCTAACCAATTTACCTATGGTTCTGTGGCAATGTCGCTATTGTCAGACAAACCTGTTACTAACGAGCAGATGAAACAATATATTCATCAATATTTACGCTTGATCATTGCCCATGAAGTTGGACATACGCTGGGATTGCGACACAATTTCCGTGGTAGCACCTTCTTATCACCGGAGGAATTGAATAATCCAGAAATTACCCGCCAAAAAGGTTTAGTTTCGTCCGTGATGGACTACATTCCGCCAAACATCGCCCCCCAAGGTAGTAAGCAGGGAGATTATTTTCCTAATATGGTAGGGCCCTACGATCGCTGGGCAATTCAGTACGGCTATACACCGATTGGGGCGGCAACTACAAATGCTGAAAAACCATTTTTGGATAAAATCGCCCAGCAATCTTACAAACCTGAGTATAGTTATGCTACAGATGAGGATGTGTACGATCTAGATCCCACTGCCGATGCTTGGGATAACAGCCGCAATGTCCTTGTTTACTCACAGTGGCAATTGGATAACGCACGGGTGATGTGGGGACGTTTGGACAAACGTTTTCCAGTTGAAGGAGAAAGTTATAGTGACGTCAGAGAACGTTTTGGGACTGTACTCGGTAATTACTTCCAAAACATCTATTACGCCACAAAATATATTGGCGGACAGTCTTTCTTTAGAGTTCATGCTGGCAACAACCAAGGACAATTACCGTTTCAACCCGTGCCAGCAGACAAACAACGGCAGGCGCTAGCAATGCTGCAAAAGTATGTTTTTGCTGAAGATGCCTTTAATTTTTCACCAGATTTATTGAATAAATTAGCACCTTCACGCTGGCGGCATTGGGGGAGCAGTCCCCGCATCGGTCGTTTAGATTATCCGATTCACGATTTGGTATTATTTGTCCAGAGTATTGTTTTATCGGATTTGCTTTCAGGCGATCGCCTCTCCCGTCTCAAGGATATTGAACTTAAAACGGAGACAGGAAAAGCTTTGACGCTACCTGAATTATTTGATACCTTGCAAGAGGGTATTTGGACGGAAGTAATAAAATCTAAAGGTAAAAACATCACAATTTCTAGCTTGCGTCGCGGCTTACAGCGACAATATCTAGATACTTTAACTAGTATGGTGTTGCGGAAAAAATACGTTCCAGAAGATGCTCGCACGCTAGCTTGGTATAAAATTCGCCAGCTAGATGAAAAACTAGCAAACGTAAACTCTGACGACGAATATACCAAAGCGCACATACTCGAAACACGCGATCGCATCAAGAAAGTTTTAGAAGCGCCTTTGCAAGCAAATTAGTCTCTGAGGGATTAGGGAGTTAATCAGTGAACAGTGTAGACGCGCAGCGGCTTGCCCCAGGCTACAGTTATCATACCAAATCCGAATTTAATACCCCCTTTTACCCTACACCCTGGAAGGGTGAGGCTACATAAACAAAGCCCGCCTACGCGGGCTATACAAAAAAGGGTTTGAACAACCGAATTTGGTATTAGGTGTATTAGTGTTAACTGATAACTGATAACTGAATCCTGATCCCCAATCTTTCGGTCAAAACTTCCACCAAATGACAAAAGATGTAGTTAAAGCTAACAGAGTTAACAGCACAATCCCTATTGCCCCTTGCAATGCGTACCAAACTTGTTGCTCTGGGGAAGGATATTCAGCATAGGAAATCTTAGGCTCAACTGCGTTATTTTCAACAAGTTGTTCCTTGTCTAGAGTGTACATAGTTGCGTTTCTCTGTTAGCTGTTACGCAAATCAATGTAGTGATAATCTGTAGAAATAACAATATTTTTTAGATACAGGTTAGTTTTATCTATCATTATAAAAACTGAACAGTCCGCCAAGAAATTAAATTTCTTGGCTAAAAGCTAAAGTCTGATAAAGCAGACTAAGTAAGATTTTCAGTCAGTTTTAACTGACTTGAACTATAAGCCTGGAAACTTCAGTTCCAGGCGTTTTATACTAAATTGGGATAGGAAATATTATTTGATGAAGTTTATATTTTTGTAGAGACGTGCCATGGCACGTCTCTACAGATTCAAAAAATACTTAATTTCTCATTCCAAATCTGACTGATAATTCTCTAATTTCTTCTTCTTCCAACTTCCGAAACAGTGGTGGAATGATATTAATTGGATGACCTGGATACAAAGCATCAAAATTCACACTTTCGCTGATCTTTGTCGTTCTGTCGGTATTAGATAAATGCAGTGCATCAAAAAGCTTTGCAGAGGTGAATGGAAGAATTGGAAGAGAAACAAGTGCATAAATTCGGATTAAATTAATACAAGTTCGCACCACTTGGGCTGCTTCTTCAGGGTTCTCTTTAATCAGTTTCCACGGCGCCCTTGCATCAACATACTGATTGCCAACAGACCATAAGGAATAGAGAGCTTCTATTGCCTTGCGAAACTCCATATTTTTCAAAGATTCGCAGTATTTGTTCACAAGTTGCTTGCAAGTATTTTGTAGTTCCTGTTCTTTTTGACCAAAGCTGCCACCTTCAGGAATAGTTGCGCCAAAATTTTTGACAGTAAACTTAAGAATTCGATTAACAAAGTTGCCAAAAGTATCAGATAAATCTTTGTTAACCTTCACTTGAAATAACTCCCAAGTAAAAGCAGAATCAGCAGATTCAGGAATCATCGACAAAAGACTATATCGCCAATAATCGGCAGGTAAGATTGAGAGTGCCTGGTCTAGAAAAACTCCTCGTTTTGAACTAGTAGAAAACTTACCGCCATAGTATGTTAGCCAATTAAATCCCTTAATTTGATCGGGCAGTTTCCAGTTTTCTCGCGTACCTAGAATCATCGCTGGAAACATAATCGTGTGGAATGGCAAGTTATCCTTAGCCATAAATTGCACGTAAAAGGTATTTTCTGGCTCGCGCCACCACGTTTCCCAATCTTGGGAATTTTCTATACCCCATCCTTTAGTTGCAGCGATATATCCAATGGGTGCATCAAACCAAACATAGAAAACTTTTCCCTCAAATCCCAGGCGGGGAACAGGAATTCCCCAAGTAATGTCGCGAGTGATGCATCGGTCTTGAAGTCCTTCATTTAACCACTTCATCGCAATTGACTTAGTGAGGTTAGACCAATTTGGATGTTTCTCAACCCAAGCTTTTACCTCATGGGAGAGTGCAGAAAGCTTTAAGAACAGGTGCTTGGTTTTTCGGACTTCTAAACGTGTGCTTCCTGAAATTGCAGAACGCGGTTCTATCAATTCAGTTGGGTCGAGTAAAGATGTACAATTTTCACACTGATCTCCCCTTGCTGATTGATATCCGCAATGGGGACAAGTCCCAATAATATATCTATCCGGCAAAAAACACTCATCATCAAGAGAGTAAACGAGGCTAATCTCCCGTTCTTCTATAAAACCGTTTTTGTCCAGAGACTGATAAAAATACTGGGTTAGCTCTTGGTTATAAACTGATGAGTTGCGACCAAAATAGTCAAACGACAAACCAAGGTTTCTATAAATTTCTGCCTGGAGTCCGTGCATTCTTTCACAGAAAGTAGCTACATCCAGTCCTGCTTCCAAAGCAGCTATTTCTGTCGGTGTACCATGTTCATCAGTAGCGCAGATGAAGAGAACTGTTTCGCCTTCCTGTCTCAAGAAACGAGCATATACATCTGCTGGAAGCATAGAACCTACAAGGTTCCCCAAATGTTTGATGCCGTTGATGTAGGGCAGTGCGCTGGTGATTAGGTACTTTACCTTAATGTCATTAGTATTTATAGGCGTTGTGGATATAATGGAGAATTTGCAGTCACCCCCATAAGGATTTTGATATTGGATTTGTATTACTTATTATAATACACGATGTTGTATAAAAATCCCAGACTGGCTGTTTGATGTGAACTGAGTTCTAAGATTACTCAATAAGTATAAAATTTATCACAGTGGCTTCAACATTCAAAATTGATGCAACCCATGCTTCTAAGAATAATTTTAATTTTAGCAACCTCTATATTATTGGTTTTAGGATTACTATCCTTAAGTAGCTATTTTGCTTGGTTTTGGCCGCTAGAATTGATAACTCATTTCCGAGTTCAGTATTTGATTTTATCGTTAATACTCAGTATTAATTTTATTATTCTTTGGAGAAAACACTATCTCAAAAGTAAAATCTTAGTTTTCGTTGCCTTATTATTAGTTGGTTTGAATTCAATTGAGGTGATTCCTTGGTATCTACCTCATTGGCAACAGGCAGCTAGTAATACAAACAACCAGATTCGGATTTTATCTTTCAATATTCATATTCAAAACACTCGTTATAATGACATTATTAATAGTGTTCGCGATCGCCAACCTGATGTCGCTTTATTTATTGAAATTAATCGCACCGCAGTTGAAAATTTAAAAACGGGGTTACAAGACATTTTACCCTATTCTTTTAGAAGTCCTGGTGGCGGTCTTGCGATTCTCAGTCGCTTACCTATTAAAGATGCTAGGGGAGATAATTTTAATGGCAAAGGAAATCATAGTCTGATCGCGACTTTAGAAGTTAATAGACAACTGATTAAGTTTATTGGAATTCATCCTCTAGTACCTCTAACACGGGGGAATTTTCATGGTCGTAATAGTCAATTAGCAGCATTGAGTGATTATATTCAAGCAGTCGATCAACCATTGATTCTAGTAGGAGATTTTAACTTAACACCCTGGTCGCCCTACTACCGACGTTTGATTGGCGAAACAAAGTTGCATAACACTCGCTTGGGTTTTGGTATATTACCCACATGGCCACGACCAACAACCTATGCAAATTTACCCTCGTGGATCCTTCCCTCGATCAATATCCCCATCGATCACTGTCTGATTAATCAGCATTTCGGTGTCGTTAAAATTCACGTGGGAGCTAATCATAATTCCGATCATGCACCGCTGATTAACGACTTGGTATTACGTCCGAATGCAAACATCACTTCCACTACCAACTAGTGATGATGGCAACAACAGCCCCAATGTGTTATTCAAGCTTTAACAAGAGCGCACTCAGCTTACACGCGATCGCGATCGGTGGATACCTCACTTCCCATCTTACGCCTCGCCCCTAAAACGCCTAGAACTTCAGTTCCAGGCTGATAGCGACTGTCAGTTAAAACTGACTGAAAACTTTACCCAGTCTACTTTAGTAGACATTAGCTTTAAGCCAAGAAATAAATTTCTTGGCGGACAAGAACTCAGATGCAAGATCTGAGTCACTGTACAACACCCAATCAGGCGATCGCTTGACTCTGTTGTTGCTAATTCGGCATTATCTTTAGTCTATGAGTATTTTAGTGTCAACCACTATTGACTATTTGTAATATTTATTGTTATATTAATTTACACAAATTAAAAAAACCAAATAACTACCCTATATCAATTGAAATTTACATAGATTTGGGCGTCATCTAAAACTTTTGGACGCCTGTATTGATATTCACAATTGTCATTCGTACTTCTCCTCTCTCCTCAGCTAATCGGCTGGGGTTTTTTATTGCACCAAATCTTGCCTTAAGTCTTGGCGATCGCCTCAGGTGTAGGAGGGATGCGTGCTAGCAGATGCGATCGCAGTGTGCCAGGTAGCTTGGGAGGTAAAACATATCCGTCTTGACTTTCTTGATAAAGCTGGCTGAATTGCAACAAATCAGTTGTACTATCTTCTGTTAGATCGACAAAATGGTATGTATATTTTTGCGGACAAACAAAGGTAACAACACAAGAGCGTTTCTCAACGCAAGTCCACAGGCATCCCACAGACTGAATGTTGAGAGTGGCATAAATAGAATTATTTTTTTGAGCTTCCAGCAGTTTGAGGAATAGTTGATTTCCTTCAGCGCGATCGTCTGCTTCTTCGTGATCGAGAATTGCACTGCACGATTTACAAACATATAAGGTATGAAGTGTCATAATCAGAGATTTATAAAAAGTATCTAGGCAAAATTTTCAGTAATAATGTTATATCAAACTTAACTATCCTTAGGGTAATTTTATGGTGAATTTATGAGGTACTTAAATAAGTCATCAATAATTGCGTTTGCAGCTAAAATCCCACTTCCAATCCAGTAGTCCGGAACTAAATAAACTTTATTTTGTTGCACAGCCTTTAAATTTTGCCAAAGTGGATTTGATTTGAGTTGCTCTAATTTATTTTTTGCTGTTTGGTTTCCTTGGGTACTATTTTCAGCCGTCCAGATAAATATAACATCACCGTCTGCTTTTTCGATTAATTCATTACCAATAGACATTTGAATCGAATTACTAAATAATTTCTCTCCCTCTGATGCACTGAGATTTTGTGAGTCTGGGCGAGATAACCCAGCGTCTTGTAAAACAATGCCGCAGAATGAATCACGTAGATAAATATTAATATTACTTGGATACACTCGCACTACAGACACTTTGAGTTTTGATAAATTATCACCCATGCGCTGCTTAAATTCTTCGAGACGACGGTAATAATTTGCCATGACTTGTTGACCAATTTTTTCCTTTCCTAAGGCTACACTAATATTGGTAAACACCTCTTTCCATTTACCACTATGTTCAAAGTTCAATAAAATTGTTGGGGCAATTTTTGAAGATAGATTATAAATATATCGCTGATAGTCAGAACCTAAAATTAAGTCTGGTTTAAGCGCGAGAATATTTTCTAAGTTAGGTTCGCCATTCTTACCAATGTTTTTCACTCCGATCAGCTTGTCTTGTAAATAAAAAGAGAAATCGAAGAAAATGCTACCAACAGGTTTAATACCTAGTGCGATCGCATTTTCAAACGAAGCATCATCTAGAGTTACAAGTCGCTGAAAGTTTTCCGGAATACAGGTGATTCCCGCAGCGTGTTCAAACTGACGACAAGCCGGGTTTGTACTTTGATAATTAGCAGGTATAGAACCACCATGATGACAAGCTACAGCCAGCAGTAGAGTACAAAATATTACAATTCCAAATCGGAACCAGTGAGTAAAGCTTTTTATTTTGATATAACTGTCATTCATGATGGTATTTCATAACCTACACCCTATTTTTGTCAAAATTCAATTGCAAACGAACCAATGAATGTTAAAGGTTCACCATAGTAGACACCTAAACGACTACCCTCAGAACCAGTAAAATAGGTTTTGTCAAATAGGTTGCGAATATTTAAGGCAGCTCTCCAGTTGTCGCGCCTGTAGAATACCGATGCATCGGTACGCACATAGCTTGGTAAAACATAACTGTTGTCTAAATCCCCGAAGCGATCGCCAACAAAAAATAATCCTAATCCAAATCCCAACCCTTGCAAACTTCCTTGTTGAATTTCATAGGTTGTCCACAAGCTTGCTGCGTGTTCTGGGATGTTATCTCGACGGCGACCTTCTAAATCGGTGGTATCTTTGCTGATAAAGGCATCAATGTAAGCATAAGAAGCAATCACTTTCCAACCAGGGATAATTTCCCCAGCAATATCCAGTTCAATACCTCTGCTTGTCTGTTCCCCAGTTTGAATTTGGTCGTTGGGATCGGTTGAATTCGGGTCATCAACAGTAACATTTTGCTTGCGGAGGTCATACAATGCTAAAGTTGCACTCAAATTGCGGGTAATATCAGCTTTCACACCCACTTCAAATTGTCTACCTGTTTCCGGTTTAAATGGCTCACCATCACCATTGCGACTTTGACCAAAACTAGGTTCAAAAGAGGTTGCATAAGATGCGTAAAGCGAGATATTTTGAGATGGTTGATAAACTATTCCCAAGCGTGGACTAAAGTTACTATCAGACTGAAAAAATTCTTCCCTTTCTTCACCCAAATTGCGTACAGTACGATTTTGCTCAAAAATATCGAATCGTCCTCCTGCTAGTAATTTGAGTTGGGGAATTATTTCTATTTGGTCTTGAAAATAAAACCCATATTTATCGAGAGTATCATCACGGAAGAAATTTAATATGTCTCGCTTGGGATACTCTAAACGAGCATAAACTGGGTTGAATATATTAATAGATGGGTAAGGTTCAAAGTCTCCAAAAGTTCCATCTTCAGTGATTTTAGTATAATCAAATCCCAACAATAATTGATGTTTAATTGAGCCTGTAGAAAATTTTCCTACCACATCCGTTTGCACTGAATAAGCATTATCTCGACGCTGAGAAAAATATTGCAATCTACTTAATTCACCCGTTTCTTCATCTAGAGAATCTCGTAGAGGATAGTAGCGTTCTAAATTTACGAACTGAGCGCGGAAAGTATTTCTAATTGACCATTGGTCGCTAAATTTATGGTCAAATAAGTAACTAAAATTAGTCACATTTACTTCCACATCCTGGAACGGTTCACCTAAAAAACGTTCTCGTGGTAGATCTACCGGACGATTACCTATTGCTACAGTTCCATCATCTGCTGTTCGTGTTTCCTGAAGCCAAGAACCATCTATAGTTAAATTTGTGTTAGCACCAAGTGCAAACTTGAATTTAGGAGCAAGAAACACACGCTCTGAATTTACAAAATCACGAAAACTTCCAGCATTCTCATACAAAGCATTGAAACGAGAAAGTATACTTCTGCTATCATTTAACGGCCCCGATAAATCAATAGCACCTCGATAAGTGCTAAAACTGCCAACAGTTCCCTCAAAAGAATAAAATGGTTGAGCTAGAGGTTGTTTAGTAACTAAATTAACCAAACCACCTGGGGGAGCATCTCCAAATAATACTGATGCTGGGCCTTTAAGTACTTCGAGACGTTCAATATCAGCAGTTTCAATCAAGCCACCATAATCTTGGTAGGAACGAATTCCATCCCGAAACACATTTGCACGGAAACCACGTAAAGCAAGATACTCACTGAAACCTTGGTAGTAACCAGCATTTGTAGAACCACTCACATTTTGCAGTGCATCTTGAACGCGAATTGTGCCTTGATCTTTGAGAACTTCGCGGGGTATTACCTGAATAGACTGAGGAATATCACGGAGAGGCGTATCAGTTTTAGTAGCGGTTGATGCTTCTTCTACACGGTATCCACCTTGTTCACCAGTAACCACCAATTCAATCGGTTCTTCTGGTTCTTCATTTTGTGCCGATGGTTGTGACTCTTCTGTTGTAGTGTCTGGTGGAAGGGGTGCTGTAGGTGGGGTGGAATTCTGCGGTTGCGCCTCAGTAGTAGTCATACTTGGCACAACTCCAAAAATCAAACCTTCATCACCATCAAATAACTCAACTTGCGGCGTACCAGTTTCACCAGTTACCGTCATGCGAATCGTGTTCGCATCCAGGTTAGTAACTGTAACTTCAGTGATTCCTGTAGTGGGTTTTTCTTGACGGAATGTATTACCACTAGGTAGCTTTAATTGGGCATTGGGAATGTCAATAATGTAGCTATTCCCCTCACTCTTATTTGTGAGTTGCAGTTGCTCTGATTGATTGGTTTCTAAAGTTACTTCTATGCCTTTGTCTGTTGCTTGTAACTGAACACCTGTTACCTGAACAAGAGACTGGGCAAGCCACTGTTGAATACTCTTCGCAGGTTTTTCTATATCACTCAATTGAGAAATTTTAGATGTTGGTTTTTGGTTATTTTCAGCCGATGCAGGTGGGTTAACCAATACCAAAGCCAAAGCGATCGCCCAAGCTAATTTTTGCAACTGATTTGACATCACTCTACTCACCACACAAGAAGAAGAGGACAAGGAGACACGGGGACACGGAGACGCGGTGACAAGGGCATGGGACAAGGGGGATAGAAAAAATCCAATGCCCAATCCCTAATCACCAATCTCCAGTTCCTTTTCCTTGCAAATAGTAATTACTATCAAGAAGATTACAGGAAAGCTCTTGGGCGTGGGTGATTTTTGTGAACGCTAGACGGAATTTTTTGAATGCTAGACGGAATTTTTAAAGTTTTAAGTTGTGAAATCAGATTATCATTGCTTTTGCATATTTAAATTTCAAGATAAAATTTGATATTAAAAAGAAAACAGTTTCATGTTCTCGTTCTTACCCTATCAGTTCATTCAGTTCCATACATGAGCGTGAATTAGCTATTAAGAATTCTTTGGGATTGATGCCAAATTTTTTTCTAAAAGCAGTGGCAAAATAACTACGACTAGCAAAACCGACGCTACGAGCTGCTTGAGAAATACTTGTGTCTCCTGTGGCTAACAATTTGCGTGCTTGTTCTAATCTATGATGATGTAAATAGCCGAAGACTGTTGTACCAAACACTAAACGAAAGCCTCTTTTGAGGGTACAGTCATTCAAGCCGACTTGTCTGGATAATTCCATTAAAGAAGGAGGATTATCTAAATTACGTATTAAAATTTCCTTGGCATAGTGAATGCGTTCTATATCATCAGGCTTTAATGAAAAAGTATCATTTTTGCCATGATGTGCGGACACATCTTCTTCAATTAGCAATACCATTAGTTCCAAAACTTTACTTTCTAGGTACATCCGTTTCATCATTCCCTGGTAGGGACAATTTAAAATTTGCTGTAATGCTACTTGCATTGCTGGAGTTGTAGTGCCGGAACGAGAATAATATTCTTGATGAGGTTTTCTGACGAGGTGAGTTAATTCTTGCGGAAGCTGCTTTTTTTCTTTACCCATAAAAAAGCGAAATAACTCTGGTTCGATGTGAACATTAATATCAATTATTTTTTCTGATTTAAATGATTGAAATCTCTCTTTTGGTGCTAAACCGCTACCCCACAAACTGTTTTGTCCGTTACTGATATAAAAATGGTTATCTTGGTGATATCCTGTTACATAAAAGCTGTATTCTAAAGGATGTTGTCGTTCGGGGAGTTTTACAATTAGATCGTCATACAGTTGATATTCTGAAATTTCTAAATATAAACCATCCCGTAGTTCTATTCCACCAGAAAATCCTTGACCTAATTCTTTCGGGAAATGACAAATGGTGTCAAACATATTCCAACGTTCATCTACGGTGGGGTTTAGCCCATCGCCCTTTGTTTCCGTTTCTGGTATCTCTACAAATAAATCCCAAAAAGCTTGTTGTGAAATTGTGATTGTCATAACTTAATAGCAATAAGTTTTGATTTGTTGCTAATTATTAGCAATGTGTTCTGGTGAATTATCAATCCAAAGTCAGTTTGAGTTGTACTTGTAATTAAATGCAGCAAGTAACAGTTTATTGACAGTCATTAGCACTAGCATGATGAGAATAAACTATTTTTATACTGTTAATTTGTTATTAAGCATACAATTTTTTTGCATTAATTTCTCAATTACTGTGAATTCTTTCACCGCATCAAGAAAATTCTTGCTGATAGCTAAGGGTTTATGAAAATAGGACTACAGCAATACTGGAACTTACTTGTAGAGTATCTAAATCCACAAAAGGGAAGAGTTGTAAAGTTTGCGATCGCCCTTTTTGCCAGCATCGGCTTACAAATACTCAACCCCCAAATTCTGCGTTACTTTATCGATACGGCTGTTGCTGGTGGCTCAAGTCAAAAATTATTCTTAGCTGCCTTACTGTTTATTGGTATAGCTTTAATCACACAAGTTATCTCTATTACTGCGACATTTTATGGCGAAAACGTTGCTTGGACAGCTACTAACGCTTTGCGTGCAGACTTAGTAGAGCATTGCTTGAAACTAGATTTATCTTTTCACAAATGCCGCACACCCGGCGAATTAGTTGAACGCATAGACGGTGATGTTCAGAATTTGTCTGAGTTTTTCTCTAAGTTCACTGTACATATCTTGGGCAATTTGCTCATGATTTTGGGTGTAATTGTGGTTCTTTTCTACGAAGATTGGCGAGCAGGTTTAGCTATTTTCTTTTTTGCTCTGATAGCTTTATTGATTCTGATTCGGTTGCGTGGTATTGCCGTTCCTCACTGGGGAAGCTATCGCCAAGTTAGCGCAGAGTTTTTTGGTTTTGTAGGTGAGCAGCTAACTGGCATGGAAGACATCCGAGCCAATGGAGCTAAAAATTATGTCATGCATCGCTTCTACAAAATTTTGCGACGCTGGTTACCTATATTTCATAAAGCCCGGTTTGCCGATACAATTCTTTGGGGTACGACTAACGGTGTCTTTACCTTAGGTAGTATCATCGCTTTAACGGTAGGTGCTTACCTATGGAGTCAACAGGCTATTACTATCGGTACAGTCTACCTTTTATATTACTACACCACTCTTTTGAGCGAACCGATTGAACAAATTCGCAACCAATTTGAAGACCTTCAGCAGGCAGATGCTAGTATTTACCGCATAACAGAGTTATTACACATTCAATCTCAATTAAGTGCAGGTGGAAATAAATCAATTCCTCATGGTGCGCTTTCTATCGGTTTTGAGAATGTTTTATTTAGCTATGGTGAAAACAAACCGGGAAATGAGGACTTAATTTTGCAAGATATCTCCTTCTATTTACCTCCTGCCCAAGTATTGGGATTATTGGGGCGTACTGGAAGTGGGAAAACGACTTTAGCGCGATTATTGCTGAGGTTATATGATCCACAATCTGGCTCCATTTGTTTGGGAGGTGTACCTATAAACCGAACTCCCTTAACAGATTTGCCAAAACTTGTAGGATTAGTCACTCAAGATGTACAACTCTTTCAAACCACAGTCCGTAATAATCTAACCTTTTTTAACCAATATATCAGCGACGATCGCATTCACGAAACCTTGGAAATGTTGGGATTGTCAGAATGGTTGCATTCATTAGCCAACGGTTTAGACACTATTTTGGGAGCAGACAGTAGTGGCTTATCGGCTGGGCAAGCGCAGTTACTAGCATTTACCCGTGTTTTTCTCAAAGATCCTGGCTTAGTGATTTTAGATGAAGCATCTTCCCGCCTAGATCCAATGACAGAAAAACTGATTGAAAGGGCTGTAGACAAGTTATTGATAGGACGTACTGGCATTATTATCGCCCATCGCTTGGCAACAGTAGAAAGAGCGAATCAAATCTTGATTTTAGAAAAAGGTCGAGTTGCTGAATACGGTCAACGGGAAGAATTAGTCAAAAATCCTCAATCACGCTTTGCCCAATTATTACAAGCTGGTTTAAGTGATTTATTAATTTAGTGGTTAGTCATTTGTCATTAGTCATTAGTAGGGGCGGGTTTATTTAGATATTTCGTCATCCTAGAGAGATTGTTATTAAAACCCACCCGTACTCAAAAGTGATTTCTTCTGCCTTACTTTCAGAGTAGTACTATTTTTAATTACGAATTAGTTATGACATCAGCCACAAAAAAGCTACAAGGTTGGAAATTATTATGGCAATTGATTTGCTACAAACCAAAACTCTACTTGATTGACACTTTTTTCTGGATTTTGATTATGGGCTTACCTGCCCTACCTGGGTTAATCATCCGGGAATTTTTCAACAGTCTGACAGGCGAAGCTCAATTTGGTTTATCACCGTGGGCATTAATTGCTTTTTTGCTGGCTTTGAATTTGGGACATATAGCGGCGATATTTGCGGGGCGGATTACCAAAACCCAGCACCGTTTTACCATGAGATCATTGTTAAGACGGAATTTATTAGAACGCCTCTTAAATAATCCTCATGCACAACCGATGATGGCTAGTGGCGAAACTGACAAAACTGTATCACCGGGTGAGGTAATTAGTTATTTTCGTGATGATGCCGAGCAAGTAGAAGATAATGTAGCATGGGTATCAGAAATTCTGGGAGAAGGGATATTTGCGATCGTTTGTTTAGTAATTTTATTGAGTGTCAATGTGCAAATGACACTGTTCGTTTTTCTCCCGTTAGTAGGGATGATAGTAATTATCCAACAAACAGAAACTCGCATCAAGCGCTATCGCATAGCCAGCCGTCAGGCTACCGAAAAAGTGACAGGTATTTTAGGGGAAATATTTAGCTCGGTGCAAGCAATTAAAGTTGCTGGTGCAGAACAAAACGTGCTGGAGTATTTTCGCAATCTGAATGACAAGCGCCGTCAGATGGTGGTTAAAGACAGTCTACTAAATGCCATTCTCAATTCACTATTTCAAAATATGGTAAATTTAGGGACAGGTTTAATTTTACTGATGGCTTCTTTTTTAATGCAAAGTGGTGTTGGGAAGCTAACAGTTGGGGATTTTGCTTTATTTGTCTATAACCTTTCATTTGTAACTGGTTTTTTTAATTCTTTAGGCAGATTTATAGCTTTTTACAAGCAAACAGAAGTTGCCTTTGAACGCATGGCTGCTTTAATTTCTGGTGCATCAGCAGATACTTTAGTAGCCCCTAAACCTCTGTATATTAAAGATTTAGGCAAATCTAAAAAAGCTCTGCCCCGATTAGAGCAACCTTTGGAGCATGAGAGCGATAAGCCTGACGGCATGGCTAGCGCTTACCGCCTACAAACCTTAAAAGTATCTAATTTAAGTTATTGCTATCCAAGCACTACTCAAGGAATTACAGATATTAGCTTTGAGATTCAGCGTGGTAGTTTAACTGTAATTACTGGTCGAATTGGTTCTGGTAAAACTACATTATTGCAGGTTTTATTAGGATTATTACCCAAACAAAGTGGGGAAATTTACTGGAATGGGAACATAGTTGCAGATCCTGCCAATTTTTTTGTTCCACCTCGAAGTGCTTATACTCCCCAAATCCCTCAACTTTTTAGCTACACTTTGAGAGAAAATATTCTGCTGGGCTTGTCTAAAGATGATTTTGATATCGAAACAGCTCTAAAAATGGCTGTGTTTGAACAAGATTTAGCAACTATGAATCAACAACTAGAAACTTTAGTAGGTACAAAAGGTGTTCGACTTTCTGGTGGACAAATACAGCGAGTTGCAGCAGCCAGAATGTTTGTACGCCAACCTGAATTACTTGTATTTGATGATCTTTCTAGTGCTTTGGATGTAGAAACAGAATTAATATTATGGTCGCGGATTTTTGCCAATAAAAATGAACAGGAACAAAACAATTGGATACCAACCTGTCTTGTAGTGTCGCATCGACGTTCTGTTTTACGTCGTGCTGACCAAATTCTTGTGATCAAAGCTGGTAGAGTTGTAGCGCAAGGAAATTTTGATGAGATTTTAGGAGATGGGCAAGCTGATTGGATTTTTTAGAGTTTGCTTGCTGACTATGTGTGTTCGAGATGATGATCTGGCACAATAGTTTCTACATCCCGTAGCACGCGTACAGAAAACCCAGCCCAACCAACCAGCAACATACACACTGCACACATCACATATAAAAGTGCTATCCCCGCACCAGTACCAGTACCAAATAATTCTCCCAAAATACCGACAAGAAAACCTCCAGATTGCAATGCAGGTGTAAAAACACGATCTGCCAAAGGCCCTGCTATTAAATAGCCTACCGCAGAAGCTAGCTGCAAAATTAGCGATCGCGCTGCAAAAACTCTTCCTTGCACATTTGGTGGTACTTTTGCCAACCAGATAGCAGTATCCGAACTCCCATTTAAAGGGAAATTTAAAGACGAACAAAATTGAGCCGGAATCCAAACCCAAGGTGTTCTACCCAAACCAAAAACAATTTTACTTAAGCCTGCACCGATCATTCCCAATAAAACACCTTTAATTTTCCGTCTAAAACCACCCCACGTGCTCACAATTATGGCTCCTGTCACACCACCAAAACCAGCAGCAGAAGCCAAGCTACCCAGCACTAAGGTATTATTATCTGTCCGTGACAAAATCATCGGTGCGTATAGGGAATCTCCAATGTCATGGGGTAGCCAAAATAATAAGTTAACTACTAACAGTGCCAGTAAACTTTTGTGAGTAGTAATGTAGCGCCAACCAAATCCCAAATCTTGCCAAATATCGACTATTGTTTCATTTTCTGTGGTTGGTGATGGTTGAGGAATAGTAACTAACAATAAACTGCCAATAGCGATCGCAAAAGTAAAGATATCAATCAGCCAAATTCCGAGAAAACCAATGACTGTATAAAGATATCCAGCCAACGCAGGTGCGATAATATTGCTACCGTAACCAGACAAAAATTCTAGACTACTAGCGCGGGTATAGTGTTGTTTGGGAATCATCAGCGATACTGATGACGAGTACGCCAAAGACTGGAATTGATTAAAAGTTCCGACAATCGCACCTGTAAGGTAAAAGTGCCAAATTTGTAAATTATTGGTGAGATGAAGTAGCAGAATGATAATTGTTGTGAAGACAGCAACTGTATCACCCACCATCATTAAAAGTTTGCGGTTAAATCTGTCTACAATTACACCACTGATAGGGGTAATGATAATACTGGGAAGTAAACTAAAAAAACCTACCAGAGTGAGGGTAGTTGCTTTACCTGTAATTTCCCATGCCCAAATTTCAATCGCAAAGCTAGTCATGCTGCTACCAATGGTAGAAACTAGCTGACCAAGCCAAACAATTATAAAATTACGCATACTGGCGGGGTTTGGTTGTTGTGGCATCAGTGTGAGTCAGCCTCTGCCATGTATTTTTTAATTTGGGCAATTCGTTCCTGTGGTTGCATCAGAGGACAGTTGGTACACTTTTCATCGTATGGGGGAATGAAAGCATACAAGCAGCAGGTGAGTCTAACTGTGGTTGTGGCTGGTAAACCGGGTTCGTTAAGTTGTTCAGTGCGTACCAAGTTGTAGAGGGGATTGCGTCCCGGCATGACTGAACTGTAGGCTTGTTCATACAAGACTGAATAATCTGTTTGTATCGCTTCTGAGCTAGTACATTGGCTGAGTTCGGCAAACTGCCCATGGGAAGCATTAACCGCATTGCCCCACATGGTTTTTTTGGAGAGTTTGGTTAAGCTGTGAACTCGCTCTATCATTGGTGCTAGATTACGCTGGAATAAGCTAGTGAAGACAGCTTGGTGTAGGGCTTCAACGCTGTTTACTATGATGCCTGGGTAGTCTGTGGGAATTGGAATAGGCGATCGCTGAGGATAAATTACAGTCTGACTAAGATCGTGAAACCATAGCGCCTTAGGTTCGCCGTCTTCTAAAACAAAACTTACATTGTCAAGCCCAGCATCCAGCCCTATTCCCGCCCAAGTCATCAAGGCTAAAATACCTGGTAACGTTGTCCAACTATAAACTTTGTTCCAGATAGAAGCTGTAATGCGAATATCTTGGCTTTTTTGGTATATGTCGCTGGCTTTCCAAGCAGATAAAAGTCTCTCTGGTTGTAGATAATCATTCAGTGAGATAACTTCAGCGCGATCGCAAGGTTGAGTCAAAATAATGCAGTCTGTATAGAAACTATCTAAAGTGCGTTGAGCAAGAGTAAATATATCTTCTAGAAGATTACACTCACGACTATAATTTAATTTTTGTGGCATTTGTAGTATTTCTCTGATTATGAATAACTTTTATGAGGCTTCCACTAAGTATTTAAAAAGGTCATCTAAAATCGCATTTGCTGAGAGAATATTACCAAAAATCCAGTAACCGGAATCAACAAGATAAACTCGTTCATTTTTAACTGCGTGTAGGGTTTGCCATAAAGAACTATTTTTATATTTGTTGAAATTTCGTTCCGAACCTGGGTCTAGTGCTACAAATAAAATATCTCCATCCAGCAAGTCTAGGCGTTCTAAACTTACTTGTATATATGTATGATCTGAACTTTTACCTTGGCTAACCTGAAGTTGTGTAGCTGGTATTGAAAGCTTTAAATCTTCTAAAACACTTCCAGAAAATGATAGCTGGGTTTGAAATTGAGTAAAACTATGTCCTGCATAAAACCGAATTACAGAAATATCTAGCTGACTCAATTTTTTACCCATAGCCATTTGGATCTGTTGCACTCTTTGTTGATAATGAGCAAGTAAATTTTCAGCTTCTTCAATTTTATCTAGAATTTTAGCAATACGTCGCAGATAATTTTTCCAAATATTATGTTGACTAAACTCAATAGAAACTGTAGGAGCGATTTGAGAAAATAAATTATAATTTTGTGGTTCAATTCCAAATCCTAAAATCAAATCTGGATGTAGTTGCACCATTTTTTCAAGATTTGGTTGGCTTTCCTTGCCTAGATAAGTTATGTCATCAAGTTTTCTAGCTAATACACGCGCTTTACTACCCACAATATTTGCCCGAACTGTTCCTACTGGTTTTAAACCTAAAGCCACTACCACTTCTAAAATATCTTGATCCGTCACTACGATTCGTTGAGGATGAACAGGAATACAGCTTTCTCCTAATTCATGCTTAATGATTCGACATTCGGATGTTATTAGCTTTGCTGTTGGCGAAGATACTTTTTGATGAGAAAAGCTATAGCAACCCTTGAGAAAGATTGCAGTAAAGGTCACGATTAAGAATAATCTGATGTGTTTATACCAGCATTTCCTTATCATTGTGTACTTGAGTGATAACTTTGGAGATGAAACTGCCCTAGTGCAATTCTAGGGCTATGTATAAGTCCTAACTTAGAATTGGTATGCAATCAGTATTTCAATTAATAGACATGATTGATTCACCAAAAAACTATTTTCATCTTCAATTAAAATTGCCAACCCAAAGTAAATTTTACCGTGCGGGGTGCGCCAGGAAAAACGCGCAGATCGCTTTCACCTGCTTCAAAATATTCATTGTCAAACAAGTTCTGCACATTCAAAGCCGCTCGCAAGTTATTTCTGCGGTAAAACAAGGCTAGATCAGTACGTAAATAACTTGGTAAACTAAAGCTATTGTCTAAATCTCCTTGTCTTTCTCCTACATAAAAAAGTCCTAAACCAAATCCTAATCCTTGCAGATTTCCTGTTTGGATTTCGTAGGTACTCCACAAGCTAAAAGCGTGTTCTGGTACATTGTTGATCCGATTTCCTTCTGAAATATCATTGTCCTTAGTCACTCGTGCATCAGTGTAGGCATAGCCACCAATTATTTTCCATCCTGGTAAAATTTCACCTGTTATATCTAATTCAATTCCTCTACTTCTTTGTTCTCCTGTCTGGATAGAAAAATTAGGATCTCTAGGATCGGATGTGAGAACATTAGAGCGTGTAATTTGATATAAAGCTAGAGTTGAAGCAAGATTTTTTGTCCAATCTACTTTCATGCCAACTTCATACTGAGTTCCCCGTTCTGGTTCAAAAAGTCTTCTGTCTAAATTTGTTCCTGTAACCTGTTGAAAAGAACGGCTATAGTTAGCATATAAAGAAACTGCTTGAGTTGGTTGATAGACAAGACCAATACGAGGACTAAATGCTTCATCCTGTTGAAAAGAAGTAGTTTCACCTTGAGCATTTTCTAGTGTTTGGGTGACAATATCAAATCTTCCACCTAGAACTAATTTCAAATTGTCGAATAAGGAAATCTGGTCTTGTAAATAAATTCCTAAACCTTCAGATATTGTAGGTTCATTAGGAATTTCTTCAAGGTCTGCACCAGCACTATCACGTCGATAAATGGGATTAAAAATATCTATGGGGCCAAGTTCTCGAAAAAAGACTCTGCCTTCGTTATAAGAAACATCTCTCGACAGGTCAATACCAAACAATAGCTTGTGGTCAACACTACCTGTTTTGAAATTGCCCACAACATTTGTATCTAAATTATAAGCTTGTTGTGCAAATTTAGAAATAACTAAACCCCGTTCGAGAGTGCGATTATCTTCTAAAAGTGCTGATGGAAACAAAGAATTTTGTTCTACACTCAGGTATGAAAAATTAAAGGCATTACGTATTTGCCAGTTTTCATTAAAACGATGTTCAAAATCATAGCCAATTCGCAAAGGACGGCGATTATTTTTGTCAATTTCAGAGAAAGGCTCACCAATAAAACGATTGATTGGTATTTTACCATTGGGGTTGGGTAAGACTGTACCCACAGCAGGTAAACCCCGATCGTTTGGTTGCCGTTGCTGTGAATACTCAGCTTCTAAAGTTAATTGCGTGTTTTTACCCATCAACCAAGTTAAGCTGGGAGCAATAAAGTAACGCTCTGTGTCAAAAAAATCAACAAATGTGTCTGTCCGGAATATAGATGCGTTCAAGCGATACAGTAAAGTTCTGTCATTATTTAACGGGCCTGTAAAATCTATAGAACCACCATAGGTGTCAAAACTACCGATGGTTCCCTCAATTGAATAAAAAGGAATACTTTGAGGTTGTTTCGTGACGATATTAATTGTACCTCCGGTTCCACCTTGTCCAAACAGAACCGAAGCTGGCCCCCGCAAAACCTCTATCTGTTCAATATTATCAGTGATAACATTACTTGTGATGTTAGTATCGTCTCTCAGACCGTTGCGAATGATATTGCGGTTACTAAAACCACGAATGGTAAATCCTTCAAAAGCAGAACGTTCCGAGTTATCGGGTATAACACTTGGTGCATTTCGTAAAGCTTCATTCAAGCGCCTCACTTGTTGATCTTGTAGTACTTGTTGAGGAATCACCTGAATTGCTTGGGGTATGTCACGCAGGAGGGTATCTGTTTTAGTTGCGGTGCTGGCTGTGGGTACTAGATAGCTGTCTTGTTCACCTGTCACAACCAATTCAATTGGCTCATCACTCTCCGCCGTTGGTTGCTCTGGTTGTGTTTCACTTTCCCCTTCCCCTCCCCTTGGCAAGGGGAGGGGTGCCGTAGGCGGGGTGAGGTTCTGCGGTGGTTGTGTTGCTTCAGCAACAGGTGCAAGTTCAAAAATCAAACCTTCATCACTGTCAAATAACTCTGCTGTGGGTAAACCCGCCTCACCCGTCACTGTTACCCGCACAGTATTAGCATCAGCTTGAGTCACACTCACAGATACAATTCCTTGAACGGGATTAGCAGCGCTAAATTCTTTACCTTCTGGTAGTGCTAGAACTGCGTTGGGGATATCTGCAATATAGTTATTTTCTTCGCTTTTAATCACGGGTTTAAGTACTTCCGTTTGGGTACTTTCTAAGATGACTTCAATACCCCGATCTGTGGAATTGACTTTAACACCTGTAACCTTTACAACTTCACCCCCCTTCTGTCTCCCCTTGGTAAGGGGGGAAACAGGGGGGTATGATTGCACTAGCAATTGTGGTTGACTAGTGGAATTACGCAACTCATTTTTCGCAACAGCTGGCTGTACAAGCAATGAGATAAATGCTAATAAAATTCCTGCTGAAATAATTTCTTTTGATCGCCGAGACTCCATACCCCTCACTCCACAAAATGCAAAGGAAATATTGCGAATAATTTGCAAATACCTGTGGAAGAGTTTACGTAATTTACGATGGATAAATCTATATAGTAGACGGAGAGTTTTGAACCATCGCGGGAGAGTGTTGATAAATTTTGATATGAACCCGCAAGTAAGCAGCAAATTGCCCACGGACGAAAACCTGCTAGACTAATTCTGCAATTATCTTGATGCAGTTAGACAGCTTTTCTACCTAACCGACAATCTTGAGGAGTGATACCAAATTTACGCTTAAATGCGGCTGCAAAGTGACTTTGATTTGCATAACCAATTATATTCACTACAGTTCTTACGTTCTGCTTTTGTTCTTGTAGCAACTTTAGCGCTATTTCTAGACGATAATCACGCAAATATCCAAATACTGTAGTGCCAAACACTTCACGAAAACCATACTTTAGTTTGTTGTCATTGATACCAACTTCTCTAGCTAAGTCAATTAATGAGGGTGGATGATCGTAGTTTTTGGTTAAAATATCTCTGGCTTGATAAATTTTCTCAACATCACCAGCTTTGAGATTGATTAAGGGTTGTTTATCTCCCTCAGCCTCTAGCAATTGGGCAAACTGCAAAGCAAGTAATTCTAGTACTTTACCTTCGAGATACATTCTTTGTATCATCCCCTGATAAGGTACATTGATGATTTGCTGTAACGCTGTCTGCATTGCCAGTGTAATTTTGCCTACAGGACGATGAAAAAGCGGTGGAGACTCCCTCTCCAAAAAAGGCTGCAACTGTTTTGGCAAATACTCCAGCCCATTAATGAAGGATTTGAGGAAATCTATGTCTAAAATAATTCTAATTAAATAAATGCGATCGCCTGCAAAAAATTGCTCAATCTCTTCAATATCTGGTAGATAAAATAAGTAGTTATTCCCTACTGTTTCTCGATAATTTTCTTTGTCCTTTTTGATTCCAGGGCAAATTACTCTATGATTGCCAGCTAAATAAAATTTGGCTGTCAGCGCATAAAAATCATAGTGATTAATCTTACAACTTACTTGCTTATAATAATTCTCATCAAAAATTTCTAGACTTAATCCTGGACGAAATTCAACTACTTGATAATAACTGTTATATAAACTACTGGACAATTTCTTGATTTTGTCAAAGCCTTTAGTATTATATGAGACCTCTAAATTTTCTAGAGTTTCCTGTTCAATTTCATCGATTTGTTCTTCCGTGAGGATATTTGTCATATTTAACGGCAATTTTAGATAACAAATTGCAAGTTATTCTTAACTGCGAAAACCATTACAGTCTAATTTACAGCAATCATGGGCATATTTGCAACAAATAATTTATATCAATTAGTGGCTGTGCTTACTATACAGTCACCCCATCATGCTCTGGTATAGCTTTTTCGATGCTAGCTAGAGTCAAGTTACGAAAGAGTTTTAGTTTTGTTAGTTGAGTAACAGGTTTGCTTGCGACTCTGGTTGTGATTTCCAAAAGCGATCATCCTTGTCCAGAGAACGTTGGTCAAAAAAATAAGGTATGAGGGTATGGAGATATACCCGTGTTTACTTTGTAATCAGATTATTGCAAAATATTTTTAATAAGTTTAAGCTTTAAAGCTAATATTATCGGTCTTCAAATTCCATGAGCATGAAAGTTTCAGTTGAAGATTACTCGAACTTACTGCAACCAGTAGCATCAAGTCAAATTGTTGATGTTCAAGGCTATCATGAAAGCTGCTCTCAATATCTCAACGAATATGCTGAGGGATATCTTCAGGATATAGAGTTACGCACAGGATTTTTTCTCTCAATTGCAGAATATCAATCTTACAAACCTTTCAGGGTAGAATTTCCAGATCGCGAACATTGTGTGCAATTTTCTTTTGTAATTTCAGGCAATCTTAACTGTAATCTTGAGTCTAGCTCAGTTCGTACTGGTGAAACTGCTTTATGTGGTTGTGGGATGGCTCCAAAAACATTAGTCCAATACTCGCAATCATTGAAAACTGTTGATATTCATCTAGAACCAGATTCATTTAAGGCATTCCTTGGTATTCAAGATGGTGCCATAGCTCCAGAATTACAACATTTATTTCGCAAACCAGACCAAGAATATTTTGTTGGTGTCGGTAAAATTACCGCTCAAATACAGCTAGTGTTGCAGCAAATTATGCAATGTCCTTTTCAAGGTTTAGTCAAACGGATGTATTTGGAAAGTAAGGTTATGGAATTAATGGCTTTACGGCTACAACAAGATATGATAGGGGAGACAATTTTTTATCCCAAAAACACCTTAAAACGGCACCTAGCTGAAAGAATTTATCATGCAAAAAATATTTTAGAGCGTCATCTAGATAACCCACCTTCATTATTGGAATTAGCAGCACAAGTGGGAATTAGCCAACACCAATTAAAAGATGGATTTCAAAAAATTTTTGGTGTAAGCACTTTTCAATATTTGCATAATTATCGTATGGAGCAAGCGCGGCTACTTTTATATGAATGTGACATGAGCATAGCAGAAGTAGCAAATGCTGTAGGCTATTCGCATTTAGGGCGATTTTCTGTCAATTTTAAACGCAGATTTGGAATTTCTCCTAGTGATTGCCGCAAGGGTGTACGGTGTCTACCAAATCCCCGACTTCTCCAAGAAGCTAGGGATCTGAAAATACTGACAAACTAACTTTTTTGGATAATTATCCCTCTTTTTCGGATAGACCAGATTATAGAAAATCCCTAGACTCTGTTATACAGCCTAATTGAGAAGCTTTTTCTATAAGTCAGGTGTATACGGGGAGTGCGGGAATGATTAAGCGATCGCCTATTTTTGGGTTAATCTTTTGGTTGATGCTCTTTGCTGTGATGTTAGCTGAACCAGCACAAGCAGAAACTCTCATCAACTCTGCCAGCAGGGTGAGAAGAGATGAACAACTACTAACACTGAGTCAAAAAGAAAAATTTTCTACTAGTGCGGCGACATTGTTAGCACAGGAATCTAATAGTGTAGAGTTAGTGAAAGTAACAGGAGTCAAGCTAAATTCAACCCAGCAGGAACTAGAAGTAATTCTAGAGACTACAGGCTCAGATCAGTTGCAACCTGTGACTCGAAGTGAGGGAAATAACTTTATTGCAGATATTCCCAATGCACAGTTGGTGTTGCCGTCGGGTGATGAATTTCGGCAAGAAAACCCAGCTAGTGGAATTACAGAATTAAGTGTAACTAATATAGATGCAAATACTATCCAGGTGACAGTCACAGGTGCAGCAAGTCAACCAAAAGTAGAGTTATTTGATAGCGATCGAGGTTTAATTTTTGGGGTAGCTATCACTGCATCATCTGCACAAAACCCCACCCCGCCTACGGCACCCCTCCCCTTACCAAGGGGAGGGGAAGGGGAGGGGTCAGAACAACCAGCAGCAGAAGGTGATGAGCCAATTGAGTTGGTGGTGACAGGAGAGCAAGACGGATATTACGTGCCAGATGCCTCAGTGGGAACCAAAACCGATACCCCCTTGCGAGATATTCCTCAGTCGGTTCAGGTAGTTCCCCAACAAGTGCTAGAGGATCAGCAGGTAACGAACTTAGGCGAAGCACTAAGAAACGTAGCTGGTGTCTCTCAGGGAAACAATTCATCAACCCGTGGATTTGCTGCATTACCAGTGATCCGAGGCTTTAGAGCGGAAGATAATATCACTAGAGATGGGCTGAGAGATCCTGGCAATTTTAAATTTGCTTTTAATTCTGCTACTGTTGAGCAAATTGAGGTTCTCAAAGGCCCTGCCTCTGTTCTCTATGGACAAGGTTCGTTAGGTGGTGTTGTCAATATTATTACCAAAAAAACCCTTACAGAACCTTATTACTCAGTAGAAGCCTCTGCTGGCAGCTACAATTTTTATCGTGGTGCAATAGATTTTTCAGGCCCTCTCAATGAGACCAAAACAGTTTTGTATCGCCTGAATGTTGCCGCTCTGACAACAGAAAGTTTCATAGATTTTTATGATGAACAACAATACATCGTTGCTCCTGCCCTTACTTGGCTTGGCGATCGCACTAAATTCACACTGGCAGCCGAATATATAGAGCGGTATAAAGGTGATGGTCAAACAGGACTTCCTGTCGTGGGTACTCTACTTCCTAATCCCAACGGTCAAATCCCTCGCAACCGCTATCTTTCTGACCCATCCGCTGAAGATAATATAAAAGTATTCAGAGTAGGCTATGACCTAAAGCATCAGTTTAGCGAAGACTGGGCGCTACGCAATGTTTTCAATTACTCACAAACCAGAGCAGATAGACAACGTCCTTATACCATTGGACTTGGCGCAGATAATCGCACCATGAATAGAGGATATGTTGACAATCCTATTGATGATGATGTGGTTAATTTTGACACTTATATCGTTGGTAAGTTTCAGACAGGAAGTATTAAGCATCGACTGGTGGCAGGGTTTAATTACTTTTGGTGGAACAACTATGATTACGGCGGTGAAGGACTTGCGCAGCCAATTGATGTGTTTAACCCCGTATACAGTCAACCATATCAGGCTAGCCCAATAGATTTTATTTATGATTACGTGTCTCAATCGGAATCATTTGGCTTTTATATTCAGGATCAACTGACCTTAGCAGAAAATCTCAAACTTCTATTGGGAGGGCGCTTTGATATTGCAAACCAGAAAGGAGGAACTATTTCTGGAGGAATCGAGGCTGTCAGACAGGAAGCCTTCAGTCCGAGAGTTGGTATCGATATGGTAACTAGCCTTTTAGGATGATTGGGAACACAGGTTTTACCCATTGCGTGCTGAACTATCCGGCAGCTAACAGTGGAGGATACACCGCTGATATTAACCGGAGTATAAGCAAATCGACTCTCACAGGCTCTAATCAGAAAAATAGTGAGGCTGATAAATAAAAATAATATGATTAGACTGCTAATTCTGTTTTTCATTTGCGAAACTTTATAGCTCCCTTCTCTATATCTTGGGAAGGGACTAGATTAAACTCCTTTGCTGTGATGTGATTTGTCCAGCATTTAAACTCTAACTAAATCAGAATCAAAACTGAAAAGAAACGGTTCCTTGCACTATAAATGGTTCACCTGGGTATACATTTACTCTATTCAAAGCAGAATCCCAATAATCCACGTTGAATAGGTTTTTGAAATTAAGCGTGGCGCGGAAGCTTTCTCGTCTGTAGAAGATGGCAGCATCAGTACGAAGATAGCTCGGCAATTCAAATGTGTTAGCTAAATCGCCTTGTCTGTCTCCTACATAGAACAGTCCCACACCAAAGCCCATCCCTTTCAAGCTGCCAGATTGAATTTCGTAAGTTGTCCATAGGTTAGCGGAATGTTTCGGTATTAGATTAATACGATTTCCTTCTGGAAAAGTATTGTCTTTACTGATTTCAGCATCCGTTAAGGCATACCCCGCAATAATATTCCATCCTGGCAAGATTTCACCGGATAGGTTAAACTCAATACCCTGGCTACGCTGTTCACCTGTCTGAATGTTCCGCCCAATATTTACAAGATCCGCGGTTGTTACATTAGAACGAGTCAAGTCGAAGAAAGCGAGGGTTGCGGAAAGCCTGTTATTTAAATCTGCTTTGATGCCTACTTCGTATTGTGTACCGCGTTCTGGTTCAAATAAGCGACCATCAAAAGTTGTACCAATCACCGGAGTAAATGAGCGACTGTAGCTGGCGTAAAGCGAAATTGGTTGGATTGGTTGATAGACTCAATTCACCTTGGGCAATGTACTTGGCTTTGACGTGAAACCGATTGGAAGTACGACCTTTCTTTGGTCAGATGTTTCTCTAGGTGGGTTACCTGCATATTTAAACGATAGGACGGATGGAATAGAGCTAGTAGGAGATCAACTTCAACCAAATTTAGAGAAAATATTGTTACTTAAACCCGATTTAATTGTGGGTTGGGAAGGGGTTAAAGTAATTTATCCTCTACTGTCAAAAATTGCGCCTACTGTTTTAGGTAACTGGAAAGGTCTTCAACTATCTTGGCGAGAACATATGGATTTTACTGCTCAGGTGTTAGGCAAGAAAGAAGCTGCACAAGAAGCTTGGAATCACTATTATCAGCGAATTCAAGAATTGAAAACTGCTTTAGGAAACCGCTATCAAAACAAGGAAATCTCTATTGCCTACATAGGTGCATATGGCATAACTATATATGTAAAAAACTCATTTGATGGCTCCATTTTAGATGATGTGGGACTGCAACGTCCAAAAGCACAAGATGTGAATGTGGATGGAAGAATTGAAAACCTTTCTGAAGAAGAATTAGAGAAAGTAGATGGTGATATTTTATTTGTCATGACTGGTAACATTAAGAAAAATCAGTTATTAAAGAAAATTCAAAAAAAACCACTTTGGCAAAAACTTCGAGCAGTACAACAAAATCATGTCTACTATGTAGATGCCTCTACATGGTTAGGAGGAACTTTGCTTGCTGCTGATGCTGTGATTGATGATTTATTTAAGTACTTAGTCAACACCCCTTAAGCCTAGTAGTTTACAAATCCTGCGCTCAATCTCCTGATAAATTACCAGAAAGTTAACTCTGCAAGCTAGACAAATTAAACAATCATTATTATCCCAACTTTTCCAGGCTTGCGCTTGCGACTCACCCTAATTTCATTTATCTTGCTGCAATCCAAGCCTGCAAATCAGCCAAACTGGTAAAATCTAACAGTGCTACGCTCAAATCTTCGAGTACAGGCAAAGGTAGACTAGAAATTGAGGAGCGCATTTCTTCAGAAAGTTCTCCGAATCGCTTAGTTAGCTGTCGAATCACAAGATTAACAGTTGCTTCTTCACGTCCTTCTTCACGTCCTTCTTCCTTGATTTCTCGGTAAACTCTCGTTTCCTTGAGCGTGATTCCTAGCATTGACTCAACCTCCCTTCTGCTCAGTTGTTCAAACTTGTATACCATAATCGTCGTAATCATCTCTATTATGGCGTGACTCGCCTCTGATGAGACTTCTTGGTGAGTTCTGGTTAATAAATATCTAGCTTCTGCTGGTGCTTGTTCTTTTGCCACCGTCGTTAGCACCATTAGTGCTACCCATAAAGGTAAGGAGCGAATATTCCCTAATTCATCCAAGAATACTCGATGTACTTGTCCGCCGTTCAGTAATGAGCGATGGGGATTAATATCCCTTTGTTCTATACTGCGTGAAGGGTAAATTATCACTGCTTGCCAGTCGCTATATCTAGAACGATTACGATAAAAGTAGAGTAGAGATTCAGCAAATACCCTTTCATAAAGCTGTTCATCCTTTTGGAATTGCACCTCGCAGAAATAGACAACCCCAGCACCTTCGTCTTCTGGTGGGAGAAATACACCGTCAATTTCAAATTTGGGTTCTTTAACAGCTACTGAATCAAATCGATAAGCATTTGCATTTGCCGGGGGATTTGTCAATAGTTCAAAAAGCAAAGAGGGAGACTGTTGAAACAGTTTATAAAATATTGAGTCTCGACGCATGAAGTCTTCTATTTATTTCTTAAATCTGCGCAGTCCTATGACATATTGCATTTTAATCAAGCTTGCGTAACAAGTCTGCGAGTTGATGATCTCGATTAAATAGAACCAAAAAAGCTAAAATAACAACGCCCATTGTGGCGATCGCAACTCCTGCTGCTTGGGCAAAAATAATTACAATCTGGTAGCGTATAGCATCAGTAGGATTTGCCCCAGCCAAAATTTGACCAGTCATCATTCCCGGTAGGCTAACTAATCCCATTACCATCATCGAATTAATGGTAGGAATCATTCCAATTCTCAGAGCCTCGCGAATCGGTTGATGTGCAGCTTCCCAACGAGAAGCACCCAAAGCCAGTAACGTTTCTATTTCGTCCCGACGACTAGTCAAGTCCTCCATAAACCGATCTAAACTCAAAGATGTACCCGTAAGAGCATTACCTAAGACCATACCCAAAAGGGGAATCAGATACTGAGGCTCGTACCAAGGCTGAACACGCAAAATCCCACTCACTACGATCCCTGTCACTAAAAAAGAGCTACTCAAAAGTGAAATAAAATTATTCCAATAAATACTGGCAAACCGTCTACGCGTGCGGTTAACGCTAGATACACCAGCGATCGCCGTCATACTCAAAGCCAAAAGTATCACTAATACAGGGTTGCTCAGGGTAAATACCCATTGCAATATATACCCCACCAACAACAACTGTCCTACCATCCTGAAAGCGGCTAGACCCAAGCTTTGCTCTAATCCTAACCGCAAACCAAAGGAAAGCCCCATATTGATCAAAATAAACAAAGTCGCCAAAGCTACTTGTCCATAACCAATTTGGATATAACTGCTTGCCATTAATCTTTATTCCTTTAAAGTAATTTGGCGGTTGGTAATGCGTTCTAACTGCTTGCGATCGTGACTTGTCCAAAGATAGGCTCTGCGTGGGTTTTCATTTTGCCAAACAGCAACTAAAGCCTCTAAACTTTGGGCAGTTTCAGTATCAAGTGAAGCAGTGGGTTCATCTAGTAGTAGTACAGAAGGTGAAATTTGCAAAGCTCGCAAGAAGCCAACTATCTGTGCTTCACCACCAGAAATAGCTCTAATCGGACGCTGTAAAAAATCAGCTGGCTTATGCAAAATATGCAGGTAATCTAGAATTAACTGGCGGTTGTAAATCTGATTGTGGTGAACTGCTAATTTATAAACTCGCTGGAGATTTTCTTCTACAGTTCCTTCCCAAAGGGCTGGGCGCTGGTGCAAGTAGACAATTTGGGAACGATAGCTAGGCATAAACCAGGAATTCATAGGCTTTTGCTGAAAAATAATTTGCCCGGCTTGCACTGGATCTAAGCCAGCTAATGCCCGCAGAAGCAAGCTTTTACCCGATCCAGAAGCACCCACCACCGCTACTCGCTCCCCTGGAAACAATTGAAAACTTAGATGACTCCAGATCCACTTTTCCTCAACTCTTCTACCTAAGTCTTGTACAGAAAGAATTGGGTTGTTGGGAGACAGTTCTAACTCGGTAGTCTGGCTTTTGGTAAGTTGATTTTTCATCATGTTTAGCTCTCACTCCTCCTCCGAGTTACTCTTGTCTGACTTGCAACGCCCTGCTTTCTTCGCAGCTTCAGCCAACAGATACTCGATCTGTGCATTCACGCTTCTTAATTCATCTGCCGACCATTTCTCCAGTATCTCGTAAAGTTTCTCATCTAGACGCAACAAGAATCGTTTTTTTTGTCCCATGTCCTAGTTATAAAGCGTACCAGCATTGATAACGGGTTGGGCAGTTTGCTCAGAGGTAAGAACAACCAACAAGTTATTAATCATAGAAGCTTTGCGCTCGTCATCCAAGTTAACCATTTGTTCTTGGCTGAGACGATTCAAGGCTTCATTCACCATCCCCACTGCACCCTCAACAATCTGTCGCCGCGCATCAATTAAGGCTTTTGCTTGCTGTCGTCGCAGCATCATCTGAGCGATTTCTGGTGCATAGGCAAGATGCGAGAGCCGCGCTTCTATCACTTCTACGCCCGTTACTTCCAAACGGGCTTGGAGTTCGTTTTGCAAAGCGTGAGCGATTTCATCGGGAATTCCTCGCAGTGAAGGAATTTCTGTGTCATTTGGACTGTCGTAGGGATATCGAATCGCTAAAGAGCGAATGGCAGTTTCACTTTGGATGGCGACAAATTCTTCATAATCATCTACTGCAAACTTTGACTTAGCTGAATCGAAAACCTGCCAGACGACAACCGCCGCTATTTCAATCGGACTTCCTTCGGCATCGTTAACTTTGATGATTTTGCTGTTGAAGTTGCGAACCCGCAGCGAAATCTTGTGCTTGCTAGCAAAGGGATTTGTCCACCAAAAGCCAGATTCACGAACGGTTCCCATGTATTTCCCAAACAGCACTAACACCACCGCTTGATTAGGCTCAACAGTAAAGAAGCCCGACAAAGACGGGATGACAATCACCAGGAGTGTAGCAGCCAACCAAGCAATAACCTCTGCAACGGTATCATCACCACCGATAAAATCAGTAACTTTCAAACCCCTTGCCAGTAAAGCTTCTAACCCCTGCACACTAGACAAAAGATACCATCCTCCCGCCAGCGCGATCGCTATTATCACAGCCAACATTATGAAGCCGTTGATTTTGAACGCCGGAAATTCCTTTATTTTTTGTTCCATAGTTTTTATAGTGGCTAACTCATATCAAAATGATATCATCGTAATATTAAAAAGTAGCGGTCTGATATGAGGAAGAGTCAAGCGATCGCTTAAATCTTAGATATTTATCTGTGTATTTTTTTACACACTAGATATTTTGGTGTTGCTGATTAGTTTATGAAAATTATTTTGCGTAATCCCAAAATCTTTGCCCAGACGCGATATATCGTGTCTCTACTCCTGGGGTAGAGAAATTGCTACTGCTAAAGACGCACCGCGTTTTTTGATCTAGTTTGGTTATCAATATTGGATCACACAGGATGTAGGATTGGAGAGCTTTTAGCACCTAAATTTATACCAGCAAAGAGTCATATCTTATAGCTCCAGCTTCAAAGAGCTTTTGGAACATCTGTTTGCTCGAAGACATTTTTGAGTAGAGTTAAACCTTCTTCAATTTGTGATACTTGTTCCGGTGTCAAATTCTCTAGAATATTGGCAATATGAGCACGAGTTTTGTCTTGAGATTCCTCTAAAAGCTGTTTTCCTTGTTGAGTTAAATTCAGAACAACTCGCCGCCGTTCCTGGGGATGATCTGTGCGTTGTACTAAATTGCGCTGTACTAATCGTTCGATTGTTGTGGATGCCGTAGCACAGGTAACACCAAGATGTTCTGCCACCTCAGATAAAGAAGCACCAGGATTGCGTTTGAGAAATGCTAGCGATCGCAGCTGAGGTATAGATAGAGAATCAGCACTGTGAGTACGCATATCTGCTCGAATAAACCGCATCAATAATGGGATAGTATCCATCACTCTGGCTGCACATTCTTGAGATGGTTTACCGAGCTTCATTGGGTTATTATTCTCCTGATTACATCGCCACCCGTGGATAAAGCCGTCCACAGATAATAGTCAAGCCTATTAATGTTAGCAAGAGAATGATACAGTCTAGACTAAATCCATAAAGGCTGGAACCATTTTCTAGCATTGTACCGCGTAAAGCATCAACTTGATAAGTTAAGGGATTGACTTGGGAGAGAAACTGCAACCATGTTGGCATCAGGGAGATAGGATAAATGGCATTACTAGCAAAAAACAACGGCATTGTTAATAATTGTCCAATTCCTGTAAACCTTTCTCTGGTTTTGACTAGGCAACCAATGATTAATGAAAAAATGCAAAAACAACCCGCTCCTAACAGCACAATCACTAGAACTTGGAGTAAAGCTAAGGGATGAAAATTAAGTTTGACACCCAAAAGCAACGCCAATCCGTAAATAATTGCTATCTGTGGTAAGCATCTTACCCCACAACCAAGGGCTTTACCCAACACCATCGCTGCGCGGGGAATAGGACTAGCAAGGAATTTATGCACAATTCCTAAATCTCGCTCCCAAATCAATGTCATCCCACCAGTGAAAATTGCCACAAACAGCACACTCTGAGCCAAAATGCCAGGAGCCATAAAATCTAAATAGGATAAGCTACCTGTAGGAATGGCACGAGTACGAGTGAAAACTTGTCCAAAAATCAATAACCATAATGCCGGTTGTACACCCCGGATCAATAAGTCACTTGGATCGTGACGGAGTTTACGCACTTCTAGTTCAGCAATCACAAGAGTTTTGTTTACTAGTTTTGCGATCGCATAAATAAAATTACCTAATTTTGAGCGTTGAGGTTTAACCCAACCGTTGAGCATTACGTCTGGTTTTTGCGGTGTCATGATAACCAACTCCCGATTCTAATTCATCCCCTGTGTAATAGATAAAGACATCATCTAAGGTTGCGTTAGGTTTACCTATGGCAGTTTTTAAGTCTGCGGGTGCGCCAGTGACAACTTCTCTACCCCGATTCATAATTGCGACTCGGCTACAAAGATGATCGGCTTCTTCTAAAAAATGGGTAGTTAAAAATATAGTTGTACCGTAATTAGCACAGAGTTGTTGTACCAGATGCCATACCTGAGTACGTGCAATTGGATCTAGTCCAACAGTTGGCTCATCTAAAAATAAAATCTGCGGTCGATGCAAGACGGATTGGGCTATTTCTAATTTGCGAATCATGCCACCAGAGTAGTTTCTTACCAAGCGATGAGCTGCTTCATGCAAACCCATGAACTCCAGTACATCATGGATACGTCGTTGACGTTGCCTAGCCGGAATATCGTATAACTTGGCAAAGATTAAAAGATTTTCATAGCCTGTCAGACTACCATCAGCAGAAAGAGCTTGAGGTACGTAACCGATAACTTTTCTGACATCAGTAGATTGATGAGTGACATCATAATCAGCTATGGTTGCTTGTCCACTGCTTGGTGGTAGTAAGGTAGTCAGCATCTTAATTACTGTACTTTTACCTGCTCCATTCGGGCCAAGTAAGCCAAATACTTCTCCCCCGCCTACGCAGATATTCAAAGCATCAACGGCTGTAAATTTACCAAAGCGGCGCGTCAGTTCTTGGGTTTTTAATATGAGCGATTTTGGAACGGTGACTGGTGTTGCTATTGTCACGAGCAGAATGTACTTCCTTTTAAAAATATTTAGCAAACCTAATTATTAGGTTCTCATATTTTATCTCAAAGTCAAGTTTATGCTCCTCACTTTGTAGTCAGCTTGCATTTCTATAAATTTTTATTAAAGTCATAAAATTTGCACATTCTTGACTGGGATTATGGTGATTGGTCTTGCTATTTGATTTAAATATCTGTAGTATCTATTACTAAACCATAAATACTAATACTCTACTGATTAACTGTAGATGAAATTAAGGAGCCTAGAGTCAGTATGTGGCCGGATATCTGGAATCGATGGAAACGCACCTCTTTGAGAAGCTTTGTCTCGCTGTTTTTGGTAGGAGTTATTCTAAGTGTAGCGATCGCGTCCTGTGGCGGTAACGGACAGAATGCGACAACTACTAATGGTAGTGGAGCCAGTCCAGTAGCAGCCAACAAGCGAGATGTTGAACTGACTTTAGTCTCCTTTGCTGTGACAAAAGCAGCTCATGATGCGATCATTCCCAAGTTTGTGGAAAAATGGAAGCAAGAACATAACCAAAACGTCTCTTTTAGACCAAGTTACGGTGGTTCTGGTTCCCAAACCCGTGCTGTAATTGATGGCTTAGAAGCAGATATCGTACATCTGGCTTTGGCTTTGGATGTGAAACGAATTGAGCAAGCTGGATTAATTCAACCAGGATGGGACAAAGAAGTTCCCAACAATGGGATTGTCTCAAAATCTGTAGCAGCTTTAATCACTCGTGACGGTAATCCTAAAAATCTCAAAACCTGGGAAGATTTAGGTAGAGATGGTGTGCAGGTAATTACTGCCGATCCGAAAACTTCTGGAATTGCGCGTTGGAACTTCCTAACTTTATGGAATGCAGCAATTCAATCTGGGGGTGGAGAAGAAAAAGCCTTAGATTTTATTACCAAAGTCTACACCCGAAATGTACCTTTGCTAACTAAAGATGCCCGTGAAGCAACGGATGCATTCTTTAAACAAGGTCAAGGTGATGCTTTGATTAACTATGAAAATGAAATTCTCTTGGCATCCCAACAAGGTCAAAAAGTTAACTACACTATCCCACCAGTAAATATTTCGATTGATAACCCCATAGCTGTGGTTGATCGAAACGTTGATAAACACGGAACCCGCGAGGTAGCACAAGCTTTTGTGGAATATTTGTTTACTCCCGAAGCCCAAGCAGAATTTGCCAAAATAGGCTTCCGTCCAGCAGATGAGACAAAACTGCAAACAAAGGAACTGGCTGACAAATATCCTAAAGTAGAAAGATTAGCTTCAGTAGCAGACTACGGTGGCTGGGAAGCTGTTCAGAAGAAATTTTTTGATGATGGGGCAATTTTTGACCAAATTCAGGCAAAGAGAAGGTGATTTAAGGGGCTAAGGATCAGGGAGAGTGGGAGATGAGGGAGATGAGGGAGATGGGGAAGAATTTACTCTTATTACTTCCTCACCTCTCTCAACACCCTCAACTCCGTGTCCCCGTGTCCCCACCTCCCCGTGTCACCTTATCCTCTTCTTCCCAATCCCCAATTCCCGATGCCCATTTCTGAGAATAGCTATGGCTGTATCCTCGCATTCACAACAATTTCCTCCCAATTACAGATCTAAGCGTCAGTCACTGCTAGAGACAATAGCTCAGATTCCCTGGACGTGGGTAGTGACTTACGTATATCTAGGTATTATGTTGCTAGTACCAATGCTAGCGATGTTTACAAAAGCCGCTACTGAAAGTCCTGAGAACATTTGGAGAATTGCTACTAGCCCGATCGCTTTGGCGACTTATGATGTCACTTTTGTGACTGCTACCTTTAGTGCTTTGTTGAATGGAGTCTTTGGTAGCATCCTTGCTTGGGTTCTAGTACGCTACGACTTTAACTTGTCCATTGGTAGATTCACTCTGCCGATTAAAAATTTCATTGATGCCTCCCTCGATTTACCCTTTGCCCTCCCGACAGCAGTTACGGGTTTAACCTTAGCGACAGTCTACAGTAACAATGGTTGGATTGGTTCTTGGCTGGCTCCTTTTGGTATTAAGGTATCTTTTACCCGTTTAGGGGTAGCAGTCGCTATGACATTTATCTCCTTACCATTTGTTGTCCGCACAGTACAACCAGTTCTCCAGGAAATGGAAAGGGAAGTGGAAGAAGCTGCTTGGAGTTTGGGCGCTTCCAAATGGCAGACTTTCTGGAAAGTTATATTTCCCCCCTTGTTTCCGACAATTTTGACTGGCGTCGCCTTGGGTTTTTCCCGTGCTGTTGGTGAGTATGGTTCGGTAGTCATTATTGCTTCTAACACGCCTTTTCGAGATTTGATTGCACCTGTGTTGATTTTCCAGCGTCTAGAACAGTATGACTACTCTGGCGCAACTGTGATTGGCGTAGTGTTGTTGTTGATTTCATTGATTATGCTGCTGTGCATTAATCTTTTACAAGCTTGGGGTAGACGTTATGACGTTAAGTGAGAAAACCGATCCTTCAGCCAAAAAGCAACGAAATTGGGCTGCCACCATTCTGATTGGGATTTCCATCATCTATTTATTGTTCATTCTGTATATCCCAACGCTGAATCTGTTTTATTTTGCCTTTCGGAATGGAATTGGCCCGTTTTTTGCCAATATGACTACCCCAGCATTTCTTCATGCTGCCTGGCTCACCTTTATACTGTCTGTCATTACCTTGCCTTTGAACACCATTTTTGGGCTGTGTGCGGCTTGGGCGATCGCTCGTAATCAATTCCCCGGACGCGCCTTCCTATTAAGTCTAATTGACTTGCCGTTTTCGATTTCACCTGTTGTGGCTGGGTTAATGATCATCCTACTTTATGGACGACAAGGATGGTTTGGTGAATTTTTACAGGAGCAAGGGATTAGAGTTGTCTTTGCTTTTCCTGGAATAGTGCTAGCAACAGCATTTGTCAGTATGCCTTTTGTCGCTAGAGAAGTAATTCCAGTATTGGAAGAAATGGGCAAAGAACAAGAAGAAGCAGCAAAAACACTAGGGGCAAATGGTTGGCAGATTTTTTGGCGGGTTACTTTGCCTCATATCCGTTGGGGAGTTCTCTATGGTTTAATTTTGACAAACGCCAGGGCAATGGGTGAATTCGGTGCTGTTGCCGTAGTATCGGGCAATATCCGTGGTAGAACCCAGAGTTTACCTCTGTTTATTGAAGATGCTTATAAACAGTACGAAACTCAAGCTGCCTTCTCAGCAGCAGTTTTATTGGCACTGTTAGCAGTGGTAACAGTGATCTTGAAGGAAATTTTGGAGCGCAGAACCCATTCTAATCGACGTACACACTGATTCTGCTGTGATGTGTGGAGTGTTTGTATGTAAATTTCACCTGCATTCATCGAATGTTCTTTTATTAGTTCATTCGTTTTTGAAAGCAACAGCACGCGGCTGCGTGTAAGTTTGTATATTCCTCAATATTACTTGCAAGAATCGATGATTTCACAGTTAATTTCTTGTCATGGTTTAACAATTAATATTCTTGGGGCAAAATTAGACAAACATACTAAATAATTCAAGATATTTTGACTTAGAACTACGAGGTTCATTGTCTCAAATTGGTAATTGTTTAAATTACTTGGAATCATTAAATATCAAGATTGTCGGTAAACAAAATACAGACAGTAATTGCTGGCATTGTTAATTTTTTCAAACAGATTTGGAAGTAGCCGACACCTTAAAAGGTGCCGCTACACAATCTAATCCTGCGAAGGCAGGATTAGTTCTGATAGCCTGTAGGTTTAAGTGAAGTGTAATGAATTAACTATCTAGCAAGAATGATGTTAGCACAATCTGATTCCAGAAATTAAATAAATTTTAAGTACTTTTAAAGACAAAAAATATCACCACAAGGCTATAAATTTGGTATTGTTATTTTTAAAATACTAAAGGTTGATAGGAAAGTTGTATTTGAGTTGAGATAGGCCAATTTAAAGGAAGGCAAAATTATGGGAATTGTGCTTCAAAATATTTCCAAACATTTCGGAAACTTCCATGCTGTAGACAACGTAAATTTGGAAGTTAAAACAGGTTCTTTGGTGGCTTTACTTGGCCCTTCAGGTTCAGGAAAATCTACATTACTAAGAATAATTGCCGGTTTAGAAGCACCTGATGCTGGTGAAATTTGGTTAGTGGGTGAAAATGCGACTTTTCACAGCGTGCAAGAACGTAACATTGGTTTCGTCTTCCAGCATTATGCTCTGTTTAAACACTTGACAGTGCGTGAGAATATTGCCTTTGCTATGAGTTTGCGCAAGCATCCTAAAAACCGGATTCGCCAACGTGTTGATGAACTTTTGGAATTGGTACAGATGCAGGGATTTGGTGATCGCTATCCTTCTCAGCTTTCTGGTGGGCAACGGCAACGGATCGCATTAGCACGCTCACTGGCTGTACAGCCCCGAATCTTATTACTAGATGAGCCTTTCGGTGCATTAGATGCCAAAGTTCGTAAAGATTTGCGTGTTTGGTTACGCAATCTGCATTCAGAAGTTCATGTCACGACTGTATTTGTTACCCACGATCAAGAGGAAGCAATGGAAGTTGCTGATGACATTGTGGTTATGAATCAAGGAAGGGTAGAACAAGTTGGTAGTCCGGCGGAAATTTATGACAACCCAGCCACACCATTTGTGATGAGTTTTATTGGCCCTGTGAATGTTCTACCTGGTAATGTCGGTCTCTTAACCAACAAGCATACAGTTTCTGCTAGTGACAAAGTGTTTTTGCGACCACACGATATCTTGATTAAGACGAATGCCGATGACAACAGTACATCTGCGATCGTTGACCGCATTATTCATCTTGGTTGGGAGATTCGTGTGGAATTAATCTTGCGCTCTGGTGAAACACTCAATGCTTATCTCAGTCGAGAAGAATCTTATCAGCTTCAGTTAGAAAAGGGACAACGTGTCTATATCCAACCTAAACAAACAAAGGTATTTCCAGCTGCTTACGCCATAAGGTAGGAGTAAGAAACTTTGGGTATGGAAACCGGGTTTCTCTAAAAATCCGGTTTTTATGTATTCAAATTCCTGCCTCATCTCAAAATTTCTGGGCTGCGGAATCACGTTCATAAATCTTAGGTAAGTCAGGTAGGAGCATATCCTTGTAATTTGGATCATCCAGCCTCAGACTTAGATCAAAATTTTGATAATGATTTCATTATCCCAAATCTCTCTTTTTCTCTTTCCTATGCTGGAGCCTGGGAATGATGATTGATATGATGTCCGCTAAATTACCCTTAATTCCTGCGTTACCTCACCCCAACCCTCTCCTTAGTAAGGAGAGGGTTGGGGTGAGGTAGGTGAGGTTATTGTATTATGAGCATTTTCACGGACATGATCATAGGCTCCGCCTCATGAAGATGAAGACGGAGCCTCCAGTTTTCATCACTATGCAAAGCATGATCATCAGAGAACTTGCGATAACGGGATTTCCCCTCGTCAAGAAGAGCATTGGGGAGCAGTATTTTCTATGTGTCGGATTGTTCTTTCAAATTATTATAAACATCGGTAATTTGATAAGCTTATAGTACTTTAATGATGATTTAATAAATTGTATTCCAGCAAACATTGTTTTTAGAAATTTTATTACTTAATGTACAATAAGCCTATCAGTTAGCCGTAGTATAATGAATGAGAGCTTAAGAAAACAAAAGTATGCCCTCTTGGATTTGTCTGCCAAAGTGGAATATGCGCTCATAGCACTTTTAGAGCTAGCTAGCAATTCTGGTCAAAAAACTCCTGTCACTATGAGTGATATTTCTGCCAAGCATCCGATCCCAGAGCGGTATCTAGAGCAAATTCTTACAAGTCTGCGGCGCTCTGGTGTGGTGCAGAGTCAACGTGGCTCTAAAGGTGGCTTTATTTTATTGCGTGAACCTCGGCAATTAACCTTGTTAGAGGTTGTGATTATGTTGGATGGAGAACAGAAAGAAAAAGAATTCCTTGGTGAAGAAAATTTGGAAAAATTTTTGGTGCATAACATTTGGCAACAAGCAGACTTAGCAGCACAAGCTGTTTTGAGCCAATATACTATCCAAGATCTATTTGAGCAGCGAGAAGCACGGTTGCAGAAAAGCCAGATGTATTACATTTAATTACATAAGAATACTTTTATGAAAATTGCCAAGAATATTACAGAGTTAGTCGGACGTACTCCACTGGTGCAGCTAAACAGAATTCCTCAACAAGAGGGAGCTGTAGCAGAGATTGTGATGAAGTTAGAAAGCATGAACCCATCTGCCTCTGTGAAAGACAGAATTGGCGTGAGTATGGTGGAAAGCGCAGAGGAGGCGGGTTTAATTCATCCTGGAAAGACGGTATTAGTAGAACCGACATCTGGAAATACGGGTATCGCCTTAGCTATGGTGGCTGCTGCAAAGGGCTATCATTTGATTCTGACTATGCCAGATACGATGAGTACAGAAAGACGGGCAATGTTGAGAGCTTATGGCGCTCAATTGGAATTAACTCCTGGTATAGAAGGGATGCGGGGAGCGATCGCCAAAGCTGAACAAATCGTAGCAGAATTGCCCAATGCCTATATGCTACAACAGTTCAATAACCCAGCTAACCCCAAGGTACATCGCCAGACAACAGCAGAAGAAATTTGGGAAGATACCGATGGCAAGGTAGATATTTTGGTGGCGGGAGTCGGTACTGGCGGAACCGTGACTGGTGTAGCCGAGGTGATTAAACAACGCAAGCCAAGTTTTCAAACTATTGCTGTAGAACCAACTAATAGCCAAGTGCTTTCTGGAGGGAGATCGGGAGCGCATAAAATTCAAGGAATTGGTGCGGGATTTATTCCAACAATTTGCCGTCTAGAATTAATAGATGAGGTGATTGCAGTCTCTGATGAAGATGCGATCGCCTATAGCCGCAGATTAGTAAGAGAAGAAGGTTTATTATCGGGTATTTCTACAGGTGCTGCGTTAGCTGCTGCGATTGGGGTAGCCAAGCGAAAAGAAAATAGCGGTAAGTTAATTGTCATAGTTCAACCTAGCTTTGGCGAACGTTACTTGAGTACTTCTCTATTCAAGGATTTAGTGGAGTTTGAATTATCTGTATTTAATTAGTCGTTAGTCATCAGTCATTCTCTCATTACCATGCTCTGCATATTAAGCTCATCCCCCGACTGAAGTCTGGGGGATTTCGCGGGCATCGGGAATTGGGAATTGGGCATTGGCCAATGCATGAATGCCCCTTGCCCCAAGACGACGGACGACGATTCTGAGCGCCCCTTAAAGGAACGGGCTTCCCCGTCGTCTTTTGGTGATGTCACCGGGAAATGGGCATCGGGCATTAGGATAGCTGTTATTTTTTTACTACTTCTGCCTCCTGTCCAGTTGGTGAGCGACTTGCCCTGAATCTCGACTGCGCTCGATTACCGCGCAGTCGAAGGGAGCCGAACCACTGTCCTCTGCCTTTTCAAGACAGCTCACCTAAAAACCTACACTCCATTATATGATGTCCGCTAAATTACCCTTAATTCCTGCGTTACCTCACTCCACAATCCTCTCCTTACTAAGGAGAGGGTGCCGTAGGCGGGTGAGGTTATTTTATTATGGGCATTGTCACGAATATGATATTACTCCAATATAAAAGTTTGCAAATAATCTAGCGGAACCGTGAATACATAGTAGAGTACTCCCACGCCTAGAAGAACTACAGCTAAACTCGCCAGTAGTATCCAACGATCTGGAGGTTGATAGGTATCCTCGTCAATATCTTGGCGAACAGCAAAATAGTGTTGAGTTGAAAGTAACACTGTTAATATACCTACCAAGGCAAATGCTAAACCCAATTTCCAACCATTACCAGGAGGTTGTGGTGCCAATGGAGGGCGGATGATCCTCAACCGCACAATCAAAACACCAAAACCCATGAGTGCAATCCCACTCCGCATCCATGCTAGGTAAGTACGTTCATTCGCCAAGTGATCCCGAACGCGATCTGACCTGTATTTCTTTTTTTCTAAAGTTTTGACTTCTAATTTTTCTACGTCTGTCTTCATTAGATTTACGTCTTCAAGCAACCTTCAAAATACTTATATTTAATTAATGTTATTTTATAAAATTTCTAGATCAAAAAATCGCATAATCAGAGTTTATCTTAAATAAAAATCAATAAATTTTATTTATTAAAATACAAAAATTGATAGATTACTAACTTGTTATTAACTTTAACACCTTCTTAGAATGAATTAATAAACTACCGCTTAATAAATGTAGGGTAGGTTAGTGACAGCATCACCCACCATTGTTAGAAGATTAATAGTGCGTTAGGACTATCGTCCTAACGCACCCTACAAATTGGAGATTTTTTAATTAAAATTCTCTCAACTTTTTGGATAGTTAGATTCCCGAATTCTACCCTCTAGGTATCTACAATAAATTGGGAATCTTATGTTACTTAATCGTCAATTGTTGCAGTAGTCAATCCAGCATCAAGTGCGGCTTGTAGATTTTCAGGAATAAACCAATTATCTTTGTCGCCAGACTGGATAAGTTTTAGAGGAGGAAGATTGAATTCAGTTTCTCCAGTTTCGGGATTGGTTGTGGCAACTAAGCGAGTTCCATGAACAATCTTAAAAGCTTGAGCTGGTGCGGCTTCCTGTCCTTCTGCGGCAGCTTTTTCAGGGAGATAAACGCCTTGACAGTCCCAATCGTCATCAGTTTCTGCACCACTAGGTAGCAGATATAATTGATTACTGTAGGTTGAGCTAGATTTTTTGGGTTTTTTACCATAAACTAACAGGGTTTTATCTGTTTCGTTGCGACAAATACCAACAGGCTCTTTGCTATTTTCCAAAATATATTTTTGGAATTTTAAATTAGCGATCGCTTGGTCAAGCTCTGATGTAGAACCTTGAGTTTGTTTATCTTGCAAAGCAGATTCTAATAATTTGGTGACTTCTACATAATCTGGATCGTCACTGATTTTCTTACCTGCCCAAGATGGTTGAGTGAACATCAAGTTTGCTAGTAGTAATAAGCAAACAAGAGTAATTTTGACCAGAGTATTCTTGAATAGTTTCATAATTTTTCTCCTAAAAAACGATAACAATTTTTTTACAGATACTACCTACCTAATTTAGAGTATATGATGTACAACTTCTCATCTGTCTATTGATGCAATTTGCGTACTAGAAAAATTTATTTTTGCTTCAATACTTCGGTTTCAGGTGATCCCAAAGAAAATCCATAAACATCTTGCCACGCATTCTTGCCTACAATTAAGAGATAGGAAGCAATAGATACAACAGAGATTAAAACTAAGGCAGGAGTTTCTAAAGTGTGACTTTCTATCAAAATGGAAACACCTAATCCCATTAAGATAAAGGGAACTAAAGGATTACCGTAGCGAGAAATTGCAGAAGCGATCGCACTTACCTGAGTTAAGCAATAAGCTGTATAACACCACACACTTACCATCACAAAGAAAACTGCCAAAATCACTAGTAAGCTATCCCATGTATGAGTGGCAAACATTGGCATATAGATACTGATGTTATCTCCACCATTAGCAATGGTAACTGCTGCAACACCGTAAGTTTGGGGTGAAAGGAAGTTGTACCACCAGGCTTGAGAAGATTCGGGGTTGTTTAAACCTTCTTGCTCGTTTGTCTCTGGATGTAATAAACGACTGATCCCAATGATGATAGGAGCAATACCAAGTAACCCAATCCAGGATTCTGGCAAGATAAATCTGCCAAAAAAACTGGGTAAACTTGCGATGACTAGAAGACTAAAACCCAAATATTGACCGATAACGATGTGGCGACGGCGAAAGCAAGCATTGACTTGGGAAAAAAATAGTGACAGGACAACAATATCATCAAGATTGGTAGCAATGAAAGCAGTGAGTCCTGTGGGGATAGCAGTCAGTAATCCACTCATGTTTGTATCTTGTCTCCTCAAGGGTAGTGATTCTCAACCGTCTGTATCAATATCTAGTTGGGTGCTTCTTGACATGGAGGTTGTGAGTTGTGAATATAGAGTTGCTTAGTAATTGTGTAGTAACACAGAAGCGATCATTGATTGTTGGCAGTTAAATTCTGTAGTCATCAGCAAATAAATTCATGAATAGAACTGGTGCTTTGCTTTACCCAAGAAGCTTGTACCGAAGTCATAGTTTCACTCTATGGCTCTCCATCAATAAAAGCAAACATTCTTTTTTGTCAAATTCATAGACGTAATTTATTGATATGCAGATATAACTGCAACCATGTCATCAAGAATATATAAAATAATCTACATATTTCCGCCTAATTTACCGTATAATACTTTCAAGGTTTTCACAATCACTATCCTCAAGCCTGTACAGAGCCAAAATGACGCTGGAGCAGTTGCGAATTTTTTTAGCCGTGGCAGAAGTATTGCACTTTACCCGTGCAGCTGAAGCACTTTACATCACTCAGCCAGCAGTCAGTGCTGCGATCCAAAGCTTAGAGACAGAATATGGTGTTAGGTTATTTCATCGCATTGGTAGGCATATTGAAATCACAGATGCTGGGAAATTATTGCAGGGTGAGGCACAGAAAATTCTTGATCATGTAGAGTTAACAGAACGTTGCTTAAAGGAATTAAATAATCTGCAACGGGGAGAGTTGAAGTTAGGTGCAAGTCTTACGGTTGGTAACTATTGGCTACCTGAAAAAATCAGCCAGTTCAAGCAATTATATCCTGGTATTTTTATCAACTGTAAGCTGGGAAATGCCGAGGAAATTTGTGAAGGCACTGCTGTTGGTATGTATGATTTGGGTTTAGTGACAGGGGAGATTAAAGCATCATTGCAGCAATGTTTAGAAAAGGAAGAAGTAGGAAGCGATCGCCTGCAAATTGTTGTTGGCAAATCTCACCCTTGGTATCAACGTAGCGAGGTTTATCTAGATGAATTACTCAATACAGGTTGGGTGATGCGTGAGTCTGGCTCCGGCGCACAACAAATATTTGATCATGCCTTACAAAATTGGGGAATTGAACCCAGCAATCTGAGTGTTGTAATTAACTTAAATACTAGCGAAATGGTGAAGGCAGTTGTAGAAAGTGGTGTTGGTGCGGCAGCAATTCCAGAATTTATGGTGAAAAAAGAATTGCTACTAGGGACATTGCACGCTGTAAAAATTATTGATCCCCAAAAACAATCTAGTAAAAAATTAGAAATTGTTCAGCCCGTTTGGAAACTGAAACACCGTCAACGTTTTCATACACGAGTCATGATAGCTTTTGAAAATCTCCTTATGCAAGATAATGTGCAAGTAGCTTAATTAGTAGATGAAATTATGAAAATTAAAAGGCACAGATTCCCAACTTTTCTAAAAAGTCGGGAGTCTAGTTTTTCAGTTATTTTTCACTAAAATCACCAAACATACACAACTTGCTGCTAGCTTAAGCAAGCTTAAAGATTCCGTTTTTAAAATAATGATTGCACCTATTATTATTAATACAAAGGAAAAAATATAGCTAGAATATCGACTTAAAATATTGGCAATTTTTGCTTGAGAAGTAAATATATAAGCTAGATAACACCACACTGCTATTAATATAAAAAATACACCAACAATAATCAGAAAATTGCCTAAATCACCACTAGCAAATAATGGTACATAAACGCTAATATTATCGCTGCCATTGGCGATAGTGATGGCTGCAACGCTGTAAGTCTGTGTATTGAAAAGACTTGTAGTATTTGCATCTTGATATTCAACTGTGGGAACTACAACCTCACCACAATGTGCTGCCTCTTGAGTTTCATCTTCTTCTCGATTGATCAAACTGCTAATACCCATCGCCATTGGTATTAATCCCAGTAATCCAATCCAGTTGGATGGTATGACTAATCCACCAAATAAGCCAGTCAGGCTAGCAATAATTAACACTGTAAAGCCTAAATACTGGCCAGCAACAATATGCTTAGATCGGAAGGTAGAGTTTAACTGAGAAAACAGTAGCAATAAAATAACGATATCATCAATATTAGTGGCTATGAAAGCTGATATGCCGACTAAGAGTGTAGTAAACAACTCACTCATCCCAGTATATCCTGATTTGTTTGCTTAATATTTTATTGTTCTGTGATGATTTCTGACAATACCGCATGATTAATATTACCACAATTATTACTGAGGCAATTATTGCTTTTACTGCCACCAATATTGACGACTTTATTATATTACTACTATTTTTTTCACAGCTAAATCATCAATTTCGCCGTCGCCACATATTTATCGGTCAGTATCTTGGTTTTCTTGCGATTATTATTGTTAGTTTACCAGGTTTTTTGGGTGGCTTAGTAATACCAAGAGCATGGATAGGATTATTGGGAATACTGCCAATAGTAATTGGAATTAAGCAATTAGTGAGTCAAGAGGTAGAAAACTCAGAACTTCAGACTGTAACTACTGATTTCAATCCATCTACTAATAAACATCCAATTATAAATTTTATTTTGAGTATTTTTAGCCCTCAAACTTATAAAGTTGCTGCAATTATATTTGCTAATGGTGGTGATAATGTTGGTATTTATATTCCTTTATTTGCTGGTTATAGATTAGTAGAATTATTAGTAGTTATTATAGTGTTTCTAATCATGAAAGGTGTTTGGTATACCGTTACTTATTTATTAGCTCGTCAAAAAAAAGTAGCTCAAGTTTTAAGTCGCTATGGTAAAACTGTTGTACCCTTTGTATTGATTGGCTTAGGTTTATACATTATGTATGAAAGAGGTACATTTTCTCTCTTGGCTTGGAAATAATAAGTTGATAGAAAGTTGAATATCCCAACTCTTACCTAGTATTGTCATACTTTGCTAGTTAATAACCATGCCCCATACAAATGCATCTAATAAACTAGCTTTAAGCTTACCATCATCAATATAGAGTAAATCATAAACCGCAATGGTTTCTGTGGCGCGGCTTGACAAATTTTAGCCCCTATTAATACTCCTGGTACTGAGCCAAGCCATATTGGTAAGACTAAACCCCAGTCAACTGTTCCCAAGGTAAGATGTCCAAAAGCGGTGAACAGTAAAAGAATTGCTGCTTGGGAAATATCTGTACCAACTAACTTTCGTGCATCTAAGCGGAAAAATGCAATCAGCACCAAGGCAAACATTGAGCCGGAAGCGACGCTGGTTAAACCGACAATACAACCTAAAAATGCCCCTATACTTACTGTCTGCAAGCATCCTAATAGGGTTGTTAAGTCAAATTTTGGCAATTCAGGTAATTGAAACTTTGGAAAGAAAGTCAACAGCAGCATTTGCACCAACGCCAAAACTGTAGCTAACAGAATCGTCATACCTAACAGATGCAGCATGATTTCGTTCAGGTTATGTTCTGCCTTGTGTTTAATCAGGTGCAGTATGCCTATCCCTAGTAGAGATCCAGGAACACTTCCCAAAGCTAGCCATTTCACCACCTGTACATCAAGGGTTCGTTGCTGCCAATGTTTAATGCTGCCAACAACTTTCATGAGTGTTGCCGCAACGACATCAGAACTGATGGCTACGGCAGGTGGTACTTGAAAAACAAATATCAACATTGGGGTAATCAGGGAAGCACCACCAATTCCTGTCAAACCAACAACAATACCAACTAGAAAGCTGAACAGAGGCAATAATAAAAAATCCATACTCCTATCCTTTACCGGGGTTTTCTCAATGCGGCTTTGTTTAGCTGAAACTAAAAGATTGGTTATAACGCTCTTGTACAGAACGTTTCGCGCAACTACAACTTTTAATCGACTGCTCGAAAATCACCATAAAACACTAAAACTTGATTGACTTACCGTATTTTAAGGTTAAAATATCGTAAAAGTCCATATTTTTGTGAAGTGATACAAATTCTTGATAAAATTTTACACATATACTTTAGCCGCTGCTTGCGTCAAAGCAAGTTCCAGGCTGTATCTACACATCAGTAGTAAAAATACACTAGTTTTACAAAAAACTACACTAACTACTACAAAATACTGTACTTAAGATGATAGAGTTAGACGAAATCAACAATGAGAATCAAACATTGCGCCTAAAGCCACAATTGGTTATGAAGTTTGTGCAGAAACTGATAACTACTCATTGGCGTTCTTTGTTACTGCTGTTCGTTGGGATGTATTTACCACTGCAAATTTTTGGACTACTGGCTTTAGAGTTACGGCAAAATGAGGGCGGCTTTCCTTGGGATTTACCGATTTTGGTGACGATTCACTCTGTAACCCAGCCCCAGTCAGGCATATTCGCCGCAATGTTAACTAAACTGGGTTCGTTTTGGAATGTATTACCCATCCTCAGCGCGATCGCACTAATTTTACTAATGCAACGTCGCTGGCGATCGCTTGGGCAATTGGCGTGAGTTTAATTATTCGACCATTATCACAATCAGTAAGTGAAACAAAGTTAGTTCCTAAAGAACAGTAGTTGATCAATGAGGAATGAAATCTTTTAGTTCCTGATAGAGGTTTTATTAATACAACATAAATAAGTATAAAAACTGAGATACTAGATTTTAACTTTCATTTGAGTCTGGACTTTTTGGACTTTTTCTTTTAAAGTACGGTAAGTGGATAGAATTACTGTATAATTATGATTAGTAGCAAAAAGAGCCAACAAGAGTTGTTATCACAAACTTCAGAGAATTTACCCAAAACCTTATTGCAGAAGCTTAGAGGTGGATTTTTCTTAGTGATTGGATATCTATTGTCACCATTGTGCTGGTGGAATGATTTAATATTCAATTTACCAATAGCTTATTTTTTCGGCTATATTTGTAGTCTTTTTGCTCCTAAATTACTGATGCCTGGTGTCATAGTTGGTTATTGGTTATCTAATATTATTGGTATTCTCTTGATGCAAGCAGGTGCAATCGATATGTTTCAAAAAGAATCTCAAGAACGCAATTTAAAAAAGGAATTACTGACAGGTTTAATTTCTTCAACTGCCTATACCTTTGTAATTCTGGCTCTCATCCAGTTTAAAATCATCGATACTCCTAATTTCTTCTCTGGTAGCTAATCAAAAACCCAGTCTTCAAAACTGGGTTTTTTAATTTAATCCAACTTATTTTCTTTTTAAAATTTCATTTATATTTAAAAGCTTAGGGGCATCTTTTGTCATAACTAAAGGTAATTTACCATCCCATTTTTCTAGCGCCTGTCTTTCTAAAATTTCATTAGTCAAACTATCACGTAGTAATTTATTTACTTCTGCTTCTCCCTTGGCCAAATTTACTTTAGCTTCTGCTTGTTTTGCTGCTTTTAGTGCAATAAATTCTGCTCGTTTAGCATCTTGTTCAGCAATCTGCTTTGCCTCTACTGCTTCAGTAAATTTATCTGAAAAATTGACATGAACTAATGAGATATCATCAACTGCAATATGATATCCATGTAATCTTGTTGTTAATGTGGTATCTACTCCAGATTTTACTTCTCCTCGTTTAGTGACAATTTCTTCTGCTGTATACTTTGCCATCACTGCTTTTAAAACTTCTTCTACTGCGGGATTAATAATTTTTTCAACTACGTCTTTTTCATCACCAATCACTTGAAAAATGACATTAGTCTCTTCAGGTATAATATGCCAATTTAATGCCACATCTGTAAATACATCTTGCAAATCTTTAGAAGAGGCTTCAGCAGATATTTCTTGTTTTTGAACTCTCACGCTGATTTTTTTGACTGTATTAACAATGGGAATTATGATATGGATTCCCTCATCCAATATTGTTGCTTGTACTCTACCAAACTGCATTAATACACCGCGTTCTCCTGCATTTACAACCACAAATGGTGTCAGCAAAATTGTGATTAGAAATAATAATGCAGTTAATTTACCAGCATTATTAGTAAATTTAATTTTTTTCATATTATCAAGAGAATTATTATTGTGTTTTTAGATTTTATTAAAAATTATAATATTAAATACATTACATTGATGGAGTTAAAGTAGTTAATAAATTTGAACCAGACTGTTTCTCTCTGCGCGATCGCGATTATCGGCAATAAAAAAACTTAAGCCAGGGGGCGATCCCTGGCTTAGGCATTTATACAGTTAGCTTTGATTTCAGATTACTGTCATTTATTGATACTGATATGGATACTGAGCCATCATTCCCGGAGGTACTACTGCATCTTCCAAATCAGCTCCTAGTAAGTTTGCTCCCTGTATATTGGCAGCTGCAAGGTTTGTTTTTTGTAAATCTGCCTTTTGTAAGTTTGCTCCAGAGAGATTTGTTCCTTGTAGATTCGCTGCTTCTAAATCTGCATCATACAAGTTTGCCCCAGCAAGATTTGCTCCTGCAATATTTGCTTTACTCAAATCTACCTCCCGCAAATCTGCTGCTTGTAGGTTGGTTCCCTGCAAATTAGCCTTTTCTAATTCTGCTTTTTGCAGATTTGCACCCTCTAAATTAGCTGATTGCAGATTAGCCCCTTCTAGTTGTGCTTCATAGAGGTTACATCCAACGCATTCATTCGTTGTTAATAGGCGTCTAACATTTGCTGCAACAGGATCTACAGCCCACATTGTTGGGGGTGTGGCTGGAGCGGGAGATACTACAGTTGGAGGTGCAGATTCAGTAGGCGTGGGTAGAGTTTCTGATTGAGACTGAGCTAGGGCATAAGGCTGATCTAACAAAGAAAATACCGCAACCAATGCTAGAAATACAGCACTTAAAATCCAGGAAGCTAATTTTTTTGAAGTTAGTTTGTTCATTAGTCTCTTCCTCTTAGATTTGTTAATTTTTATTGTTTTCATTTACTTCACCTTGACTTTAAGATAAAGCCAATCAAACTCTCAAAGCAAACATTATTATTTTTCCTAACAATAGATAAAAGTGATGATTTACTTTTGCTCTGAGAAGTTATTTTTTTAGCTTTTTATTTCTAATTGTTGAATTAGGTTTGGAAATACTATATATAATTGCTTACTATTAGCTATTCTTGTCATTTCTTATCATTATTCCAGCTTGTCTGTATTTACCCAACGATTGACGAGCTTGTTATCTTGTGTACGTACCCTGACTTGTACTTGTTTAGAACCTAGCTTGATTACTTCGGCGGGAATTCTCTGGATGTGATCTGAGTCAGAACGAGCTTTATAAAGCCAAACAACTCTTTCACCCACAAAGTGGTTATGATTTTTGCTTAATTGCGATTCTTCATCCGCCCAAGCGGGAGAAATTCTGACTAAGTTGAGCAAAAGCATGAAGATTATTAAAGCTATTTGGAAAAGTTTCATCGTCGTTACATTCGGAGCAGATACTCAATACCTAATTTATCTATACTTGCAATAAATTTTGTACTATCACCTGAAAAGCAAGCGGAATTTTACTTTTGTATAATTCATTTAAGAGCAACTCTGAAATTTGTTTAGAATTTGGCATTTCCCCTTGTTTATCCATTAAATTATGGGTGGAGATAGCCAGAATTTAGATTGACTAATCACTAGTAGAAATACACCAGCAGTTTTCTCAATTAGATGAAGGTCATATACTTTTCATTAAGGCGCGATCGCGTCATCTCTAATTGAAAAGTGTTGCCACACTGGGAAAAAGTTGAAACGTGCCGCTTTTCATCATGATGGAGAAACCAAGCCAGATCAACACTACCGGGAAAACTTTTCGACCATAACGAGCCAAAAGCGGTGCCATGAGAGGATTACGAGTCAAATTATAAGAGAGGAAACACCACAGTCCGACAGTCAAGTAACAAACACATAAAATCACGCCCAAACTTGGAAGATTGCTACTAGCAAATAAAGGTACATAGATGCCAATATTGTTTCCTCCGTTAGCAATAGTTACTGCTGAAACACGGTAAGTATGGGGATCGCGCAGAGTCGCCCATAATGATTTTTTACGACGTCTAGATTTGACGGAATTATGAAAGTCAATAGACACATCTTGGATGGTGTTTCCATCATCATCTCGACTCATGAGATTAATGATACCAATAGAAATTGGAAGTATTCCTAGCAAACCAATCCAAGCTTCTGGAAGAATTAAACCACCGAAAAAACCAGGCAAACTAGCAAATACTAGCGCGGTAAATCCAACAAATTCACCAATGATAATATGTTTGGGACGAAAGGCATGATTGACTTTTCCAAAGAAAGCCGTCAAGTATATATTGTCATCAAAAGTAGTTGCAAAGGCAGCAGAAATTCCAATAACTAATGTACCAGTTAGCCAATCCATAATTGTTGCTCACAATAGTTCAAGTTTGTTGATTTAAATTCTTTTCTGCTTCTAGAAGTGAAGGCAGTTTAGAAAATAGTTTAATTTTTGTATCTGATGGCGATCGCCATTCATTTAATTCAAATTTTTTCTTCGCAAGGTAGCTTGTTCTTAATATTATGAGGTTGCTCAGATAAGAGCAAATATTCTTTGTTTTGAAAACAATAAATTAAATTTATGAAAAATTTATCAGTTTAAGTTAGCTATAAATAGAAATTCACCGTAAATACCACAGTATAAACGGGAGAATAATTTTTGATTATAAAAAAGGGCAAACGATAGAGAGCTAAGGTTTGTGGTTACAAGCTATCAACAACGCTCGTGTAGAATCTCCAAAAGCATCTCTAACCTCTATGAGAAGGCAGAAGTACGAAGGCAGAAGGGAACCCCGTAAATAAATTTATGGGTTTCTAACAATGACGTATTGTATCTCGTGCTACGCACTCGCTCTAAATATTATTATCTTCTCCACGAATAAATTCGGGAAATTGAAACCTTTCGGGCAGAAGGCAGATGATAAAAAAAGGTATTAAATTTTACTTAAACTTCTGCCTTCTGCCCTTCTTCGGTCATTAAACAGAAACCTAATAACTGCCGTAGCGAGTGAAGATTTTGGCAAGTGCAGGAACTTGAGAAAATCGATAAGCGGCATAGCACCAAATCGCAACTTATGAAAAGAAGACTGGCATCTACGTGTCTATCGGCAGAGTATTCTCCTGTATTACTAAACAGAAGGTGTTAGGAACTCGATTGTACTAGATGGACGATTTTGTTCTTGATATTTTCGCAATGTGATCAATGCGAGGATAGCAATTACCGTCAGATAAATACGCTTTAACCATACATTACTCAATTTGAGAGTAATCTGACCTCCTATTATTCCGCCCACAAACATCGTTATACCAAGGATGATTCCTAAGTGAAAATCTACTATTTCTTGGTGTATAAAAATAACCGTAGCTATCAAGGATGAAAATACATTAATAAATTTAGTAGTTGCGATCGCTTCCACAAAACTCATCCGAAACAGCATGACATAAGCAGCTGTGAGTAAAGTCACGTAACCACCACTAAAAAAACCACCGTAAATGCCAAGGATGAAAGTAGCTGCATAACCCGCAATTTCTCTTATATGTGGAGGTATCACTTCAATTCTGGTCACTTCAGCATTACGATTAATAACTGATAATATTGTCACTATTATCATTGAAATAGAAATTACCAGTGGCATTGATTTTGAAGGCAAAATCAATACAAGTAGTGCTCCTAAAATTGACCCTACTATAGTTAATAACGTCAATAATGGTAGTCGTTTGATCTGAATGATTCTTTTACCAATAAAAGGTAAGGTTCCACCAATACTCATTAACGTTAGTGCAAACATATTGGTAGCGATCGCAGTACGCGGCTCTACTCCAAATTCAAGCATCAAAGGCACAGTTATCAAAGATGTGCTACCAGCAATAACGCTAACAATGCTGGCTATAAAAAAGATTCCAGCAAGGATTACTGTTTGATAAACGTCCACAATTTATTTTGACTATTAGTAAATAGTTTAAAGTCATTTTAGTATTAATTTAATTATTTAGCTATTAATATAATAATCAAAAGATTACTAATATTTTTAGTCAAAATCTTAACAACTAAGTTGCTAAAAAAGATGTTAAACCTTATGTTTGGCATCTTAAATAGAAAATCCAAATCTAACACTAAAAATTTAATGGCGAGCAATTTTTTTAAACACCAGGAGTCTGTCCGCCATCAACAAGAATCTCTGCACCAGTAATAGAAGAGGCGAGATCGGAAACCAAAAATAAAGCCAGCGCTGCAATCTCTTCTGGCTTGACAATTTTTCCCAAAGGAATAGCTTGCAAGGATTCCGCTTTGATTTCTTCTACACTCACACCACGGGCTTGAGCATTTTGTTCTGCCAAACGTTCAGCACGCTCTGTGCCAGTTAGACCAGGTGAGATAGCATTAATGCGAATATTATCCTGGGCTAGCTCTTTAGAAATTCCACGCGTGAAGTTTAACAGAGCAGCATTAGTTGTACCACCAGGCAAGAAGTTAGGACGAGGTGTACGTCCTGCACCACCGATAATGTTGACAATCCGCCCATCACGCCGATTTTTAAAATGGGGAACGACGGCTTTAACTAAACGAATATAGCCCAGTAATTTTAGGTTCCAAGCATCCAAAAATGCATTATCATCTAATTCTAAGAAAGACCCTGCACGAGCTGAACCAGCATTGTTAATGAGAATATCAATCTGACCAAATTGTGCCAAGCTAGTGGAGATTACTCGATCAATGCTTTCTGCTTGCGTGAGATCTGCACTAATTGCAATCACTTTAGCACCTAGAGTATTTAAGGATTGAATGTCAGCTACTGCTTTTTCTAATTTTTCTAAATTACGAGCAGTAATGACCACATTCACACCTTCAGTATAAAGACCTTTGGCAATAGCTAATCCAATACCCGCACTTCCACCTGTGACAATTGCTGTTTTACCTGATAGCTTTAGATCTAAACTCATAAAAAATTAACCTCAAAATGTAATTTGTTGCTTATGAAACATCAATCGCGATCGCTACATAGCTAAATATCTTGCTTTTAATTAGTACTGTTAATAAAATGTCGAACCTGCTCTAGCAATTCTGGTCATACATTGGAGAGGTATAACACTGCACGTATTTGGCTCATCTTGACCAAAGCTAAATCAAGTTACAAGTTATTTGATATATCTTCTTGAGAAATAATGCTAATAATATCTCTTAGATAACGTTCGCGAAATTGCTCCGTAGACGCTTCGTCAGCCCATTCTTCCGGTGTTTTCTTATCCAAGGATGTTTCTTTTACCAAGCGGTAAACATCAGCCGCTCTATAAAAACTACTTTCAGTTAGACTTAACTCTTTAAAGGTTTCTGCAATCTCTTCCATTTGTCCTATCCTTTGCTGCGGCGGCTAATTGCCGAGTTCGTTTACTGCGATCATCCAGGGCAGTAATAGTTTTCAATCTATTTTGATTGAGTACAGATGCGTAGACGCAAAGCAGCTACTTGCAGAAGTCGCTAGCTAACGCAACGCCTGACGGCGAAAGCGCAAGAGCGCAGGTACGGCTTCCAACGGTAGCGGCTTATAATCAGACATCGCCTGCCCCATATCACCCGGACTTAAAATACCAACAGTTTGAATTTGCATGGAAAGCTTGATGATTACCTCTATTCAGCTTTGAACTAAGACGCTGTTTGTAGGGATTGAGTTATGACTAAAATTACTATAAGTTGATAGAATTACCGTATTTAACTTCAATAGGAAGTTATCACAAATCATTCCAAGGAAGCAAGTCATCCAATGACTCAAAAAGCAGAATTATCTCGATTTTTCCTAGCTTTTGTGGCTGGATTTGTTGCTGTGCTGATATTTCATCAAGGCTTGCTGGCGCTGCTTCATGCAATTAACTTTGCGTCCCGTCCTCCATACCAAACTACACCTACACAACCTTTTGGTGTACCCCAATTTCTCTCAGGTGCTTTCTGGGGAGGAATTTGGGGTTTAGTGTGGGCCACTTTGACACTACACAGGCAAGTAAATAGAAATTATTGGATAGCTGCACTACTATTTGGTGCGATTGCACCGACATTGGTTGCTTGGTTTATTGTTGCACCATTGAAAGGTTTACCCATTGCCGGAGGTTGGCAACCAACAGCCATGATTACAGCTTTATTAGTCAATGGTGCTTGGGGAGTAGGAACAGCCTTATTGTTTAATTGGTTTGTGAGAAAGCAAGATGAAGTCAGCGAATAGATTAAGTTGATACAAATTCTCTGCATCACGAAATGCGATCGCATTCAATAATTTCAATAATTAAATTTATCTATGCACATAGAGTCACGTCGCATTATTATTGCTTTAGGGCAAATTGATTACCAGTGTTCATTTTAGGGGAATAGGAAGTAGATTTTTCTCCGTAAAGATTGAATCAAAAGATAACAATGAATCATAAGCAATGGACAGAAGTTGACCACTACATCACTGATTTGCTTGTGCCTCCCGATCCTGTGCTAGATGCTATGCTTCAGGCTAGTGATGCCGCCGGTTTGCCACCACATAATGTTTCGCCAAACCAGGGCAAGCTGCTAATGTTGCTAGCATTAATCCAAAGAGCACACACCATTCTGGAGATTGGCACGTTAGGTGGCTACAGCACGATCTGGCTTGCCAGGGCATTACCTGCTGATGGTCGTTTAATCACCCTGGAGTCAAATCCCAAGCACGCCGAAGTTGCCCGCGATAACATTGCCCGCGCTGGTTTGGCTCATCTCGTTGAGGTGCGCGTTGGGCGAGCAATAGATACGCTGCCACAACTGGCTACTGAGGGGCAACATCCATTTGATTTGATATTCATTGACGCAGATAAGCCAAGCAATCCAGAGTACTTCGTGTGGGCGCTAAAGCTCTCTCGTCAAGGCAGCCTGATTATTGCTGATAACGTTGTACGCAACGGAGTCGTGATTGAGGCAAACAGCGACGATCCCAGTGTCAAAGGAGTGCGTCGTTTTCACGAATTGCTCGCTGCTGAACCGCGTGTGAGCGCCACAGCAATCCAGACTGTAGGCAGCAAAGGATATGACGGCTTTGCGATCGCTTTTGTTACGTCTGAGGATTAGCGATATACTCCAAACTCCCTAACTAAGCCGTAGTTCCACTAAATCTATTCAAACCGAAATATGTCAGACATTGCCGATTTTTCTGCTTCTCACCTGTTGTCGCTGTATCGCGATCGCCTCACTTGATCAGAATATCTAACTGCCAAGATGCACGTGAAGCATAGAGCTAGTGTTCTTTGATGTACGTGGAATGTTATTATACATTTTACTAAATACTGTTTTCCGACTGATTTTTAGTATTTTTTGGAATGCAGCTTTTAGACAAGGCTGCACAAATTACTTTAGATGGCTTAATCAGAAGCATATTAAACAGCAAGGAGCATCATTATGAGATTGAAATATCTCTTGGCAAAGTTGAAAAAAACTAAGTTTCTTGCCTTGGGAGCAGTGTTTTTTGTTTGTCTGTTTATTATCCCGCAATTAACTTTTTCAGCATTTTCTGCCAATCCCCGTGCAAGTATTCAGTTTGTTGCACCAGATTGGGTAGCTGAGAATTCTAAAAATCCAAATCTGCGGATCTTGGATGTCCGTAATTTACCTCTAGACTATATCGAAGGACATCTTCCTGGCGCGGTTAATATTGCTGATACTGCTTTTAGAGGGCCGAAAGAAGGTCTACCTGTGCAGTATTGGAACAATGAAAAACTGGGACAAATATTTGCAAATTCTGGGGTAACTAACAATAGCCGCGTCCTTGTCTATTCCGATGACAGAGATGTCTTGGGTGCAACAATGGTGGCTTATTTGCTAGAACGTTCTGGTTTGCAGAATATCGCAGTACTAGATGGTGGTTACACAGGTTATCAAGCTTCCCAACCAGTGACTAAGGAATTTCCGAAATACACAGTAGGTAAATTCACCGTTCGGGATAACCCTTCTATTCGCGTCAGTCTGGATGAAGTCAAAAAGCTGATTGGTAAACCAGGAGTTACTTTTATCGATCCCCGACCGGCAAATCTGTTTCGTGGTGAGGAAAACCTCTGGGTACGTAACGGACATATTCCAGGTGCACGGAATATTCCTTGGCCTACCTTTATGGATGCTAAGAATCCTCACAAACTGAAGTCACTAGATGAGATTAAAAGCATCCTGGCAGAGAAAAAGATTAGTCCGTCAAATGACATCATTATCTCTTGCAGTACAGGAAGAGAAGCAACATTACAATACGTTGTCTTGAAGCATTTGCTTGGTTATCCGAAAGTGAGAGTGTATGAAGGTTCGTGGACTGAATATAGCACCCATAAAGATTTACCTGTGGCAACGGGAGCTGAACAGGTGAGTTAGAAGTCTAAACAAGTTTTCATGAAATAGAGAGATCAGAAAATGAGACATATCATGTTGTTGCTAGCTGTATTATTGACAACCTTTAATACAGTCAGTGTACCTTTGGCTGAAAATGTAGAGCAGGAAAGCTTAGTAAGTTGCAGAAGGAGTAAGGAAAAACCACCCGAAAGTTCTGAAAGTCGTAGTCCCCAAACTTAAACGATTCTCATTTTGATGCAACATAAAGTATGGACACAACATTAAGTTGTGTCCTAACAAGTAGCATGATAAAAAATTTTTGAGTGCTAAATTTCTTATGAGCAGCGTTGTTGGAAATAACCTACCATCTGGCTCAAAAATATTACCTCCTCGACCACAGAAGTTAATTGTAGCGATCGCTTTAGCTGTGCTAGCAGGTGGAGCAGTCGCTTTAAGTTCCTACGGTTGGCGACAAAGTGTTCTATTTCTCATCGGTGGTTTGTTGGGTGTTAGCCTCTATCATTCCGCTTTTGGTTTCACATCTGCTTACCGTAAGTTGCTAGTAAATCGGGATGTTCAGGGAATATACGCGCAATTAGTGATGCTGGCGATCGCCACTATTCTATTCGCTCCCGTTTTAGCTGCTGGCTCTGTTTTTGGTCAAAAAGTAGAAGGAGCGATCGCACCAGTGGGAGTACAAGGCGCGATCGGTGCTTTTTTATTTGGTATCGGGATGCAATTAGGTGGAGGGTGTGGTTGCGGCACACTTTATACTATTGGTGGCGGTAGTATTACTATGCTTATAACCCTATTTACCTTCTGTGTAGGTGCATTTTGGGCAAGTTTGACTAGGCATATATGGTCTGTATTACCACAGATATCGCCAATTGTTTTCGGAGAATCTTTGGGTTGGGTAGGAGCAGTTGGTTTACAGTTAGGCTTGTTTATTTTGATTGCAGGTTTACTGTGGTGGTGGAATCAAAGGAGTCGAAATCAGTTACAAACCAAGTCAAATAAAGCGCAAATTTTACCTCATCCTACAGAATTTTTGTCTGGGCCTTGGCCATTATTCACAGGAGCTATTGCTTTAGCTACGCTCAACTGGCTAACTCTGATCATTTCAGGAGAGCCTTGGCGAATTACTTGGGGATTTGCCTTATGGGCAGCTAAAATCGCCACTATTTTTGGTTGGAATCCTGATAGTAGCCCCTTTTGGGAGGGAATGTCATTCTCAGATATTGTGGTTACTGATGTTTCCTCTGTAATGAATGTTGGTATTATCTTGGGAGCAGCCTTAGCAGCAGCCTCAGCAGGAAAGCTAGTTGCTAAAACTCAAATTTCTCTTGCAGTAGTAATTGCAACCATTATCGGTGGATTGATGATGGGTTATGGAGCTTTTATTGCCTTTGGTTGTAACGTCAGTGCCTTTTTTAGTGGTATTGCTTCCACCAGTTTACACGGCTGGATTTGGATCATCTGTGCTTTATTAGGAACTGGAGTTGGTATTCGGTTCCGTTCTTTATTGAAATTGGTTAATTGAACTTAAATTATATAGCGTTTCCTAATCTACTGAGGTACTGAGTCATTGCTAATAAAATTGGGCAAACTTCTGCGTAACTCTGCGCTCTCCTCTGCGTTTAAAAATATTGGTTCTGTACCTCACTTAACTGGGAATCGCTATATCTTGCACCTATCGGGATTAAGATTTTTGGCGTTGCATAATTGCGGGATGAATTTAGGATTTGTATGACTCAATAATCAGCGTGTCTCCGCGTCAGCCTCGATCATCCCATTGTTCAGCAACACCAGATTTTTTTATTTCTGTCCATGTTCAACTAGATAAAATATACGAAAAATGAATGAAACATTTATGTTAGCTGCTTTAGCCATAAGCAGAAAAGCTTTGCCAGAATGTTTGCCCAACCCACCAGTAGGTTGTGTCATTGTAGCTACTGAAGAGATAGTGGCAAAAGGATACACGCGATCGCCAGGGAAATATCATGCTGAGGCTGATGCACTGAACCAGATTCAAGGCAAAGCGTTCGACTGCTTGAAAATGTACGTAACTTTGGAACCTTGTTCTTTTTATGGACGGACACCCTCATGTGCTTTAGCTATTGCCGAAGACCCTCGTATAGATGAGATTTATGTATCTTTAGTAGATCCAGATCCTCGCAATCTGGGGAGAGGATTGGACATTCTTAGAAAAGCAGAGAAGGTAGTTCATCTTGGATTATGTACTGATGAGGTTAGTAATTTTCTTAATCAATATCTATTAAAGTAATGAAACAAGAATAGGAAATTTATCCCCCAATTAATAGATATTTGTTCCTATTCTGCATAAAAGAAGAGAGTTAATCAACTCCCAGTCGCATCTACCTTCCTACTTTCCAGACAAGGCTTTTTCCAAATCAGCTTGCAAGTCTAATACATTCTCAATTCCTACAGAAAGACGGATTAGATTATCATTAATTCCCCGCTTATATCGTTCTGCGTCTGGTAAAGAACCATGAGTCATTTTGGCAGGATAACAAAGTAACGACTCTACACCTCCTAAACTTTCTGCTAGTAAAAACAGCTTGAGCCGCGAAGCAAATTTTTCAACCTCTGTAAAACCACCTTTTAATTCCAAACTAATCATTCCTCCAAAGCCAGACATTTGTGCTTTTGCCAATTTATGTTGGGGGTGATTAGGTAAACCTGGATAATAAATTCGCTCGACTTGAGGATGCTCTTCTAAGAATTTAGCTAAAAACAAAGCATTTTTTTCATGTTCTCGCATTCTTACGGCCAGAGTTTTAATTCCTCGCAGTACTAGCCAACTATCAAAGGGGCTGGGAACTGCCCCGATCGCATTTTGATAAAATTTCAGTTCGGTGTATAGTTGCTCGTTGGATGTCACAACTGCACCGCCAATAACATCGCTGTGTCCTCCTAGATATTTAGTAGTACTGTGAACTACAATATCAGCACCTAATTCCAGTGGTCTTTGAAAATAAGGACTGGCAAAGGTGTTATCAACTACTAGAATGATATTGTGTTGACGAGCAATACTTGCTAGTGCAGCAATATCAATAATTTTTAATAATGGATTGGTGGGAGTTTCGATCCAAATTAGTTTGGTATTGGCTTGAATAGCATTTTCAAAGTTATTAATATCATCAATATCTACATAGGTGGTTGTCACGCTCCAATTTTTTACCACCCGTTCTAATAAACGATAAGTACCACCATATAAATCATCACCAGCAACAATATGGTCGCCGCTTTTAAGCAGACTTAACACGGTAGTAGTGGCAGCTAATCCAGAGGCAAATGCTAAACCGAATTTTGCACTTTCAATAGCAGCTAAAGCTTCTTCTAAGGCATTACGGGTAGGATTTCCGGTGCGAGAATATTCATATCCTTTGTGCTGACCTATTGCTTCTTGCTGATATGTAGAAGTCAAATAAATAGGAACAATCACAGCACCAGTTTGTGGCTCTGATTGTTGACCTTCATGAATTGCTTTCGTTTCAAATTCCATTGTTTTCCCTTAATTCGTCTTGGTTTTGACTAATCCAATATCTAATTAAATCGGCTCTGGTAATTAATCCAATGGGGACACTATGCCGCGTAATAATAATTCCTGTAGTCCCCGATAATAGCACTCGATAAGCTTCTGCAATGTCTACTTCTTCATCGAGAATTGGTAGCGGTTTACCCATAACTGCTAAAACTTGCTGGTTAGAAAAATTAATACCATCATGGAGAAATTTCATCAAAGATGCTTCATTGAGGCTACCAACTACATGATTATTATCAATTACAGGTAACTGGGATATATTCAGCTTTTGTAACAGACTTGTAGCTTGGCTCAGAGTATCGCTAGAACTAACAGCAACCAAAGAGGGAAAATCAGTTTTTTGCAGCAGAATTTCACCAATTTTTATAGTTTTTACTGTTTTGCCTTCCCAAAAACCATTTTCCTGCATCCAGGCATCAGAGTAGATTTTATTAATGTAGTTTCTGCCTGTATCTGGTAATAGCACCACGATATACTTTGGCTGTGATAACCTAACTGCATACTTGATTGCGGCGGCTACCACTGTACCACAAGAACCTCCTACCAATAAGCCTTCCTCCCTGGCGAGACGACGTGCCATATTAAAAGACTCTTTATCGCTGACTCGAATCATTTCATCGACTAATTGACGATTAAAAGTCTTAGGAATAAAGTCTTCTCCTATGCCTTCAACCTTATAAGATTTAGGGCTATCTCCTGACAGAATAGAACCTTCTGGATCTGCACCAATAATTACAATATTTGGGTTTTGTTCTTTGAGATATTTGGCAACTCCTGAAATTGTGCCACCTGTCCCCATACCTGCAACAAAAACTTCAACTTTACCTTGACTATCTGACCAGATTTCTGGGCCAGTAGTTAAGTAATGAGCTAAAGGATTATTCGGGTTTTCAAATTGATTTGGTCTGTAGGCTCCTGGGATTTCTTTAGCAAGTCTTTCTGCTACACCGTTATAACTTTCTGGTGAGTCAGGTGCTACAGATGTGGGAGTAACTACTACTTCTGCGCCATAAGCTTTGAGCAGGTTAATTTTATCCTGGCTCATCTTATCGGGCATGACAAAAATACACCGATATTTTTTGACTGCGGCAATTAGTGCCAGTCCTACACCAGTATTACCTGCGGTAGCTTCAATAATAGTTCCTCCCGGCTGTAATTGACCTGTTTTTTCTGCTTCTTCTATCATTGCCAGGGCAATTCTATCTTTGGTACTTCCACCAGGATTCAGATATTCTACTTTGGCATAAATAGTAGATTGAATATTTTCGGTTACTCTATTGAGTCTGACTAATGGAGTTTTACCAATTGCTTGCAAGATATTTTCGTGAGTAGCCATATTTACTCCTCGTCAGTGATGAGAAATGTGGTGTTATTGGTGTTTCATGATGATGTATTCAGAGATGTTGACATTAACCACAGCAGACACAGAAAAGATATAGAAATTGGCTTATGATGTGGGTTTTAGGTTTGGCTGTAGTTTGAGCAACCTCTCACCTGCTGCTTGTAGTGTTTCAGGTTGTTTGCTAAAGCAAAAGCGGATGAATGAATGCCCTTTCTCTGATTGGCTGAAAAAGCTGGAACCGGGAACTACAGCAACACCAATTTCCTTAATTAAATAGTTAGTGAATTCAATATCAGTTTTGTAGCCAAATTTAGAAATATCGGCAAAGACGTAGTAAGCCCCTTTGGGAACAAAATAGGGAATACCAACCCGATCCAAAATTTGTAAAATGCTGTCTCTTTTGAGATGATAAAGTCTAGCTAGTTCTTCATAATAGGATGGTGGTAGTTGCATGGCAGCGACTCCGGCTCTTTGTAAGGGTGCGGGCGCACCAACGGTTAGGAAGTCGTGGACTTTTCTAATAGCTCCTGTCAATTCGGGTTTTGCCAAAATGTAGCCAACTCGCCATCCAGTAACACTATATGTTTTGGAAAGACCATTGATGGTAATGGTACGTTCTTCCATCCCAGGAAGGGTGGCTAGGGCAATATGTTGAGTACCATCATAAAGAATGTGTTCGTAAATTTCATCTGTAAATGCTAAAACATCCCACTTCTGACAAAGTTCGGCAACAAGGGTAAGTTCTTCACGGGTAAAGACTTTGCCTGTGGGATTGTGTGGGGTATTGATAATGATAGCTTTGGTATTGGCATTGAAAGCTTGACGCAACTGGGCTTGATCAAATGTCCAGTCAGGAGGATGCAGTGTGACATAGCGGGGTGTAGCACCAGCTAGAATTGCATCGGGGCCATAATTTTCATAATATGGTTCAAATACAATCACTTCATCACCTGGATCGATGGTTGCTAGCATGACAGCAGCCATTGCTTCTGTAGAGCCACAGGTAACAGTGATTTGTGTTTCTGGGTTAATGTTTAAACCTAAATACCAACGAACTTTGTTAGCGATCGCTTCTCGAAATGGGCGATCGCCCCAAGTAATTGCATATTGATTAACATCCGCCTCAATTGCCTCATAGGCTGCTTGTTTCAACTCCTGCGGACAGGGAAAATCGGGAAAGCCTTGAGCTAAATTCACTGCACCATATTGCGCTGCCACCCGTGTCATTTCTCGAATCACAGATTCTTTGAACTGCTTTGCCTTCGCTGATATTTTTTGGCGCTGAATCTCTCTCATCTGCCTTCTCCGTGTATTGTTACGTGGAAATCGTTCAAATACATCATTTTTATAGACTTACCGTAGTATACTCAATTCCCACAATTAGAAGAAATGATTAGCATGATTAGTTTGGGTATTCGCCAAATCGAGTCCGCTCTCTCATGCCTCAGCGCTTACCACTACCAATTTGGTATTGATTAACAATATAAGGAAAATATAAATATCAGTAATTACATTGGTAAAACGTATAATTATTTATTAAATACACTAAGTTTATAGACAAAGCGTATATTATAATAAAAGCAAAAAATAATTGCATAAACTAGCAAAATCAGAAGCAAACAAACAATATTTTCTGATGTTTGGCAGATTTTGCTATGCAAGTCTAAATAGCTGCTCAATTCTTGCGAAGCAAGCATTTACCATCTGGATAAAAAGACAAAAGGAGTCGATGTGATCAACAGTATACGGATTAACGAAAATTTAACGACTACAGGACAAGTCATAGCACAACAACTTGAGCAAGCTAGTCAAGAAGGTTTTAAGTCAGTTTTGAATTTGCGATCGCCTGATGAACTAGGATTCTTCCGAGATGAGCAACAGGTAGCTAAATCATTCGGACTAAATTACGTCAATGTACCTCTAAAGCTTGAAGATTTGAGCGAAGAGTTAATTACTAAAATTCTCAAGACATTAGAAGAACTTCCTAAACCAGCTGTGGTGCATTGTGCAGCAGCTATGCGCTCCACAGGAATTGCATTATTAAGTATTGCCACAAAAGAAGGATTGACACCAGAACAAACCCTAGCAAAAGCTCGGAATTTAGGCTTTAGTTTTTTTGAACATACTGGTATTAGTCCGCAACTAAAAACATTGTTTGTAGACTATATAAATAAACACGCTAAGGTAGCTTAATTACTCAAATACAACTGATGAGTGGGACACACAACAGTAGAGACACGATGAATCGCGTCTCTACTCGGTGAAATTGGTATCAAAAAAATTCCTATTGCCCAGCCAAACAAATCGCAACCTCGTATCCTTTGGCGGTGGGAGAATCAATCAAGTCCAATTGCGTACCACAATAATCTTAAACTTACCAGGTTGAGGATAAAATCAGTCACTTGTTCAGATATTCCAGGTGGAAGTCCCCGTGTAGCATCGTAAATATTAGATACACGATCAAATGAAATTGTTGAAGTCATATTTTTCCCCTTTGTGAATAGTTAATTGGTAAATAATGAGTTTCCAGCCTCTATTCCTTAGCCACGTACAAAAAAGTAGATAGTCATACTAAAAGCAACAACTATGACAAATCTGCGAATTAAATGAGGTTCAAGTTTACGCGCATAGTTGGCAGTTAAATAACCACCCAAAGAGCCACCTACTGCCATCAAAATTGCCTGCTGCCAAGCAATTACATCTGCAAAAATAAACGGAATAATAGCAATGCCATTAATACAACTGCCTAAAAAGGTTTTAAAGGCATTCATTGTATGAATACTTTTAATGCCTAAGAATGATAAAGTTGCCAGCATTAAAATTCCTAAACCTGCGCCAAAAAAACCACCATAAATTGCGATCGCTAGTTGTGCCAAAACTAAATTCAATAAAGGTACCGAATCAGATGTTGCTTTCTGACTTTGAATTTGTAACCATCTTTTGAAAGAATTGCTAAAAGTAAATACAAGGGTTGCCAATAATAATAAATATGGAATCAGTCTTCTAAATATATCTGGCGAAGTATACAACAAAGCTACAGAGCCTATAAAACCACCCATGAGACTAATACCACACAATAGCAAGAAAACTTGGCGTTGAATACCCAAATCTTTACGGTAGGCTCCTGCACTAGCTAAAGCAGCTACCCAAATAGCTGTATTGTTTGTTGCATTCGCGATGACAGGCGGAACACCTATAAAAATCAGTGCAGGAAAAGTGAGGAAACTGCCACCACCTGCTACAGCATTAAGTCCACCCGCTAAGAAAGCAGTGCTGAATAAAAGTAAACTATGGAAAATTGTTACAGGGTGTGAATCAATCATGTTCACCAGATGAAAAATATTTGGGTGAGGCTAAGGAAAAAATAACGAAAGATGAGTGTGATTATGGATTGAATGTATAAATAAAGTTGGCAACGGTTTCACGTTCAATCCAGCCTTGTTTACGATAAAATTCCCGTTGATAGGATTCTCGCTCTTTGTGGTTCAGCAACATGAGTACTGAACATTCTCGGATTTTTGCTTCTAAGATGACAGTTGCTAAAAGACTTTTACCAATACCCATCTGATTGTTTTGCTTTTCTAATTTTTGCATTTAACATGAGTCTCTAGTCTCAGTTCATAGCCATCAATAAGTAATCTGGCAATTTCATCTGGAGTATGGACAATCAAATCAGCACCGTTTTTCTTTAACTCTTCCTCAGTTCCGTAACCGTAGGTGACACCCATTGCAGTAATGCTATTGCGTTTAGCTCCGATTATGTCGTGCGAGCGATCGCCTACCATCACCACAGCTGCAGGAGAAAGCTGTTCTGTTACTAAGATGTGATGAATCAACTCAGATTTTACACTCCGGCTTCCGTCAAGTTCACTACCGTAAACACCATCGAAAAATGACGACAAGCCAAAATGTTCAACGATCCGAGTGGCATAAATATGTGGTTTAGAAGTCGCAACAAAGATTCTATAACCAGCAAAACAAATAGCATCTAAAGTTTCTAAAATCTGAGGATAAAGAGAGTTTTCAAATAATCCTATCGTGGCAAAGCGACTGCGATAAAGTGAAATTGCCTGTGCCAAAACTGTGTCATCTGAAGTATTCAATAGCAGCGAAAAACTATCTTTAATTGGAGGGCCAATACACCAATGTAATTCATCAGCATCAGGTGATTTTTGACCAAGTTCAGATAGAGCAAACCGAATACAGCGAGTAATACCAAGCTTGGGATCTGTCAAAGTTCCATCTAAATCAAAAAGGATAGCAGAAGCAGACATATGTCATAATTTTTAATTCATACTTTAGAAGACTTTTATAAATTACTACGCCTACGTATAAAGCCTTCTCCACTCAGCAGCGCGATACCTAATGTGACAATACCAATTCCCAAGCTTTGAATCACGTTTAAAGTTTCGCTAATTGTTGCCCATGCAACTAGCGCCGTCAATGCTGGACTGCTAGAACCGATAATTGACGCAGTAGTTGCACCAATCATCCGAATTCCCAGATTATTCAAAGTGTGTCCAATAAAACTGACTACTCCCGAAAAAATACTACCAATCCACAGAGGTGTCCAATCAAGTTGAGTACTGGGAAACGGCCAAAACAATAAGCACACACCGGAAAGCAATAGAGTAGAGGCAAAACTAATCCAGGTGAAGGGAACTGGATGAAATTTTTCCAAACATTTTTGGGCAATGATGTTATAGAAGGCATAAACAATCCCAGCACCAACGCTAGCAAAAATGCCAATCATAATTTCATTAGTGCCGAAGATAGCAGAAGATTGGGGAATAGTTAAAACACCACCCACCAGAATAATCCCCATCACCAGCCAACGGAAAAGCGTAGGGCGATCGCCAAAAAATCTCCAAGCAAGTAGCGCCGTAAAAACGGGATAGGTAAAGAATAGAGTCATAGCAATTCCAGTAGGAATTAAGCCAATCGCAATGTAGAGTGAGGCAATATATACAAACATCAGCACTCCACAACCCAATGCTTGGATCAAAACATCAGTGCGTTTGCGGCTGAACAACTCTCGAAATTCTTTTAGGGCAGATGGATATAGCTTGAATGTTAGAGATGCCATCAGTGGAACCACAAACAGCATTCGCATAAACATCAGCAAGAATGAATTCTGCAAATCTGGTTTAACGTATCCACCAAGTAAAAATAAACCCAGTACGAGATGTTCTGAAAATAAAACTCGCACAGTAACGTTATGAAATGCCAAGACAAAGGAGGACAGAAGAACCGTCAGAATACCCAACTCGCCACAAAGGTTTCTTGAGACCTGAAAATATTGCTTTGCACTCTATATTGTAAAAACTCAGCGTACCTTTGCGCTTACTCAGCGTGCCTTTGCGTTTAAAAAATTTCGATTTTCACCGTAAAAAACAAACGTCCGCAACTCAATACTCTCCCGTGGAGGCGCATCTAGCGGACTAGTTGGATCGTCAAACGCAGTATGGGCTGCAAAACGTGCGTATCCTGTTGCAGAATCGAAACACTTAATCAATAGTGCCTCCTCTCTGTGCATTTGCGGAAAGTAAAACCATTGATGTTCTGAATTATACGTGACTGCGTATGTCTCGCCGATGCGATCGCGGTACACGAGATCGCCAGCCACAAGATCCTTTGACGCAATACTTTGTGCATCACACACTGCTAATGGCGACTCTTGGATTGGTTTAGCGATCGCTCGCCAAACATTAACTATGGCAAAGCGCTGTTGCAATAGTGTATCAATTTCAGCATCATCTATTCCTCGCGCTGCTAATTCCAAACGGGCGCGAGTATAGCCAGATTTGGCAGTGAAGTCATTGTGTACGCGCCTGACAGGTTCTTTAATACTATTCTCACCTGGCTTTGACTGACTGGCATTACGGAGAGTGTGATCGAATATCACTACCTTCGTTGCACCTGTCACCTCTTGTAATAATTGCTCGGCTTCTGGGTAGTAGACGCGGCGTAATTCCTCTTCATCGTAGAAGTCGCGGACACTGGTACGATGTCGAGTAAACGCAAAACCTTCCCTATCTAACAAGATGTTCTCTGAGATAGAACGAGCATTGTAAATTGGCAACTTGTACGTCTGATAAGTTCCATTGCTGCGAGGAATCCCTGCGGGTGGTTCGTAGGTGTAGTTAACAGGTTTTTCTGCCATTGGGATCAGGTAAGTGAGGTTAGCCTCCACATATGGCAGTTCTTGGGAAATAGATTTTTCTAGAACTTGGTTGTTTAAGCTCATAGTTCATTCCTTTTGAGATTTTGGTTACTTATTCAGTCAACACTCAAGAGTTAATGAATCCTCACTCCCATCACCACATTCCTGTGTCTTATTTTTGTGCTGTACCAACAGAAACAGGTTCACCAAGAATTTTGGCGAATCTTTGCAAATAGAAGTCCACAGGATTTGCTACTGCTCGAATTGAGGAGCGATCGCGCACTAGATTCCACCATGTCTGCAAACGAGACGTTTCTGTTGGTAGTGTGAATTTGCGGAAGTGTTCTAGTAGTGGTAAACGTTCAAACCAGGGATAGAAGCTGATATCAACAAGGCTAAACCGCTCTCCCAACCAGTAATCACCTTTGCCTAATCCTTCCTGTTCAAGATATAGAAGTGCTTCTGTGAACTCTTTTCGCCCCTGTTCCTGCTCTTGGCTATCTTTTCCACGCAGAAATTTGTTAAACGCAGGTACAAAGCGAGTATTAGCGTAGTCGATCCAGATGCGAGCGATCGCTTTTTTGGCGGGATCGGGGGGTAATAACGGTGGTTCAGGAAAAACCTCATCTAGATATTCATTGATGATGGCAGATTCGTAGATTGCAACATCCCCATGTTTGATAGCTGGAACTTTGCCATAACGCGAAATCTGGGTGTATCCATCTGGTTTGTTCTGTAAATCAATTTCTATGGGGGTGAAGTCAATGCCTTTTTCCAGTAAGACTACACGAGTGCGTTGAGAGAAGGTAGAGGCTTTGGCAAAGTAAAGTTGTATGTTACTCATGAAATCCTTTCTTTGTAGTTATCGTGAATGCAGACTACTTGAAATTGCACAACTCAAACCAGAGTAATACGACAGAAACGAGATGTGTTGATTGTGCAGTTAAATAATTTGACTAGCAGGTGTCTGCGTCTTTTTGGATGATATATTACAGTTTATCGGTCGGTTTAAAGTGATTTAAATATTATACAGTTTTTCTAAAAATTATGTATACCTAATTATTAGCGTAACTAAATAAGTATCTAAACATAATCAGGCTAATCAAAAAGAGGTTGCGTTTGAACCAAGAATTTATCGCAGCAAAGAACAAATGTTTTCAATAGGTTAAGAAAAGATTATTAATAAGTTTATTTTTGATTAAAAAAATGAAATATATAAACAAGCTTCCATCATTACCAAAGCCAATAACTTCAGGAGCAGGCTTGCAAAACCCAGAGCTTATTCAAGTAGGAGATAGAGTTCAGATTTTATATCCCACCTATGTAGCGGGAAAATATGGGATAGTTTGTGGTCGAGAGTCAAACTCAAATAATCAAGCAAACCAACGATGGTTGATTCAAGTAGAGGATGTGGATTCGTCTAATATTTTAGTATCGTTAATTTTGGGTGAGTTTATCTTGATTAAATCAGAATGAATTGAAAATCCAAAGTTAATTATTTGCCACTTGCTTTGTCCCTAACTGAATTAGCTTCACCATCTGGGGCAATTGTTGCATGAACAGCACCGAACCCACGATACAAACTACACCACCTAAAATCAGTGTATTAGGAGCTTTCAAATAATACGCCAGAGTTCCTGCTAGCAAGTTACCAAAAGGAGCCATACCCATAAAACACATAGCATAAAAGCTCATCACCCTACCTCGTTTGCCATCCTCCACAATAAATTGCAGCACTGTATTACTAGCAGCTACCTGAAGAGTAGAACTCCAACCAACCAGAACCAAAGCTAACTGAGAAATCAAGAAGACTTGCGAGATAGAGAAAAAGATGAAACCAATTCCCATAATGGCTGGAGAAAAAGCGATGAGTCTTTCTAAACCCACTACACGATGGCGAAAGCTCAGGTAAACACAAGCAAACACCGATCCCATTGCTGCTGCGGCAGTTAAAAAGCCTAAGGTTTCCGAGCCTCCGTGCAGAACTTCTACTGCAAAAATGGGGAGAAGTGTTGTATAAGACATACTGACTAAACTAGCTACTGCTAGTAATAGCAGGATAGAACGCACAGGTAGGAAGTGATAGGCATACTGGAAGCCTTCTTTTAACTTTTGCCAGGTATTACTTTTCTGTACTTCTACGGTACGTGGTGTAATTTTTAACGCAGAAATTGCCCAAATAGCCACAATATAACTCAGGCTATCGTAAACAAAGCAGAATCCTGCGCCAAAATGAGCAATCAAAATACCACCAATTGCAGGGCCAAACAAACGCGCACTATTCAGGAAAGCCGCATTCAGAGCGATCGCATTTCCCATCAGTTCACGACTAACCATATCACTAACAAATGCGTGACGTACAGGTACATCTAACCCCTTCAGCAAACCCAACAATGTACTCAGAAGCAGCAATGTCCAAAAATTTGCCCAACCCAAAAATGTAATGACTGTCAGAGTTACAGATATAGAAATGCCCACAATCTGAAGTAACAGCAACAAGCGATGACGATTGTAGCGATCGGCTAAAATACCTGAAATTGGAGCTAGCGCAAATACTGGCAGTTGTCCAAAAAACCCTGCTAATCCCAACAGTAAAGCCGAATCAGTCAATTGATAAATCAACCACAGAATTGCTACTTGGGTCATGAAGTTGCCTGTCATAGACAAACCTTGTCCAGCAAAGTAGAGGCGATAATTACGCGATCTAAAAGCAGGTAGATCTAGATTAAGCTGGAATGCCAATTGCTTTAGTAACTTCATAGAGGCGTATACAATCTAGTAATTGCAAGGTTTAGAGTATGGGTTAAGCTCATCTAGTCCTGTCAAGGCGAGTAATAAATCTCTTAATGAATTCTCTGTGTTCTTTGTGCCTCTGTAGTTAAAAAAATTTTAGGGATTCGAGATTTGCCAATCTTTGATATCAAAATCTGACTTCAACAATTTCTGATCGGCTAAAAACTGCTTTGTCGAATTCAGTAGTTTCAATCCTTGCGGTGTAAAAGGCTCAGTCGGATAAAGGTCTAGTGGATAAGATTCCTTAACGATCGCCAATGGCACATTCCCACTTGCCTGAGCCGCAAACTGATAAAATTCCTCTGGATTTGCTTTGATATCCTGTAATGCTTGTTGTCTAATCTGGTTCCACTTTTGCGGCAACTGTGGATAACGAGAAAGGAGATTTTCCGTTACGACACTTACCCCTGTCCCCACCAATCCCTGATGATCTTTAGCTTGATCGATGACTGGAAATCCTTGAGCAACTAACATTGGCCCAGTTCCCATCGCAAATGGATAGGCTGCAATATCCCCCCGCTCAAGTGCTGCTTTGGCATCGGCAGATGGAATTTGCACTACATTTACATTTTTAGTCAGTCCCTTGTTGTCTAACAGACCCATCAGATATCGATGTGGATAAGTGCCTTTCGCAACTCCTATCTTCGTACCTTTGAGTTGTGCTACTGAGCGCGGGCCATTTTTCTTGGTCACTAACCAGGCATTTTGACCAACCCGCGTTTGATTAATCAATCGAGTTGGAAGCCCTACTGCTCTACCTACTAGAGCTGGAGTATCTCCATACAAACCAATATCTAATTGATCGCTGACTAGAGCTTCATTTAGAGACGGGCCTCCTACAAAGGGAAAAAACTTTACTTCAGTTATGCCCAAGCTTTTGAGTGCTGGAGTTAATGTCCCCTTTTTCAGCGCCCAACCCTCAGGCCTTATTGGCAACTTGCTTTCAGAACTGATGAAGCCGACTCGTAGAACCCGTGTTTTCGCCTCTGCTGGATTTGCTTTAGTATTTGATGAGGCTACTGCTGAGTTATTTGACTGGCTATGTTGGGAAGTACAACTGGTGAGGGTAAATAAAAGTGCAACAGTTGTGACTGAAGCTAAAAGACGATTCAGAAAACCGCGCTCAAGTGCGTAGGTACTCATAAGACTGAATATAGAGACAGTGGGTGACGAGTATTTACCCGATTTCTTGAAGAAGTCGGGGAACTGAACACTTTTAAACTTGACGCACTACTAGGAAATTTCTCAATTACGAATTAGTCTGCTGTGTTCCCCAAGGAAGAATCCTGCCTTGAGCATCTGTAGTCAGGTTGCTGCTACTTTGCATAACTGGATAGTAGTAAGCAGACTTCTCATTTTTAGCGGCTGGTGTGCGTCCTTTTCCCCAGCCTACGTTTTTCCGATAGCTGCCAAGCAAGCCAGCTGCTACCAAAGTATCTTCATCCACTGGAACCGATCGCTCGGCGTTGGGATCGACATACAATGCATCTACGGGGCAGTAAAGTTCGCACATATAACAAGTTTGACAATCACTCTGGCGGGCAATTTTGGGCGCACGTCCCGGTACTGCATCGAAAACATTGGTAGGACAGGCAGTGACACAAAGATTACATTTAATGCAGCGAGATTCACTGACTAATTCAATCACAGTGCTACTAACTCCCTATTCACTAGTTCTTGTTCAAACTTTGCCCAGACTGTATCTAGTCCACCGCTAATTAACCGATATTGTTGGTTAAAATCTTGATGGGGATAGTCCTGGTGTTTGTGCATTCCACGAGTTTCTTTTCTTGCTTGTGCTGAAGTATACATCCAACGTGCAGTAGCAACCATTGCAGCAGCTTCTCTTGCTGGTAATGCTTGGCTATCTGCTGGGGCAGCACTATGGCGGATTTCTCGCCACAAACTATGCAGCCGTTCTAGGGAATCTTTCAAGCCGCGTTCGGTACGAAAGAGGTTGCGATTGTAGGGTAATACTTCTGCTTGCACAGCGCGGATAACTTCCTGGGGGTTAAAAGTATGGCTACTTTCAGAACTAACGGCTGCCTGTCCAACTGAATGCACCTGTCTTTGGTTTGCTTTTGCTCCCAATTGACAAGCATATTCAGCTGCTGCTTGCCCTGCCCAATAGCCAGAAGACATTGCCCAAGCAGCATTGTAACTACCGCCACCTGTAAAGCCTCCACAGATTAATTCCCGTGTGGCTGCATCGCCAGCTGCATAAAGTCCGGGTACTGAGGTAGCACAAGAATTATCCACAATCCGAATCCCGCCAGTACCCCGTACTGTGCCTTCCAAACGTAGAGTGACTGGAAAACGTTGGGTGAAGGGGTCAATTCCACTCCGGTCAAAAGGTAGGAAGAAATTATGCTGGATAGTTCGCATCCAAGCCCTGACTTCTTCTGGGGTTTCGTGTAAACTACAGTACACTGGTTGAGTTAGTAATGTCTTGGCAATTACAGAGCGTCCCCGTTGAGAACCAGCGCCTTCAATTACTGTGCCATCTTCGTAGGTAAATGTTGCCCAGCGATAGAAAGCTCCCTTAGTGACAGAAGCAAAGGCAGGGGTGAGGGCATAGGCATTGGAAAATTCCATCCCTGACATTTGCGCCCCAACTTCTGCTGCCATTAAATAACCATCTCCAGTTAGGACATTGCAACCTAGAGCTTTACTCAAGAAAGCACAACCACCAGTGGCAATTACAACTGCTCCGGCTCGTACTGTCCAGCGTCCACCTGCTTGACGACGTATTCCCTTCGCTCCAGCTACTGCTCCTTCCTGATCCATCAGTAATTCCAAGGCAGGGCTATGATCCAGAATTTGCACTCCGGCTCTGTTGACTTGCTTACGCATCAAGCGCATATATTCTGCCCCTTGCTGAAGCGAACGGTAGTAAGGTTTTCCCTGTTGATCCCAAGGAAAAGGATAACCCCAGCTACCTAACTGATGCAGATTTGCATGAGCTCGATCCAAAACTCTCTCCATCCACGATCGCTCAGATAAAAACCCTCCCAGAGCTTCCCGACTCGCCATCGCAGTTTCCCGTTGCTCAGGGTTAGCTACATACCACACACTGGTTCCACCTGATGCAGTTGCTCCACTAGAACCACAGTAGCCTTTGTCAACTAAAACAACTCGGACTCCCTGAACCGCCGCATTATAAGCTGCCCAAGCACCCGCCGGGCCACCACCAATAACTAAGACATCAGCCTCTATATTTAGATCGGAGACAGTAGCAGATGTTTGCTCAGACACTAATTGACTGGTGCTCACTAGCTCTCACCCCTCTATTTAACCTAGCAATACCTATTAAAAACACAGGCATGACTAAGAAAAGCCAGCTGTGCATTGCCTTTGAAAAACTTGAATGAATTGTTTTTACAGTTTTTACAGTATTTACAACAAAGCTTAAAATACTACTTATCTACCGATTTATCGGTGATTTGTTTAGCAGTATTACACGACCCCAGATAAAATTCAAGCCTTTCAGCAATAAAATTAATGTATAACTAATTTTATGTTTTACTAATAATTAGTATATCTAAATGAATAAATATGCGATCGCCCCAAAACTAATCTGTCTGGGTAAGATGGCTGTCAATGTTTCTGGGCATAGTTTAAGCAGTATGGCGTGTAATCCTATATCAAAGACCGGAGACACACTATGACAAATGATGTGATTCAACAACAAATTGAATACTATCGCGCTAGAGCTAACGAATATGATCGGTGGTTCTATCGAATTGGTCGTTACGATCGTGGTGAGGAACTCAATAGGCGCTGGTTTGATGAAGTAGCAATCCTTAAAAGCGCCTTACATCAAATTAAACCCGTCGAACATATCTTAGAACTTGCTTGTGGAACAGGGATCTGGACACAAGAACTTTTACAAATTGGTCAGCAAATTACCGCGATTGATGCTGCTTCTGAAGTCATTGAGATTAACCGACAGAAACTTCAATCTCCCCAAGTCAAATATCAACAATGGGATTTATTTACTTGGGAGCCAGAACAGCAATATGATTTAGTGTTTTTTTCTTTCTGGCTTTCTCACGTTCCCCCGATGTTACTCAATTCGTTTCTCCAGAAAGTCTATCGTTCGGTTCGCATTGGAGGGCAGATATTCATTATTGATTCTCGTTTTGAACCAACTTCTACTGCAAAAGACCATGTTCTGAAAAACGACGGAAGTATTTACAAGCTGCGTAAATTAAATGATGGTCAGGAATTTCAGATTGTCAAGCTTTTCTATAAACCAGATGAATTGAAGAAAGAATTGGCGATCGCTCAGTTCAAAACCGAAGTGAAGGTGACAGAGAACTATTTTATTTATGCTCGTGGCAAGAAGGTTACAACTTAATTATTATCGTCTTTGCGATCGTTAACAAGAAGCTCTTGATGGTTGACAAGGTTTTCAGGCATGGTTTAAGCAGTATAGCTTGTAAGTTAAAGGAACTGCCGTGACACCAATTGGATTTTCCCTGGATGGAAAAATCGCCCTGGTGACTGGAGGAAACCGGGGACTAGGATTGGAAATTGCCAAGGCACTTGCCAATGCTGGGGCGTTTGTTCTTGTCAATGGACGAAATAAAGAAAGCTTAAAGCACACAGCTGCGACGATCGCCTCCCTTGGCGGATTAGCATCACCATTGCAGTTAGATATTACCGATGAAGCAGCCGTTCAAAAGGCCTTTATCGAAATCCAAGACCAGTACGGGCACTTAGATATCCTCGTCAATAATGTTGGTATGCGCGATCGCCGTGGACTATTTGAATTTGAACTGGATGCAGTACGTCGGCTCATAGAAGTTGATCTGATTGCTCCTTTTAATCTTTGCCGAGAAGCCGCACGACTGATGAGCCAGCAAGGCGAGGGAAGGATTATCAACATTACCTCGATAGCTGGCTCAATTGCAGGTGCTGGAGACATTGCTTATACTGCCGCCAAAGGAGGACTCGAAGCCCTGACTAGGGCACTTGCTGCTGAACTGGGATCGTTTGGAATCACTGTTAATGGGGTTGCCCCAGGCTTTTTCGCGACTGAATCCAATGCAGATGTAGTTGCGGATCGGGAAATCGCTGATTGGCTGCAAAAACGAACCTCCCTTGGTCGTTGGGGAGAACCCAACGAAATCGCTGGTGCTGTAGTTTTTTTTGCTTCAACCGCCGCTTCTTACATCACAGGTCAAGTTTTGGCTGTTGATGGTGGATACCTCACTCATTTTTGATTCAGGAGGCATCAGCAATTGACGATCTGGCTGAAAAAGAAGATTTATTTTTATTTACCCGCATTCAAGTCACGTAACTTTCGGCTCTTCTTTAGTGGACAAACGCTGTCCCTGTCGGGAACCTTCATGACTCAGGTAACGATTTCCTGGTTAGTTTATGGCTTGACTAATTCTGCCTGGTTGTTGGGTTTAACCGGGTTTCTGCAATTTGTACCAACATTATTTCTGGCTCCGTTTTCCGGCGTTTTATCCGATCACTGGAGTCGGCGAGATTTGCTGATGTTGGTGCAAGTATTGGGGATTATTGTCTCTTTTACCCTAACCACACTTACCTTTTTGGGGTTTGTCGATTTCCGATTGCTGATGTTTGTCAGTATTTTGGGAGGATTATTGAAGGGATTGGATATGCCAGTTCGGTATGCGATCGTGATTGAAACAGTGGACGATAGAGGCGATTTGGGCAATGCGATCGCTCTCTATTCTGCCATGCTCAGTAGTTCTTTGTTTATTGGCCCAGCGATCGGTGGTGTCTTGCTGGCAACTATTGGAGCCAAATATTGTTTTCTCTATGACAGTATTAGTTACGCGATCGCCCTGCTAACACTAGCAGCGATGAGATTGCAACCAACTCTCCAACCAGATACACCCCAAATCAACGACACGTGGCAGAAATTGCAAGAAGGATTTAGCTATGTCTACAGTACAGTACCAATTCGGACTATTTTATTGCTGTTGACATTGCATGGTTTAGTTGGCATTTCTCACATGGCACTACTTCCCATCTTTGCAGCTGATATTCTCAAAGGTGGCGGGGGGACAATGGGCTTGTTGAGTGCGGCCAATTCTGGAGGTTCAGTCATTGCCTGTGCCTATCTTAGCTTGCGTCGGCAAGTGTTGGGGTTAGAAAAGTTAATTGCCTTGTGTCCAGTCGCAATTGGTATGGGGTTAATTGCCTTTGGTTTGTCCAGAGAAATTTGGCTGTCGTTGCTGATGTTGGTAGTTGTGGGTGGTGGGGGAATGCTCCAGGTTGCTTGTAGTAACACAATTGTCCAAACCCTAGTAGCAGATGATAAGCGGGGCAGAGTCATGAGTCTCTATTCTCTGGCTGTGATTGGGACGCTACCCTTGGGTAACTTGCTCGCAGGCATTCTGGCACAGTACATCGGTGCGCCAAATACGGTGATGGGGTGTGGAATTGTTTGCCTTGGACAGGCGGTCTGGTTTTCCCGAAAGTTGCCCCTGTTGACAAGTTGGATTAAGCTCAAAACCAATTCCAGTGGCGAGTTATCCAACCCGGCAACACCTTGAATTGCCCAATCATGCTTGACTTATTTTTTCACAAGATGTAGTTTATCAATATTAGATTGAACATCGGTAAATCTATCAATTTTTTAGCACTTTGCAAGAACAATAAAATATTTCTATTAGCAATTAGTTCTTCTATTGAATAATTTTGAACTGATTTATATTGATTATTTTTGGATAAACTCAGTATTAATTTTTTCAGACTTACGTAAGTTTTGAGTAAAGTCGAATCTTGTTAATGAATTAATGAACTACAAAAGTTCAGTTGAAAGAGATAATCTTCCGAAGATTAGATATGGGAAACAATTTTATTTCCTAACACTAATATTCATTCAGGGAGTAGTGATCGCGCTCCTATTTATAATTCCCTCTGCCCTTGCCACCACTACTAATCCCTGTCCACCAGAAATGGCAATAATTCCAGCAGGCACATTCACGATGGGATCGGATCATTCTGGTTTGATAGAAGAACTCTCGGCTGAAGAGGTAACAGTTAGTTCTTTTTGTATTGATAAATATGAGGTGACAAATTCACAGTTCGTGGCATTTGTCAAAGCAACAGGATATGTAACAGTTGCAGAGCGACCTTTACCTAAAGAACAGTTTCCCGACTTGCCAGATGAGCAGAGATTACCGGGTTCCTTAGTGTTTGAAATGACAAAGCCAGGAGCAAAGTTGCTGAGTTGGTGGCATTGGACGACTGGAGCAAATTGGCAACATCCCTTTGGCTCTGAAAGTGCGATCGCGGGTAAAGATAACTATCCAGTTGTTCACATTGCCTACGAAGATGCAGTAGCCTACGCCCAATGGGCAGGAAAATCATTGCCTACAGAAGCCCAATGGGAATACGCCGCCCGTGGGGGGTTAGATGGTGCAACTTATGCTTGGGGCAATCAATACTCTGAGAAAAAAGCCAATACCTGGCAAGGAATTTTTCCCTTTTTCAACACCAAAAGTGATGGTTACGTAGGAATTGCCCCAGTTGGTTCCTTCCCACCTAATGCTTATGGTCTTTATGACATCACAGGCAATGTCTGGGAATGGACTTCTGATTGGTATAAGTCAGGACATAATGATAAAACCCACAGTGTCAATCCTACAGGCCCACAGCAAAGTTTTGATCCGAATAAACCTACCGAAAGCGCTTTACACGTAATTAAAGGAGGCTCTTATCTGTGTGCGCCCAACTATTGCAGTCGTTTCCGTCCAGCAGCACGAGAATCTCAAGCCCCCGATACTGGCACAACCCATATTGGATTTCGCTTAGTTAAGAACTTAACTACAGAAAGGATGAAGAATGAAGTCTGAATACAAGCTATCAAAAATAGCAAAGGCGATCGCCTTATCTTTGCTCATCACTTTGTTGATGGTAAATAGCCCCGTCCTAGCAGCCACATCAGAAGTTTTACCTGTTACCCCACCAGAGTTCAAGGGTAAAATCGGCATCACCTACAAAGAGTCACAGCCAGATTTTCCTCAACCAATTACCGCTCCAGCCAAAGCGCCCAACATCTTGCTAGTGCTATTAGATGATGTGGGCTTTGGACAAGCCAGTACTTTTGGCGGCCCGGTGGAAACTCCTAATTTGACTCGCCTAGCCGAAAGAGGACTACGCTACAACCAATTCCACACCACAGCCCTATGTTCACCTACCAGGGCAGCACTTTTAACTGGACGCAATCACCATTCAGTCAATACAGGGGTAGTTGAGGAATTAGCCACAGGTTATCCCGGCTACACAGCAATTTTGCCCAAAAGTGCTGCTACCATCGCCGAAGTGTTGCGGCAAAATGGTTATAACACGGCTGCATTTGGTAAATGGCACAACACCCCAGACTATGAAACTAGCGCTGCCGGGCCTTTTGATCGCTGGCCTACAGGATTGGGATTTGAGTACTTTTACGGTTTTCTTGGTGGTGATACTAACCAGTGGAGTCCTGCCCTGGTAGAAAATACCAAACGAGTAGAGAAACCAGCCAATCAGCCAGATTATCACCTCACTCCTGACTTAGTAGACCATGCGATCGCCTGGATTCGCAACCAACAATCCATTGCTCCAGACAAACCCTTTTTCACCTATCTGGCTACTGGAGCCACCCACGCACCCCACCACGCCCCCAAAACTTGGATTGACAAGTACAAAGGTAAGTTTGATCGAGGCTGGGATAAATTACGTGAAGAAATCTTTACTCGTCAGAAACAACTGGGTGTAATTCCTGCTAATGCCAAACTTACTCCCCGCCCCAAAGAACTGCCAGCTTGGGATTCCCTCTCAACAGAAGAAAAGAAACTCTCTGCTCACATGGCGGAGGTGTTTGCCGGATTTTTAGCTCATACAGATTATGAAATTGGCAGGTTGATTGATACAGTTGCTCAACTTGGTGAACTAGATAACACTTTAGTCATCTATATAGTCGGAGACAACGGTGCTAGTGCAGAAGGTGGTTTAACAGGTACGGTCAATGAATTGAAATTCTTCAATGGTGTACCCGAAAATCTATCACAACTGCTAGCTTCCTATGATGAATTGGGTAGCCCCAAGACATTCAACCATTTTCCTGCTGCTTGGGCATGGGCAGTTAATAGTCCCTTCCAATGGACAAAGCAAATCGCCTCTCACTTTGGTGGAACTCGTAATCCCTTAGTTATTTCTTGGGGTGAAGGTATTAAAGACCAAGGTGGAATCCGCAGCCAATTTCATCATGTCATTGATATTGTACCCACCATTTTAGAAGTGGCGGGAATTACTACCCCCAAAGAAGTGAATGGTGTCAAGCAAAAACCAATTGAAGGTACTAGCCTAGTTTATACCTTCGATCATCCTAATACTCCTTCCCATCGTCAAACTCAGTATTTCGAAATGCTAGGCAACCGAGCCATTTACGATCGAGGATGGGTGGCGGCGGCTCGTCATAGACGCTTACCTTGGGAACGGACAGTAAAAGCTGACTTCGATGCAGATCAGTGGGAACTGTATAACATTGCAGAAGATTTTAGCGAAGCGAACGACTTAGCAAAAGAGAATCCCGACAAGTTACAAAAACTGCAAAAGCTCTTTTTTAAAGAAGCCCGCAAGTACAATGTCTTACCATTGGACGATCGCGCTCTAGAACGGTTTGATGTCAAAACCCGCCCCAGTTTCACCGTCGGACGGACGACCTTTACCTACTATCCTGGTGCAGTTGGCATCCCAGAAGGTAGCGCCCCAAACCTGAAAAATAGATCCTTTAGCATCACAGCTAATGTAGAAATTCCGGAAAGGGGAGCTGAGGGTGTTCTCTTAACTCAAGGCGGACGCTTTGCTGGTTGGAGTTTTTTCCTTGAGGATGGTAAGCCCACTTATGCCTACAACTATGCTAATGCTGCTCACTACATTATTCAATCCCCCGAAAAACTGCCCATCGGTAAATCTACACTCCGGTTCAACTTTGATTATGATGGCGGCGCTATTGGTGCAGGCGGAACCGGGAAACTATTCATCAACAATCAACAGGTAGCCGAAGGACGCGTTGAAAAAACCATCGCTTACCGTCTAGCCCTAGACGAAACTTTTGATATCGGTAGAGATACAGGTACTCCCGTTGTGGATTCCTACCAAGTACCCTTTGTCTTCACCGGCAACTTACAGCAAGTCACCCTTGAGTTGAAGTAGTAGAAATTGGGGAGATGAGGGAGAACAAGCAGGGAGAACAGTTTCCAGTCCCCACAGTCCCCAATCCCCAATCCCCATCGCCCCTAATCCCCTCAGCAATCATGAATGAAATCTTAGCAGTAACTGATAAACTTGCACTCTTCACCTTTATTGTGTTCACCATGTTGGGTGCAGGTTTAGGTCTGACTATACAACAGATTTGGGAACCACTCCGCAACCCCCGTCTAGTCATATTATCTCTGCTGACAAATTTTGTACTAGTGCCGCTGTTTGTATATTTGCTGTTGCAAGTAGTACATCTAAGTGAACCACTAAGAGATGGCTTGCTGATTATGGCGGTAGCGTCAGGGCCTCCAGCATTACCTAAACTAGCTCACATAGTCAAAGGAAATATAGCTTTTTCTGTGGGATTAATGATGTTACTAATGCTAGGCACAATCTTCTATATGCCGATTGTACTGCCCTTAGTTGTGCAAGGGGTACAAATCAACTCCTGGGAAATTGCTGAACCTTTATTGTTGATGATGGTTAGCCCGTTGTTGATTGGGTTATTTATCAAAGCCAAATTTGCTGCGATCGCTCCCACTCTTCAGCCGATTTTATTCAAAATATCTAATGCTGGATTACTTTTAGGTCTAGTAATTAGACTAGTAATTCATACTAACGATATCATCGGCTTATTAAAAACAGGTACAATCTTTGTCTGTGCAGTATTTATTCTCTTCTCCTTTAGCATAGGTTATCTTTTAGGCGGGCCTGGTATCGATACCCAACGAGTGCTAGGAGTTGGAACGGCTCAACGCAATTTTGCCGCAGCATTATTAGTGGGTACGAGCAATTTTGACGATCCAAGCGTGGTGAGTATCATCATGGTGACAAGTATATTAATGATGGTGATAGTTCTCACTGCTGGGCCAAAATTCACAGTCATTGAGGAAGGAAAGGTTCTAGAAGTAGAACAGACACAACTTTCATAAAACCTTATGTTTAGAACCTAGTAGCTTCCCCACTCCCTGTGTTTCTTAGGAAAATTGACTTTAGTCTAACAGTAAAGGCGAAGTATTACCCCATTGCTCGGTAAAGACAAATTCCTTTAAGGGTTTGCGAATACGGGGTGCCAGTTCACGATCGCGTAGCCCATCAGAAAGGCTCTGTGGATCGCCAGCATAACCGATTGCGATCGCAGTTGCAGGCTCATAACCATCTGGAATCTGGTATTGTTTTCTGGCACTATCTACATCAAATCCTGCCATCTGATGCACAGATAAACCCAAAGCAGTTGCTTGAAGTACCAAATTTTCGATTGCCAATCCGACATCATGAAATGCATGTCGATTGGTTTTTCCATCATTGGTGAGTGTTTGAGCAACAGCAATGATGAGTACGGGAGCATTTTTTGCCCACCCTTGATTGAACTCTACCAAAGTACTAAGTAAACGGTTATATTCCGTCGGCTCATCTTTGGTGGCAACGATAAAACTCCAAGGCTGATAGTTGTAGGAAGAAGGTGCCCAACGAGCCGCTTCTAGCACAGAGAGGAGTTTATCTTGCTCAACAGGGCGATCGGCAAAAGCTCTGGGACTCCAACGACTACGAATCAATTCATGAATAGGGTATTGTGTTTGAGCAAGTTTATTTGCCATATTTAGGGATTTCCTTGTTGATAGAGTATTTATCTAGATGTGCAGGCGTGACATATTTATGACTGCAATACTGATTGCTATGTTGATAGCGGTTGCAAACGCCTTGTAAAAGTCAACAAGACTATATTTTTGAACAATAAATCTAAATAATACGATAAATTGATAGATAATTAGTAGTTAGCTTATAGTACTGCATGAATGAGAGGTCAATCAAGTGTTAGCCATTGACCAAAGCAAGGGTAAAGGATATGGAAGTAGGTTTTAGGCTAATCACAGATTGCTTCTAAGAAGTAAATCTTCAATTTCAAAGCTAAACAAGTGTCTAAGAGAAATTGAGCAAATGTCAACAACAGCATTAATTGTCGGCGCAGGAAGCGGACTCAGCGCATCCCTCGCCCGTTTGTTTGCAAAGGAAGGTTTCACTGTTGCACTAGCAGCACGACAAATAGATAAACTTAAAGGTTTATCTGATGAGATTGAAGCCGTCAGTTTTACTGCTGATGCATCTAAACCAGATGACGTGAACCAGTTATTCCATAATGTCGAACACAAACTAGGAGCGCCAACGGTAGTTGTATATAATCCTAGCTGGCGGGTACGAGGTTCACTAGTCGAACTTGACCCTGCCGATGTTGCCAAAACATTAGAAATCACGGCTTATGGTGGCTTTTTGGTAGCACAAGCAGCTGCGAAACGTCAGTTGACTGTAGGTGAAGGCGCTATTTTTTTTACAGGTGCTTCTGCAAGTGTTAAAGGTTATCCTCAGTCTGCACCGTTTGCGATGAGTAAATTTGCCTTACGAGGTTTGGCTCAAAGCATTGCTCGTGAACTGGCTCCTAAGAATATCCATGTAGCGCATTTCGTAATTGACGGGGCAATTCGTTCTGCTACCCGGATAGAGCCAGACGAGCAGCCAGATAGCTTACTTGATCCAGATGCGATTGCTCAAACCTACCTTAACATTCTCCGCCAACCTCGCAGTGCTTGGACATGGGAAGTTGAATTGCGACCTTGGGTAGAAAAATTTTAATTTTAAAAGATATCTTTGTTTATCTATAGGAATCCAGTTTAATTTCTGAAAAAAAGTTAAGTATTTATAGGGGAGACAGTTTGCGATGTAGATTTTCTTCCCGCAAAACTGCCGTTGTGTTATGACTTTAGTCTAATGCACCAAACCCTTGAAAACTAATTGGATAATGCTGCCAAAAAACTCTTGTAGTCATTATAGTTAGGAAAAACATAAGTTGCTCCTTCTTTGTATAAGGCTTGGGCTTCATTACCAGAAGCAATACCAATAAATGAATATCCTAATTTCTTAGCAGAACGAATGTCCCAAATACCATCGCCGACGTAAACAACATTAGGAAACAACTGACCATAATACTTTTCTGCTCTATAATGTGCAATCGTCATGATTCCTTCACGGGAATCGTCGTCATCAGAGAAAGCATGGGGAATATTTTCAATAAGAAGATTAGCAGACTTGAGCTTGAATATCGCTGATGCAGCCCAACCTCCTCCAGCATAGACTAACTCATGCTCAGGAGATACAAGTAGCCTTTTCAATATCTCAAATGCACCTGGTATCGCTTTAATCCCATCGCGTGCTTTTGCACCATCAATTAACAATTCTAAAAAACGTTTTTGAAATGTCTCAACTTCTATAGATGAAGGAAAGCGACCAAGTTGACTTTGACAAACTTCCTTTAATATACAAATATCAGTTACATGAGTATATGATGTCCAATCATTTGAGATTTGTGAAAAGCCGAATACTTCATGCAATGCACGTAAATATGATTCATCATCTAAGTTATTCGATTCAGTGAGAGTGCCATCAATGTCAAACATCACTAATTTCATTTTTGCCTAGTCTAAATATACATAGCAAAGTAATCATTATAAATTTCTGTATTAGTCATGACAGTGCGTTCTATTTGTTTTTGTTCTTCATCTGTTGCTGGACTTGTAGCCTGATCTAAACTTTCTTGAGGAATAAAATCACCACAGTATTCATTCGCCGGTACAGCAGCATTCATCTTTTGGGGATAGCTCAATTTGAGATTATTCATGATGGTAATGAATTGACTGCGGCTGCGATACTCGTTCCGAGTCGCTCCGCGATCGCTAAATCTTGGATTGAGGCGCTTTTCTTCGCCAATGGTGGAAACTGTACGTCCTTTGTAGTCATGGGCGGGATACACCAAGGTATCGTCTAGCAAGGTGAACAAGCGTTGCGTTACTACATCGTATAGAGTTCCAGGATCGCCTCCCTGAAAATCTGTGCGTCCACAACCACGAATAAATAAGGCATCCCCAGTTAACAGATGGGTTTTGTTCACTAAATATGCTATGTGACTGGCGGTGTGGCCGGGTGTGAAAATTGCTTCGATGATTACAGATCCCACTTCGAGGATTTCCCCACCGACAAGGGAGCGATCGGCTTTCGTGACAGCAGTGTTCTGGGGAACAATCACCTGACAGCCTGTTTTTTGCCTGAGTTTGCCTGCCCCTGTGATGTGATCGGCATGAAGGTGAGTTTCCAGACAGTAGCGTAGCTTTAATCCCAGGTCATCTAATGATTGCAAATCGCGGTCTACTTGCTCTAATACAGGATCGACTAGAACCGCATCTCCTGTCTTTCCATCGGCAATCAGGTAAGTGTAGCTACTGCTTTCAGGGTCAAAAAATTGACGAAATAGTAAGGTTGACTGGAGTATCTCTGAAGTGCGATCGCCTGTTTCCTGATTTAACAAAGGCATAGTCGGAATTGGACGTACACGCACTGGCAGTGACTGCAACAAAGTCTTGGATAATTCCTGTGCTTGTAGCCGTAATTCTGGAACAGCAATAGTTTCCCACAAGTCACCTTTACGCGGAGTTCCCAAGGTATAAAGCAGCGTTGAAACTTGACCGTCTGCTGCATATATAGCACCGCGGGCATCTGTATCTAGTCCTAAGCCGATCGCATTGGGGCGAATTAATCCCTGCGATCGCAAATTGGCAATCAGGGGATGAGGTGATCGGCGATAATCTGCTGCTACACCTGTACAGTTCACTATCCGGCGGACATGCAAGATAGTATTAGCCTGGGTTTTGCGCTGGTACACAGTCACTGCCACACCGTCAGGCAAAGCTTGATATTCCCGAATTCGCCCGGCAGAAATGATGAGTTGCCCAGAGTCCAGCATTTGGGTGACTACATCTGCTACTTGTTGGGCAATGCGGTGACGATGCATATCCCAATAGGGTGTCACATGACGTAAAAAACGCTGCTGTTCCACAGTCGGTAGTTTTTGCCAGATTTGCTTAGTGATAGGACGCAGAGAATCAATTACCGCTCGCCAGTCGTAGCCTTGGGCAGCTGCAACTTCCACTTCAGTACGTAGCCGACGCAACCATTCGCGCACTGTTTTTGGTGAGGTTTCTGGAGTCAAGAAGCTGGGATAAGGTTGAGCCGCTTGATGTTTTTGGGGGAACAACCCTCGTCGAGATACGGCATAAATTTTGCCTCGATGTTGGTGATCGTGGAGAGATAAAACCATATCTACCATCGTCAGTCCCGTACCAATTAGCAACACAGGTGCATCAGCATCAAGATCTGCTAGGGCATCGGCTGACCAAGCATTGCGTAGATAAGTTTCATTATTACTGTCTGTATTGGGAATTGCGGGAGGTGTACAGGGTGAGTTTCCCAATGCCAACACGACTCTGTCTGCGGCAAAACAGCGACCACTACGCAGAGAGATCATCGTGCCTTTTCCTTCAGGCTGTATCCCTACCACTTCATCGGTTAAGCGTTCTAGTCGGACATCACTAGGTGCTGTTGCTTCTGCTTCTGCCAAAACCGATTGAATGTATAAACCATAGACCTTACGAGGTATGAACGTACTAGCATTGACTTCTTCCGGAAAAAATGCTGCTAACTCATCGCGGTTATACTGAAGCCAACGCAGCAGATGTCCCGGATCGCGAGCAAATGCACTCATATTGCCTGCCGATACATTCAGCAAATGACAGTTAGTATCTGTGCTGTAGGCAATTCCCTTACCAATTTGCTGACTGCGCTCAATCAGCTTGATGGTGAGGGGTTGGCTTGCAGTTTTCAATAGGTGGGTAGCGACTAGAGAACCACTAAAGCCTCCGCCAACAATAGCGATCGTGGTTGGAGTATGGGCAGTCAAAAAACTAGGGTTCATGGCGGTCTTAGTTAGAATCAATAGTTACGCCTATTTCATAAAGTCTATCTACCGGGACTAAACGTATTTCCAACCCAGCTAAAAGAATTAAGACTTTATTTTATATAAATTCCTATAATACCCTGCTTTCAGGCATTAAATACATTTAATTGATAAATTAACCGTAGTTTTGGATTGCACAGTAATAGTTCCTTTTTTCCGGTTTACTTCCTTGTTTAATCGGAGCTAACCGAGGCAGTGAGCGATCGCATCCCTGAAAAATTGATCCGTTGGTGTGAGATTCATAATTAATTTGTTCGTCTCCTTGTACTCATATGCAGTTACAGCCAAGATTCTAGGGAAAAAGAATGAGCTTGCTGAATTCTGATAAAATCACTGTCAGCAGATACAAGGATCAGATTATGCTGGACTACTGTTGCTGCAATCCAAAGGTCATGGTCATCAAATCCTAAATCTCTAACACTTGTACTTCGACGTTTACTTTTTTCCTTGGGTGCAAACTTATTAAAAACAGATGTTTTGAGTTGACTGTAAAGAATAGCCGTTTCTTCATCAATGAAGTATAAATCCACACTGGCCAAGAAATTTTCGACTGCTACAAGATTTTGAGCTTTGCGTTCGGATTTTTCTGTCATGTACAGCAGTTCACCATACGTAATGATGCTAATGCCGATTTCATTGGCAGAGCGTGAACGTAATGCGGTAATAACGCTAGGAGTATTATTGATGATGTAGCTGCAATGGTTAGTATCTAAAAGTACATGGAATTAGGATATTAAAATTGAGCTTTGGAGCGGGTTTCACGAACAAATTGGAGACACTCTTCTAAATCGTTGCCTTGCCATGTTCCTGCGAACTTCAACAAATCTACGGCTTTACTTCCTCGTTTAATCGGAGCTAACCGACGAAGTGAGCGATCGCTACTACTCCCTTTGTTTTGAAGAGAATCTAGAAATTCACTAACCAAGGTAAGCTGATCGGGTGGTAGTTGAGCTAGTTGCTGTTCAATCTTCTGGCGCAGTTCTGGATATGTCATTAGCACCTCACTACCTTGATAGTTTCGACTTCTTAATTTTACAATCCTAGAGTTATTAAAGCGATCGTCAAGATGAATTTAATACTTGTATTTAACGCAACTGCATCCTCAGAAATTGATTGATTCGTCAGCGCGATCGCTTAGGCAAAATTCACAATATTGCCGTTAATTCGTAGAATTTATTGTTGTATCTAGAACGATTAACTATCAGAACTTATGTATCAGTAACGGAAGAATTAACCGCAGAGACGCAGAGAACACGGAGAAAAGAGGGTTTTAGAGGAATTTTGCGTAAGTCCTAACTATGTTGTAATTACTTCCAAACTTCGATTCCTCACCTAAAGCATTTTATGCTACATGCCTGTTCTCTAGTTACCAACAAAAACTAGTTAAGAAATAAGACTTGATCTAGGATGAACTTCTATGCTAACCTACCTCTATCTATAAACTACAGTTAATCGATAAATTAACCGTAGTTTATAAATACACATTGTGCATAAAACGGGAATTACCCCCTATGCCAAAGGATTGGTATGAATGGCACGACCTCTACAACACTGAGCCAAAATTGCAACAGCGTCTAGAAATCGTGCGGGAATATATTGCTTATAGCTTGAATGAGTCCCCAGCTGGAGCTATCCGGATAGTAAGTGTTTGCGCGGGTGATGGGCGAGATTTACTAGGAACCTTAGAAAATCACCCTCGTACAAAAGATGTCTATGCACGATTAGTTGAGCTAAACTCAAATCTTGTTGAACGTGGACGAGTAACTATAGAATATCTGGGTTTGGCAAACCAAATTGAGTTTATCAATGGTGATGCAACGATCGCCGCTAACTATATAGGGGCAGTACCAGCAGATATTGTGATTGTCTGTGGTGTCTTTGGCAATCTCGCTGATGAAGCTGAACTCCGTCGCTTGCTGGAGAACCTAAGTTTTCTGAGTAAACAAGGAACTTTTATTATTTGGACTCGCGGACATTCTAATGGTATTCCCTACTCCGAGAGTGTGCGTAAAGTTTTGCATGAATCTGGATTTGAGGAAGTGAATTTTAAACTCACTTCTACAGGAGATATGGGTGTAGGTATTCATCGTTATAGGAATGAAAATTCACCTGCACCCAAGGAGCAACAGTTATTCGTGTTTTCCGGGATTCCAATTAATGCGAGGTAAAAATGTCTATTCAAGGCACACTATCTAGTTGGGAAGAACTGTTAGATACGGCTCGAAAAAATACTTCTGCGCGTAGGGTGCGGAGATTGGGGCAATCTCCTTCTACTGCACCAATCCCCAGCAGTCTCCATAAACTTCCCCCAAATACAGCGCCCCCAGTTCTTCTGTACCGAGATACTAACTCTTGGTGTCCTTTCTGCGAGCGAGTTTGGTTTGCTCTAGAAGAAAAAGAGATTCCATTTGAGACAGAGTTTATCGATTTGAGTAACAAGCCTAAATGGTATACCGATTTAGTTCCCACAACCCTTGTTCCGGCTGCAAAAATTGAGGGGAAGTTGGTGTACGAATCTAAAGATATTCTCTTGGCTTTAGAAGAAAGATTTACTACTCCTTCACTACTTCCTGAAAATTCAGAGGAAAACGCTGTTGCCAGACAATGGGTTGAAGAGGCAGAAACTAACGGTTTTAGGGATATTGCCTACAAATTTTTAAGAGAAATACCCACAGATGCTCATGAATTGGCAAATTTACAAGCAGCATTTGAAACTAAACTAGATGAGCTAGAGCAAGCTTTAAGTAAATATCCTGGGTCTTATTTTCTCTCAAGTTTTAGTCTTGTAGATATCATGTATAGCCCCCATCTAGATAGATTGGCAGCTAATTTACCTGTATACCGGGGATATCACATCAAGGGAAATCCACGCTTCTCTCGCATCAATGCTTGGTTTGAAGCGCTTAATCAACGTCCTACCTATCATAGAGTCAAATCGGATCATATCACCAACAATTTACTCCTACGTCGTAGATGGGGTGTGGAACCAATTGGTAATTCTTTGCCCCTCGATCCAGTAGATAGCGAGAAAATTCAATTTAGAGCGGAAGCAGCTGAGAGACTGAGCGATAATCGAGAAGTTGCGATCGCAGATATTCTCAAAAATTCTGGAGTGCAAGCTTTGGCAGTAGATGGCAACATTTCAGCAGTTCAAGAAGCTGTTGAGTTTCATCTGAGGCTACTGGCAGATTATCTTATTAATGGCAATGGCGCAGCTTTACCAGGTGGACGAACAGGTGGTAAGGATAGTCTCGATCCAACCGTCGCTGCTGTGGGAGCAATTACGCTTGCCTATGTGAGAAATCGCATCTGTGCGCCACGGGATATGAGTGCTGGTGCTGCAACTGCATTCCGAGTGGCAGCAGATAAGGTGTTGGCATCTGTTTATTAGCGATCGCCCCTTTTGGCTTTGTCAAGTTGCTCTCACCTGTCGTAGAAACTCGATATTTAACTCTAGCTTCTTTCCTAGCCAAAGAGAATGGTCTGTATGATCTGCTACATCATCACCAGTTGTCGGGTGGATAAGAATATCTAATCCCTCACGATTGAGCATTAACCAAGGAACAACCTTACCAAACTGCTCTGGAGAAAATGCAACTTGATACATTGCTTTTGGATGGGGACCGATGGGCTGTTCATGCCAGCGTCCAAGTTGTACATTAAAATCAGCGCCTAATCCTTCGCGTATATGTGCAGCCGCCTCACGAGTTGTAGTATCGAAGTAAATATGGGCGTGAAAACCAGTGATTTTAACAGTGTCATCTTGCATCACTTATAACTCCACTTAATATCAGTTTTGGATTAGGAATACTTGCATTTTAAGTAAGATTTCGAGCCTACCATGTAAGCATAGAAGGAGAATTCTTGTGTTCAAATTTTATCAAGTGCGATCGCAAGAAGACGGGTGCGTTGCACCATCACTTCACAAACGCTTGCCCATACTAACAACATCATCAATTTTGAAACCAAGGCACTCGTAAAACTTAATAACACTAGTATTAAACGTACGTATCTGTAAGTTAATTTTTGGGCAATTCATTGCCTTTAATTTGGTGATTACTTGCTCAACCATATATTGACCGATTCCTTGACGTTGATATTCTGGAGCTATGGCTAAGTAGTTAAGCCAACCACGATGACCTTCATATCCTGCCATAATGGTAGCAATAACTTGAGTTTCAACCAGACCAATGAGGAACAATTCTGGTTGTACCTGCAATTTGAGCCAAATATCCTTTCTAGGGTGATTCCAAGGTACTACTAATCCGCAGTTGTGCCACAACTCAATCACTTGTTCTTCATCTTGCTCTTGATATGGTCTAACTACTATGTTGATATTTTTCATTATTACAATTGGGCTATCTTTTTAAATCAAACTACTTGCTTTGCTTATACAACTTATGTAATACTCTAATTAATTTATTACTAAAAATTTATCAATTTAGTGTATATTTAAAATAAAGATATAAAAATAAAGAATGTGGGGATACTAATAGAACTTTTGTAACAGAACGATCGCCATATTTTAAATTTTAATGTTGCCGATAGTTATGTTTATGCTAAAAGCACATGATAATTTTCCTATTTTTACATGAATCACTATAGTAGTGTCAGCACTGTAATCGGAAACATTATTGATAAAATTTACTTTCTTGCTTATATATGAAACTCTACTACATTACCTTGAATAATTCAGATGAAGTGCGTCAAATTGGACGTGCTTTGTTAGAGCAAAAACTAGCCGTTTGTGTTAATTGGTTTCCGATTACCTGCGCTTACATTTGGCAAGGAGAAATTAAAGAAGAACCAGAGGTGGTGTTAATTGTGAAAACTCAGTCAGGGTATCGGGATGAGATTGAAAAGGTAATTAACCAGTACATTAGCTACACTAACTTTGTTGCAGAAATTTCACCTACAGAAATTAATCACAACTTTTTGGAATGGCTGAATGCTGAAGTTCCCATACGTCCATTAGCAAGAACATACGTCAAATAGCAGGAACAGATTTTAATTAAAAATAATTTCGATCCGATTTCCAGCAGGATCGCGAAGAAAGAAACGTTCCCGTTCTAGTATAGGTTGTTTATCAGGAATATTTCCACTTGATACTTTTGTAAGTGTTCTTGGAAAGCCTCTAAATCATGTACCGAATAACAAATATGTCGTCTAGATGTTGCGTTATCAGGATTTTTTTCTATACTGACATGAATTTGCATATCTCCTAAAACATACCAAGCCCCTCCATTATCTTTAATTGTTTCAGGCTTATCTATTTCAGTAAGTCCCAAAACTTTGCTATAGAAAAATAGCATTGCATCTTCTGCTTCCGGGGAAGATGTTACTTGAATATGATCAATCCTATTCAACCACATAATTACTATCTCCAGTTTTAATGAGATTTTTGGCACTATTTTCTGTTGTCAAGTCTTTTTCAAAAACAAAGACGGAATGCTATCAATACTGACACGATAAATAATAGGTTCATTCTTGCTATTCATTTAAGTAAATGAGCACTAGATGAGAATATAAATTGCTTTAATAATATAAAAGATAAACTCATATTTTATTTAACTTGTGGGAGCAAGCCCATATCTAAATATATAGGATATAATATATTTTTAATTTTAGGTAGTTTTCTAGCAAAAAAACAAGCTCCTATAAAGCAACAGATACCACCAAATAGTAAAGCATTAGCAACTCCAACTTGACCTGTTAGTCCACCAAAAAATAAATTCCCAAAAGGTAGTATTCCCAAAAAACCTGTTGTAAATATACTTGTAACTCTACCTCTTTTATTTTCATCAACAAGAATTAATTGAATAAAATTACTAATTGCAGCAAGAGTGAGAGTATTAGCCATTCCAACAATAAAAATCAAAACTAGGCAAATTTCTAAACTTGCTGAACGAGAAAAAAGTATTAAACCTAAACCAAGACTCATGGCAGAACGAGCTATTATTTTTCCTAAGCCTGTAGCTTCTTTACGAAGAATTAGATAAAGACCTGCTACTATAGAACCAAGTGCTGAGGCTGTCATGAGAAATCCCATCGTCTCAGCATTACCATTTAATATATTTTTAGCAAAAATGGGTATTAAATTTATATAAGTCATTGCCATAAAGCAAATTACAATTTGCAAAATGAAAACATATTTTATTGGCAAAAAGTTATATGCAAATACAAAACCTTCTTTTAAATTTTTCCAAATATTATCTTTTTTAGTGCGAGACTTATTAGGTAATGAATTAATTTGAGTAGTTAAGATAGCCAAAATAAATGGTATATAGCTGACACTATCTACTAAAAAACACGAAGCAGTTCCAGTTTTAGCAATTAGTAAACCTCCAATCATTGGGCTAACAAACTTAGCCGTATTAATTAAAAATGAATGTATGGAAATGGCACTATAAGTATCTGCTTTGTTATCCACAAGTCGGGGAATAGTGACAAGACGTGCTGGTAAATCAAAAGCTTTGACTGTTCCCTGAAGTATACCGATGATAATAATCCATACAAAGCTGATGTGATTGCTAAGAGTTAGAAAAGTTAGAGTGGAGGATAGTAAAATAGAGACTAGCTGAGTAGTTAGTAAAACATATCGTAGATTCCAGCGATCCAGTAACACACCCACCAAAGGAGTAATAATTAAACCTGTAGCTTGATTAGTAAATCCAGCTACGCCAACTAACATGGCTGAATTAGTTAATTGATATACCATCCATACCAAGGCAATTTGAGTCATCCAAGAGCCAAAAAAAGATACACTTTCTCCTATTACGAAACAACAAACATTTGGGGATTTTAGAGCTGGTGGAATCTGAAAAAAACTAAACAGATGCTTGTCTTTTGCAGAACCTTGTTTATTACTTTGTTGCATTTGTACTTTCGGGAAATTATAAATTTTACTTATTTAATTACACTAAAACTTAGGTTTACATATATTTAGATATACTAAATATATAGCAATGAGAATGTCAAGATAATCAAATATCTAAAATACGGTTAATCGGTAGATATACTGTAGTATAATTTAAGGAATATCCTAAAAAATCCCAATTATCACGAATATGACTAACACAGCAACAGATGCAGCAATTCGCACTGCTCATGTCAAAATTCCTAACGGCGATTTGCAAATAGATGCTTATCTAGCAGAACCTATGGCTCAAGGAACTTTTCCAGCAGTAATTGTGATCCAGGAAATTTTTGGAGTGAACATTCACATCCGGGAAGTGACAGAAAGATTAGCTAATGAAGGGTATGTAGCTATAGCACCTGCAATTTTTCAGCGCCTTGCTCCTGGTTTCGAGGCTGGATACACCCCTGAAGATATCCAGATTGGCAGAAAATATAAAGAACAAACCAAAGCAGATGAAATCTTGAGTGATATTCAAGCGACTATTACCTATCTGAAAACTTTGCCAAACGTGAATGGTGATGCGATCGCTTCTATTGGTTTTTGCTTTGGCGGACACGTTGTATACTTGGCTGGAACACTTCCAGAAATTAAGGCTATAGCATCTTTCTATGGTGGTGGTATTGTTAACTCAACTCCTGGTGGTGGTGCGCCCACCATTACCCGTACCCCAGATATCAAGGGTACTGTTTACGCCTTCTTCGGTACTCAAGATGCAGGAATTCCTCAAGAACAAACAGAGCAAATTGAAGCAGAGTTAAAAAAATACCAAATTCCTTACCAAGTCTTCCGCTATCCTGCCGAGCATGGTTTTTTCTGCAATCATCGTGGTAGTTACAATCCAGAAGCTGCTGCTGACGCTTGGAGCAAAGTAAAGGAATTATTTAACAACCAGCTTCAGACAGTCTAAATCTTTTGCATATAGTGTAATACGGTTCAGTTAATGATCGCCTACACTTTTAAGGTGCGGTTATACAGATAAAGCCTGCAAATGCAGACTTGGTTCCAATCCCCTCAAGTTTGAGCCTGCAAGCTTCAATGAACTGTATTGGAATGTAGTAATTGTGGGTTTAGTTAGCAATACAACTGTTTTCCTAGTCATTAGTCATTAGCTTGAATATGACTGGTGACTTTTTTGATGTTACTAAAACTAGACAAAAATATTGTCAGAAGAATAGCTTCTAAATATCTCTGAATCTAAAGTTTATGTAATTTTATAACAACTCTTGCTTTTGAAATATATTTGTGTAAGATTCTATCTTAGCATCAAATACGGTAAACTAATCGATTTAAAGTACTTTATTCTCTAAGCATAAGCAGATCGCTCTCAACTTTGAACTGCATATGCCAGGTTAGGAGTATTTTAAGGAAGCTTTCTAAAAGGTGTTTCAAGTAGTGCTTCTGAACTTAAATTCTCAGTTCAAGAGTCCTAGTCGGTATATGCATAGATAGTAGTTTACGTGCTTTTTTTTGACTGTTTTCCTTTACTAGCAATACTTTAACGCAGGTATTGGGTAAGTTTCCTAATCTTGGAACTACTCTTGCCGGAGATTGGTTTGCATCTGTGCTGACGGATTAGTTACAGAGAACCTACCCTTTTGTGGTGCAATTCTGATATTTCACTTTCTAATTATGGAGATAATCTCATGCAACCCGATCACAATTCTCATCGAGCTTCTCAAGAAGATACACAAGTACAAAACGAAACAACAAATCTTCAATTTCGTGGTAAAGGAAGGAAGCGTGGCAGATTTTTGTTAGGCAGCGGCGTTACGAGACGCTCATTTCTCGGTCATGCTGGTATCTTTACTGTTACTAGCGTTGTTGCAGGGGTGGTGGGTTCTTCTTTCTCTAAGAAAAAAGGCATTGTCCAGGCACAAGAAATTGCTCAAGCTGGAAATCCTGTTAGACAGTTCAATTATGTTCAGTTTCGCCAGAAATCCTTTCAAGTGCGTCTGGAAGCAGCGCGAGCCAATCAACAGATTGAGATTCCACCACATCCAACTAACGGTGATGAAGAACGCTACTCCAATAAAATCGCCACTGACACTAGGGGACTACCGCACAACCAGCGAGGCGAAGTTGATCTTAAAGCCTATGATTCTTTGATTAGAGCACTGACAACACAGAACCCGGATGACTATGAAAATATTATCCTGGGTGGGGCGAGGAAACTAGTCAACCCTCAAGGCCCATTGGCAATTAGCTTAGAAGGGATCAATGCATCTCAGGTGGGAATTCCACCAGCGCCCACTCTAGATAGCCCAGAACAAGCAGTAGAGGCGGTTGAACTCTACTGGCAGGCTTTATTGAGAGATGTACCTTTTCATAGATTTGAGGACGATCCGAAAGTCTCGGCAGCGATCGCAGAACTAAATAACCTTTCAGCTTTCAAAGGGCCAAAACAGAATGGTAGTGTTACTCCCCAAACCCTATTTCGCGGTAGTGTCATCTATGTTGATGAAAGCGATTCTTCAGGTAGAACAGCAAAACATATTATCCCACCTGGAGTGACAGAAGGGCCTTATATTTCACAGTTTCTGTTACGGGAGATTCCTTACAATACCCAGGTTATTTCACCCCTAATTCGTACTGCTCTTGCTGGTAAGGAAAATGACTTCCTCACTAATTACGAAGAATGGCTAACTGTTCAGAATGGAGGCAGTTCTGGTAAGTCTATTAAATACGATCCAACACGTCGTTTTGTATCCACTGTTCGGGATTTAAGTGAATTAGCACATATCGGTGGGGCTTTGTTCTTTGGAGCCTTCTTGACTCTCAGTGGTGGAATTAGAGCACCCTTAAACCCAGGTAATCCCTATCTCAACTCGAAGACTCAACTAGGTTCTGCTGCTACGTTTGCACCAGCACATTTTCAAGCTTTACTTAACCTAGCTCCTTCACGAGCCATTAGAGTTGGTTACTGGCAAAAGTTTTATGTACATCGGCGTTTACGACCGGAAGCGTATGGTGGGTTAATCTACAATAACCTTGTCAATAAAACTGACTATCCGATTAATTCAGAAGTTCTAAATTCCACAGCTTTAGCTCAAACTTTTAGCACCTTTGGCACCTATCTGTTACCCCATGCCTACCCTGAAGGCGCACCTTTTCATCCTTCCTATGTTGGTGGTGCTGCCTCCATTGCTGGTGTACAAGCTACCCTTTTGAAAGCCTTTTTTGATGAGAACTTTATCATTCCCGATCCTGTAGTACCCGATCCCAACGATCCCACAAAAGTAATTCCCTACAGTGGAGCACCACTTACAGTCGGTGGTGAATTGAACAAGCTGGCAACTAACTATTATATTGGACGCGGTCATGGCGGTATCCATTGGCGTTCGGATGGTGCTGCTGGCTTGGCGTTAGGAGAAGAAGTTGCCATTAGCATCCTCAGAGACGAAAGACTGGGTTACAACGAAAAATTTAATGGCTTCACGTTTACCAAGTTTGATGGCACACAGATAACCGTTTGAAGCTATTAAGTAATATTTGTCAAAACTAAAAATTACAGAAAAGTGCTTGCAATGGGAGTGCTATTTGTGCGAAAGTCTTACTTGCGGCTACTCATTACGGTAACTCGATAGAGTTACCGTATTTTAAAGATAAAAGACAGAAATAAATGTAGCGACGCAATCGTTTGGAAACAGCGATGTTAAAAGACTCTCAAGATCTGGCTGTTAGTACTAACTCATTAGAGGCTCTAAATGCGATTAATGGCTTTTGCGAGCAATTATTGAGCGTTGGCAACAATGCTGAGGTGAGCCTAAAAGCCGTTGAAGCAGATCCAGTCTCTACTCTTGCCAATATTTATGCAGCAGCTTTTTATCTGTTTTCCGGCACTAGCGATACTTTCGCCCAGGCAGTAAATTATCTTAACGCTGCTAAAACACATCTTGCTGACGCCAACGAACGCGAACAACTCTATCTAGCTGCCATTGATGCTTGGATAAAGCGTGATACCCAGAGTGCGATCGCTCATCATGAAGCGATCGCCGAATCTTTTCCTCGTGATTTAATCTCTGTACATATCTGCCAGTACCACTACAGAAATTGCGGTGACAGTGAGGGAATGCTGCGGATTGCAGAAAAAGTTTTACCAGCCAATCGCGATAATCCATATATATACGGAATGCTTGCTTTTGGCTTAGAAGAATGTCATCGCCTATCAGAGGCAGAAGAAGCAGGGCGACGGGCAACCGAAATGAAACGCGATAACCGTTGGGCGCACCACGCCGTAGCTCATGTTTTAGAAACTCAAGGGCGTTTAAAAGACGGAATTGCTTGGATGGAGAGTGTCTGCGACACTTGGGAAAGTAGCAACCCAGCTTTTTACAGCCATCTTTGGTGGCACACCGCTCTGTATCATCTTGATGCTGAGGACATTACTAAAGTATTAGAAATTTATGACACTCACATCTGGGGACGTGCCAGAAAAGATAATGGACGTGAACAAGTTAATGCGATCTCGCTACTGCTGCGCTTGGAATTGAGAGGCGTAGATGTAGGTTCGCGCTGGCAAGAAATAGCCGCTTACCTCCAGCCAAGATTGCATGAACACGTCCTTGGTTTTATGGATTTGCATTATAGCATTATATCTATGCATTAGTACGTGCTGGTAAAGATGATTGGGCAGCACAGATGTTAGAGAGTATGCAAGTATACGCTCGTAAAACACTGTCCTATGTACAAGCAACCTGGTTAGAGGTGATTTTACCTGCTGCTCGTGGGATGATAGCTCATGCTCAGGGGGAATTGCAGATTGCGATCGCTCAATTAGAATTGGTACTGCCAAGTTTACAACAAGCAGGTGGTAGCCATGCCCAAAGAGATTTATTTGAGCAAGCCTATCTTTATGCGTTGATTCGTAGTCAAGAGTATCGCAAAGCACTGGGTATTATTGAAAAGCGTCATGTCAAGCGAAGCAACATCCCAATCATTCAACGGGAATTAGCTTATGTCTATAGAGAACTAGGACGTAGTGTGAGGAAATTTAATAACTTAATTACTTGATGTTAGTACAATTGGCAGAGTCTGATTCTCAAATTTTAGGATGTTTCCCTGTTATGTCCCAGTTACGTCTGCATCTTCAAAAGACTGAATTCGTGGAACAAGTTCGGCATCAGATGAAAGAAGGATATAAACTTGCCTTCTTGCAAATACAAGAGCAAGTTTTAGCAGTGGCGGGATTTCGTGTTTCTACTTGTTTGGCATCAGGAAAATTTTTGTACATTGATGACTTGGTTGTTGATGAGTTGAATCAGTCACAGGGTTATGGTCAAAATTTATTCCAGTGGTTAATAGAATATGCTCAAAATCATCAGTGTCAACATTTGAGTCTTGATTCCGGAGTACAGCGATTTACAGATCATAGATTTTATCTGATGCAGCGTATGAATATTACAAGTCATCACTTTTCAATAGAATTATCGTAAATAATTTATAGGCTTGGCAGTTTTTTAAATAACTATAGATTGCACTGGAAAAAGAGTAATTATGTTCACCTACTAATCATAACAAGTATTATTAACCACCTTAGAAATTAGCTCAGGTTAACCACATGAAATATATCAACCTTGGCAAAACCGGACTAAAATTATCACGCCTTGCTCTAGGCACAATGACTTATGGCTCTCGTCGGTGGCGAGAATGGGTACTAGAAGAACAAGAGAGCCGCCCGTTTATCAAACTTGCTTTAGAGTTGGGGATTAACTTCTTTGACACAGCTGATGTTTATTCCTTGGGTGTCAGCGAAGAAATCCTGGGGCGAGCGCTCAAAGATTTTGCAAAAAGAGATCAAGTAATTATAGCGACTAAAGTCTTTAATAAAGTCGGTGATGGCCCCAACGATCGGGGATTATCTCGCAAACATATTTTTGATAGCATTGATGCTTCCCTGCAACGACTCCAGACAGATTACGTAGACTTGTACCAAATTCACCGCTGGGACTACGAAACACCTGTAGAGGAAACTCTAGAAGCACTACATGATTTAGTTAAATTGGGTAAGGTGCGTTACATAGGTGCATCGAGTATGTACGCATGGCAGTTTGCCAAAGCTTTGTATACAGCCGATAAACACGGTTGGACTCGCTTTGTATCTATGCAAAATCACTACAACCTAGTTTATAGAGAAGAAGAACGAGAAGTTATACCCTTGTCGCTGGCTGAAGGAGTTGGGATCATTCCTTGGAGTCCCCTAGCGCGGGGCTTATTAGCAGGAACTCGGCAAAAGCAAGGCTACGGTGAAACCTTACGAGCAAAAACCGATGAATTTGCCCATGAACTCTACTACGATGATTCCGATTTTCAAATAGTCGATCGCGTAGTCGAGTTAGCGCAAAAACGCGGCGTTAAACCAGCGCAAATTGCCCTAGCTTGGTTGTTGCATCAACCGGGAGTGACTGCACCTATCATTGGTGCCAGTAAGATAGAACATCTCAAAGAAGCAGTTGAAGCTGTGGATTTGGTGCTTGCGGAGGAAGAACGCAAGTTGCTTGAGGAACCATACAAACCTCATCCCATCTTAGGGCATCGCTAAAAAATTAGTGTAATCACAAAATATTTTTAGGTTAGAGTGCCAATGACAATCGAGCTTAATTACCAATTCTGCTCCACAACCCTAAATGATGAGCGATCGCATTTACAGCCAATTGAGTCTGCTGTCAAAACACTACTGCTAGACGTGGGAGAAGATCCCAATCGTGAGGGACTCTTGAAAACACCCAAGCGAGTAGCAGAGGCAATGCGATTTCTCACCAGTGGCTATCACCAATCTCTAGAAGAATTGATTAACGGTGCCATTTTTGACGAAGGTCATAACGAGATGGTACTAGTACGAGATATTGATGTTTTTAGCCTCTGCGAACACCATATGTTGCCGTTCATGGGTAAAGCTCATGTTGCTTATATCCCCAATCAAAAAGTCGTGGGATTAAGCAAACTTGCCCGGATCGTCGAAATGTATTCCCGTCGCTTGCAAGTGCAGGAGAGATTAACCAAACAAGTAGCCGAAGCTATTCAGACGATTCTCGAACCACAGGGTGTTGCAGTTGTGATTGAAGCTACTCATATGTGTATGGTGATGCGGGGAGTACAGAAGCCTGGTTCTTGGACTGTTACTAGTGCAATGGTAGGTGTATTTCAAGAGCAAAAAACTCGTGAAGAATTTTTCAACTTAATTAGTCATCAAGCAAAGTTGTTTTAGGTAGAAGATAGCAGCTTTTATATAGGCAAATCATGCGATCGCGCTATCTAAGCTCCAATATATTTGACTAACATTCATTAAGAATGTTTTCATCATGCTTAAGAAATATCCGTGAAATTGTATAAGCTTGCTTTTTACAAAAAACTATGAGATATTTTCTTTTAGGAACAAATACGGTTTGCCTACCAACTTACCGTATTTTAGCAATAGAGAAAATTTAGTCGAAGCAAAGCTCTTAAGAATGTAGCTCTAGTTGAAAACAAAACTTGACTACATAGCTTAAGCAATTGCAACTATCAAAGCTTATTAAATTTTCTCCTACGCTCATTACAAAATTTTACAAAATGACCATGAGTAGTAATTCCATCACGACTCATTTAAGATTGTTTGACTCAGGCGGTTGGGTATTGCCTTGGCAAGTTGCACACCAGGAAGGTTTCTTTGCTGAGGAAGGTATTAGTGTTGAGTTCACAGAAGGAGAACGCACGGAAGAAGCCCTGCGTCAATCCACTGCGGATCTAACTAAGAGCTACAAAGAAACTAATCTATGTGCTGGTAATATTGATGTTTATTCAGCCTGTGAGTGGGGCATTATTAAGCGTGTAGTAGAACTCCAGTCTGGAAAAATTATCGGTAATCGGCGCACGGTTGGCATGGTTCACACCATCTACGTGCGAGAAAACTCTGGATTGAACACACCAAAAGATTTGGCTGGAGTACCAATTGCTGTTAACTTCAACTCAGGCTCCTACTTTGCAGCATATGAAGCTTTGGAAAATCACGGTATACCCCGCAATCAAATCAAGCTGATTCACTTTGGTGCACCCATCAAGCGGGCGGAAGCATTATTTACTGCTCAGGTAGAAGCTAGTTCCTTGATGGAACCTTACAGCACATTGGCACAAGTCAAGGGATTCCGTCCTCTTCTAGAATACCCTGGTCGTGGTGGCTGGGTTGGAAGGGAAAAGCTGGATAAACCAACATTAGAAGCTTTTTACCGGGCAGTCGCCAAAGCTGTAGATAAAATTAACCAACAACCAGAAAAATATAAAGAACAACTTGTTAATATCCTAGTTAAGGATGGCATTGATGCACAGACTATAGACAAAGTCCGGGCAGCAATTAAAGTGCCACGTTATCTACCACCAGAGCCTCTGAGTCGAGAAGGATTTGACAGTACCTATCGCTGGATGGTAGAGCGAGAACTAATTGCTCCAAACGCGACTTATGAGCAAGTGGTTGATACGCAACTTGTTTCTGCCTGAACCATCTGAAGTTAGGTTACAAACTAAGTTTGCTTTCATAAATTGGCAGCTTTCGTGCAACTAAACCTTGTGTCTCCTCTGAAGTTGGGAGGGATGTCTTAAGCGCATCTCTCCCGCCTTTTCTCTAGATATTTCTTTCCGCCCACTGCACTAGTTCAATATTTTCCTAAAGGATAGTTGCAATGGTAAAACGCCGACGTTTTTTAAAAAATTTTTCTTTGGGAACTGTGACTGCTTTGACACTCATCGCTTGTCAGGATTCCAACTCAACTGGAAAGTTAGAGAACCAGGATAGTAATGCCTCCACTACTACTTCTAGTAAAAATCCTGCCGTCAAAAGCCAAACTACTGTTAAGTTAGGGGCAGTTACCGGGATCAATTCTATCGATGTTTGGATTCCCTATGATCTGGGCTACTTCAAAGCAGCTGGATTAGAAGCAGAAATTATCCAGTTTAAGAGTGCCACAAAGATGCGGGATGCTTTAGTAGCAGGAGAAATTGATTTTAGTGCTCAGGCTCCACTGCACGTCTATCTTTCTCGTCTCAAAGGCATACCTCTAAAAGTTGTTGCTAATCGTCGAAATATTGTTGATGCAGCGCTAATTGTTCGCAAAGATTTAGAAGCCTCTACTAGACAAGTCTTGGATCTCAAAGGTAAAAGCATTTCTGTGGGAGCAATTGGCAGTTGGAGTTGGGCATTGACTCAAAAGTACCTGCAACATCACGGACTCGATCCAAGTAAGGATGTCAAATATGTTGCCAGTGAGTCTAGTACAAATTATGCCTTAGTTAAGAGTGGTCAAGTTGATGCAGCAGTAACTCCACCACCAGATTTGACACGCTTGATCCAAGAGCAGGCAGGCTTTACCTTAGTAGATCCTACAGAGCCATCTGTACACCAAGAATATTTTGGAGCTTTGGAGGCAATGACTAGGGCATGGCTTGCCCATGAGCGTATTTTGAAAGAGAAACCAGATGCGATCGCCAAATTGGTTGAGGCTGTCAACCAGACGATGCAATATTTACATACTCACAGTCCAGAAGAAGTAGCCGAGACTGTTGCCAAGCGCTACGAAGGAACTCCTATCCCCGTGCTGACTGAGAGTATTAAAAGAGATATCAAAAGAGCCATTCCTGATAACGCTTCTATTAGTAAAAATGCTTATTTAGCTGACCAGAAAGTATTTATAGACACTAAGATTGTCACGAAGTTAGTGCCGTATGAAGAGGGTGTATACGATGCCGCAGCTGGAAATCGGGCTTAATCGTGAGTCGAATTCACCTAGTCCTTACGCTTTGGAAGCACAGCACGTTTCTATTACCTATTGGAGTAAACATAAACGAGTTGAAGCTCTCAAAGATATTAGCTTTGCCGTAAAACCAGGAGAATTCTTGAGTTTGATCGGCCCTAGTGGGTGTGGTAAAAGTACTTTATTGAACGCACTGGCAGGTATTAGCAGAGCAGGGGTAGAACTCGATGGAGAAATTAGACGTCCCCGCCATCAAGTACTCGGCTATTTGTTCCAAAAGCAAACCTTACTGCCGTGGCGTACAGTTTTGGAGAACGTGGTTGCACCTCTAGAAATTCGTGGTGTGCCTAAAATAGAACGGCGAAATAAAGGTTTGGAATTATTAGCAAAGTATGGGCTGCAAGGCTTTGAACACAGCTACCCCAGTGAACTTTCAGGCGGAATGCAACAACGAGTTTTGCTCATTAGGACATTAATTTATCAGCCAGATGTGGTGTTACTTGACGAACCACTTAGTAGCTTAGACGCTCAAACCCGCGTACTCTTGCAAGATGAGTTTCTGCGCATCTGGCGGGATACGGGATGTACTTTTATATTAGTTACTCATGATTTAGAAGAAGCTATTGTCCTTTCCCAAAGGGTTTTTTTGTTGGGGGCGCGTCCGGGTAGATTAGTGCGAGAATTTTCAATACCACTGCCAAGCGATCGCTCCGCTTTGACAATCCGCACCAATCCCAAGTTTCAAAATCTCCAAAGAGAAATATGGCAGGATTTATTCCAATCCCTAGTCGGGATTTATGCACAATAGCTTTCTTACTATAGACAAAATAACAGATTCGCTAGAGCAAGGTGGATTCAACTGGAATTGAAACCGCCATAACTGGGAGGGTATCAGTGAGCAACAAACTCCTTATTGAACAGGCTACTCAAAGGCAGAAAATTTTTAGACAACCTAGTATTCAAGGACTGGCAAAATTTTCTAGATTGGGACTTCAGATACTACCATTGCTCATAGTTCTGTTTGTCTGGGAACTTGCTAGCGGTAGTTGGAGCGATCACTTTAAGTTTCTAGAAGCTGCTGTTTTAGGTAAGCCAAGTGGAATTGCTAGTGAACTGATTCAACTGGTAGCCAGTGGCGATATTTTGATTCATGTGTGGGTGACATTTCAAGAAGCACTGGGAGGATTAGCAGTCGCGATCGTTGCTGGAGTGAGCCTGGGGATTATACTATCCTACTCTCGCCAAAGTGCTTTATTAACGTTACCCTACATTCAAATCTTAAATTCTATTCCCCGAATAGCTTTAGCTCCCTTCTTTATTGTCTGGTTTGGTATCGGTTTAACCTCAAAAGTAATTTTGGCAGCCTTAACCGCCTTTTTTCCTATCTTTTTTACCACCTACCAGGGACTAAGTAGTATTGAGCAGGAATTAGTAGATGCATTTCAAGTTATGGGAGCAAGTCGGCTACAAATTCTGCGGATGGTGATACTCCCAGCAGTGATGACTTGGGTAATTGCCGGAATTCGCACTAGTTTGGGCATGGCATTGGTGGGAGCAATTGTGGCTGAATACGTTGGCTCTACTAAAGGGTTGGGATTTTTATTGATGGCAGCTCAAGGTGTATTGAATGTTGATCGGGCATGGGCGGTTTTGGTTGTTCTAGCAGTGATAGGAGTTTTCTTGGATTGGTCGATTCGTCGGCTGGAAGCCCACATTTTACGTTGGCGAACAACCGCGAGGGAGCTATAAAATCATAGGTAGGAATCTGAAGGCTTAATGATTAAGGCAATTCTTTTTGACCTGGATGGAACTCTACTTGATCGAGAGACTTCACTCAAGCAATTTATTTCTACTCAATATGATCGCTTTGACTTTGCACTGCATGGCATTCCTAAAGACAATTATATTTCTAGATTCATTGAGTTAGATTATCGGGGTTATGTTTGGAAAGATAAAGTTTATCAAAGTTTGGTATCTGAGTTTTCCATTGAAAAACTAAGTTGGCAAGACTTACTACGAGATTACGAACATCAATTTATTTTTTATTGTGTTCCTTTTCCTCACTTGCAAACCACTCTAGAAACTCTGAAGCAAGCAGGATATTTATTAGGAATTATTACAAATGGTCGTGAAAAGTTTCAGCAAAACTCAATACAAGGATTAGGAATTGAAAATTATTTTGAGGCTATCTTAATTTCTGAGAGTGAGGGAGTTAGAAAACCAGAGGCAGAGATTTTTTCTAGAGCATTACGGAAATTAGGAGTAAAAGCAGAACAGAGTGTATTTGTTGGAGATCATCCAAAAGTTGATGTGTTAGGAGCTAAAAATATTGGCATGAAAACAGTTTGGAAACGCGATAGTTACTGGGGATATTCAGCTGAAGCTGATGAAATTATTGAGGATTTATCCATGCTCCCTGCCATCATCCAAAGCTATACCAAGCAAAGGTAGTATTTAATGCAGCAGCAATTTGTGTAAAAACTTGACTGGCTGGTGAGGTGCGATCGCTCATTACAATCGGACTTCCGACATCGCCACCTTGACAAATACGAGCATCAATAGGAATTTGTCCCAGCAGAGGCGCTTGTAATTCTGCTGCAAGTTGCTCACCGCCACCACTACCAAAAATTGGTGTGCGTGAACCATAATCTCCACAGATTAAATAGCTCATATTTTCAATGATGCCAAGCACAGGAACACCACCTTGGCGAAACATATGGATATTACGTCGTACATCTGCGATCGCCACCTGTTGGGGAGTTGTTACCAAAATTACTCCACAAATTGGGCTTTCTTGAATAATCGTGATTTGAGCATCTCCTGTTCCTGGCGGTAAATCAATCAATAAATAATCCAATTCGCCCCATTCCACATCTTGCAGAAATTGAGTGATAATTTTGTGTAACACTGGGCCTCGCCATGCCAAAGGACGATCTGCTTCTGCTAGTAAACCTACTGACATCACTTTTATTCCTTGGGCTTCTAGGGGCAAAAACTTATCACCTGCGGGAGTATGAATCACTTGAATATCTGCTTGTCCTAATCCCAACATTTGGGGTACATTTGGACCGTAGACATCAGCATCCAGCAAACCGACTTTTGCACCTTGCAATCTCAAGGCTGCCGCTATATTCACGGTTGTGGTGGATTTTCCCACACCACCTTTACCACTAGAAACTGCTAGGGTTGTTTTAATGCCAGGAATTGTACAGAGTTGAATGTAAGTTTTTTTGCACCACGCTAAAGAGGATAATGCAGATTCTATTTCTGCCTGTAATTGGTGCTGATGGGAACCAATATAGAAACGCAGGTAAACATAGTCATTAACTATACGTAAATTTCGTACCATTCCTAAGCTAATGATGTCATTTTTGAGGGTAGGTTCGATGATTTGTTTGAGAATTTGGACGACTTCTTGCTGACGTGAATTGAGCTGCACCTTATCTTCTGGGTGCTGAAAGGGAGATTGATGGCTAGACATTCAGAACTCCACAAAAATATTCTTGCTAAATCTCGCACCTGTTCAATCGATGAGTGCGTCATAATTCTTTTTATAAGAGCGTTGACTGCGCACAACGAGGAGGACAATAGCATGAAAATCTCGCCAGTTGTAGCTCAAGAGTTTTCGTCGGTTCCAATCATTGATATCAGTGCTTTGGTTTCTGGAACTGATGAATGCCATACTGTCGCTTCCCAAATTCGGAAAGCGTGTCGTGAGTGCGGGTTTTTCTATATCGTTGGACATGGCGTAGATGAAAATTTACAACAACGTTTAGAACAACTCAGCCGACAGTTTTTTGCCCAAGATTTGGAAACTAAACTCAAAATCCGCATGGCTTTGGGTGGTAAAGCATGGCGGGGGTATTTCCCAGTGGGAGATGAACTGACTTCCGGTAAACCCGATCGCAAGGAAGGAATTTACTTTGGTGCGGAATTGGGAGAGGAACACCCCTTGGTGCAGGCTCATACTCCGTTGCATGGTTCCAACCTTTTCCCTGCCAATATTCCCATGTTTCGCGAGACAGTGCTTGCGTATATGCAGGCAATGACACAACTTGGACATATACTCATGGCTGGTATTGCTCTCAGTTTGGGATTGGAAGAATCTTACTTTGCCGCTCGCTACACAGCAGACCCATTAATATTATTCCGTATTTTTAACTATCCTGCCTATTCATCGCCATCGGATGCTGAAGATAGGTGGGGAGTGGGCGAACACACCGACTATGGAATATTGACTATTCTCAAGCAAGATGATTCAGGTGGGTTGCAAGTAAAATCAAAGTCTGGTTGGATTGCTGCACCTCCCATTCCTGGTTCCTTTGTATGTAATATCGGCGATATGCTAGATAAAATGACTGGAGGTTTGTATCGTTCTACACCTCATCGGGTTCAGAACTTGTCGAGACGCGTAGACGCGAAGCGGCTTGTCCCCAGACATCGCCTTTCATTTCCCTTCTTTTTCGATCCTAATTTCAATGTTGAAGTAAAACCGATTGAATTAGGTGGCGTGATAAATGACGATCGCAAAGAACGCTGGGATGGCGCTAGCGTTCATGATTTTCGCGGGACGTATGGGGATTATGTGTTAAATAAGGTGTCGAAGGTTTTTCCAGAGTTACGGCGTGTGGTTTTGTAGGGATTTTGCAGATACTGTTATTCTAATGCTGAATACGATAAAGATAAGTGGAAAAATGGCCCTTACTATTAATCCAGAAATTTATGCCAATTTGTTGGTTAAATATCAATTTTTCTTAATTTAGTAACCAACTGAATAAATCTTCTACCGTCAGACTAAAATCTTTGGCAAACTCCGGCACTGGTAATTGTGCTTTCGGTTTATCGTAAACACTAGTAGGTCGATCCGACAAATATGCAAACACAGATTGTTCCTTCGGATCTATCAACCATCCCATCTGAGTTCCGTACTCCAAGCAGTACAGAATGTTTTTGGTGACTTTTGTCTGATTTTGATCGGGTGAAAGAATTTCGATTGTCCAATCTGGCGCAATGGGAAAATTGTTGGCAACTTCTCCATTTTCCTTACGTGGAATTCTATCCCACGTAAACACAGAAATATCGGGTACAATTGAGCGAAGACCAAAAGTACAGCGAAGTTCCGAAAAAGCTCGTGCAATCTTTTTGGTTTTTAGGATTGAGTTGATAGCAGGAGCTAACTCAGTTTGAATTGCACTGTGTTCTCCTTGCGGCATCGGTTTTTGGATGATACGCCCATCAATATATTCGCTGGCAGGCTTAGTTTCTGACAACTGCAAAAATTCTTCTAGTGTAAGAAATTGAGCAGGTGTTTGTACCATTTAAGTTTTCCTTAAGGATTTTGGTTGCACGGCTTCTTTTATTGTAATTATTCTATGGGATGCCCTAAATTACCAAGTGCGATCGCTCTTGTTTAGATCCTCTCCAAAATTTCTCTTATGCAAGCATCCTCTTGGGGCGATCACTACAATCAAACGATTGTGAACTTGATGCCAAAGTTCAGGCTGTTCCAAGTACGGGTTCATTCCAAGAAATGGATTTTCCATTACGTTTTCCCCTAATCATTTACTTCTCCCTTGAGACTATTTTATCTATTTGAATCTTCTGAATAGCCCGTTGCGCTTGGATAGACACTTCTTTATCAGGATCGTCTAAGGCTTGTTGCAGGGGGTTAATCGCATCGTGATGCCCTAAATTACCAAGTGCGATCGCAGCTTCTTTGCGGACATCTGCATATTCATCCGTTAATGCTTGAATTAATCTCGGCATCACTTGAGTATCTGGAATTTTTTGCAAAGCCTGTGCTGCTGATTTCCTGACTTGCCAATGTTTATCACTTAACGCTATCTCTAATGCTGAAATTACTTGATAATTTTCATGAATAGCCAGAGATATTGCTGCATTACGACGAACTTGCCAGTCGCTATCATTTGTAAGTGCTTGAGCAAGTTTTGTAATTACCTCTGTATCTTTTAAGTGTCCTAAAGTTAAAGCAGCAGCACGACGAACAATTACTTCTTGATCTAAGATTAAATTTAAAGCTTGGGGACATTTTTCTAGTTGATTGATATATCGCAGTGTAGTAACGGCTGCTTCTCTTAATTGAGGATTTTCTGATTCTAAAAATGGTAAAATATACGGTAAATATTGAATATCATGAATCTTCCGTAAAAGCACTAAAATATTTAATTGAAGATTGATATTATTACTTTGTAATTTATCTAATAAAATTAATAACTCATTTTGTGTAATTAACTCATTTAAAGCTGATACTGCTTCATTACGAATATCTGTATCTGCTGAACTCAGGCATTCAATTAAAGCAGGTATCGCTAAAGGATTGGCAATTTCCCAAAGAGCAGATATTGCTATTTTTTGCACAGCAATATGCTCATCCTTCAAAGCAAGTATTAATGCGTCTATGGTTTCCTCATCACCTAGATGTTGTAAAGCTTTAACAGCCACTAGACGGTCATTTACATCAGGCGATCGTAACAATTCTAGCCACTGGTTTAATTCAGAATCAGTATCAATATTCATTATTTTTTATTTATATTCTTCGTTTGTTAATAACCACATAAACAAAAAGCCAATTAGTAAAATCAACAAAGATATAATTTCATGAATCATTTATCATTGCTAAAATTAGCGTAACAAGAATGGAATCTGGACAGTAATCGCATTGGTAGGGCATTCTTTTTCACAAGGTAGACAAAACCAACATTCATCATATTTCATATAAGCTTTGCCTGTCTCTGGATTTTTTGCTAGTACATCAAGGGGACAAACTTCAATACAGGCTGTGCATTTTTCTAAACATTTTGATTCATCAACGATGACAGGAGCATCTACTCTTTGATTGATTAAAGCCATGAATCTACTCCATGAAGTTGCAATTAAACTATTAAACAGTACAATAAATGTGGTAAATCTGCGTGGATAATCTCACCCTCGTATTGAAATCCTAACTTCTCCATCACCCTTTGTGAGGCTTTGTTAGTTATAAGAGTAAAGCAAACAATCTCCCGTATATTCAGCAGTTCAAAGCCAATTTTCAAGATTTTTTCGCCCATTTCGGTAGCTAATCCTTTTCCCCAAAATTTAGCTATTAAAGCATAAGCTAATTCTACTTCATCCTTGCCTGTTACATGAGTATTGCGTAGACCAGCGCGACCAACGAACTGATTATTAACTTTATCCCGGAACACCCATAGTCCGAATCCATAAAGCTGCCAATGATTCAAGTTATTTAGTATAAAAAGCCGTGTTTCTTCATCAGAACGAACACCGCCTAAAGTTGCCATAACTTGTTTATTTTGGTGCATACGATGAAGTTCATTCAAATGTTGCAATTGTAGAGGTACAGCTACCAGACGATGAGTAGTAAATGTTTCTATTAACTGCATATACTTTTACTACAGTAATTTTTTATGAAAAGCCAAAGACTGTTTTATATTGGTATAGCCAATTTTTTCGTAAAATAAATGTGCCTCTTTGCGTCTAAGACTAGAACGTAACATAACACCTTCACATCCAGATAGAGATGCCCACTGTTCAATTTGCTGCATTAAAAGACGTCCAATTCCATTATGACGATAATCTTTATCTACTACTAATCCCAAAAGAATCGCTTGAGTTGAAATAACTAATAAATCACTAATATGAGCGTGCGCCCAACCAATTACACATTCATTTGCCAAAGTTGCAACATATACAATATGAGCATTGTTGTTATGAATTTTAGCAAGTCGCTGCTCTATTTGTTGATTTGTAACATAATATTCAAATTGCTCGCAAAGATTAGCAATTCGTTCTGCATCTTTAATATCAGCTTGTCTAACTTTAATTTGCTCATCTACAGTGACTTTATTTGTCATAACTTCAATTTATAAGGATTTATTTATCCTACGTTGCACAGATAAAACGATAGCCTAAATCAATTTCTGTTAAATTGTGAATATCACCATATATTTTAGTCCATTCTCCACTACTTAAATCTGCTTTTAATAACTGTACTCCTTGCTCTACTAAATCTTGATTTGCTAAAGCAAAAGACGATATTCCAGCACGTACTTCTGGTTGAAGATATAACTCTGGTTTTCTCCAGGCTGCTGCTGCGAATAAATCAGATAAGTCATGTGGTAACAAAAAGGGTATGACTTCAACACACCTTTTAGTATTATTCTGAATAAAATTAATCTGTTCGCTAAGTGGTAAAAATCGTAAAGCATCTTCCCACAAAAATGGGAAATAATCATAAAGCCATATTTTCTGAGCAAATCTAATATCAAAAGTTAGTAAAACTATTGTCCCATCTCTAATAACTCTGTACATTTCTTGAAATGCTTTTTCGAGATGAGTAAAGTGATGAATTGCCAGGATACTGACAACAGCATCAACAGACTTATCTGGTAGAGGTAAATTTTCTGCATAGCCAGTAAACCATTTAACTTGTAGATGCTCTACTGCTTGTTTTTGCATCACTACAGAAGGTTCAACGGCATGAACAAAAAATCCTTGGTTAGCTAGGGCTAGGCTGTAACCACCAGTACCAGCACCAATATCAGCGATAACGCTACCTTTGGGTAAATTTAGTAAATCAATTAATTTATCGATAATACGGACATCAGGAATGCGAGTTTGTGAATATTGTTGACCAATTGAATTATAGATAGGCATTTTTAAAGTATGAAATTTAAATAATTAACTTTGTAAATCATTTCATGATGACAAGGTAGGAAACCAATTTAACCAACCCTCCAATTTTGGACGATACTTGCAAATTCTGTGTAACCAGCTGCTCTTGGATGAGCACCATCATAAGCTTTTGCTTCCTCTACCCAAATCCTTGACTTTCTCAAAGGAGTAAAAATATTGAGATAAGGTATATTCAGTTCGTTACATATCAAAGAAAATTCTTTAGATAAATTCGCTATTCGCTGATTTTTTTGATCCTGTTCACTATCTGTACATGGTAGAGGACTAACCATTAAAACAGGATATAACTGCTTGGCTTCACTTAATATAATACGAGCATTTTGAATTGATTCTGATAATTCAACACGAGTTTTACCATTTTCAATAGTTGTATCATTTACACCAAACGAAAATACAACTCTACTATCATATTGTTTATGTAAACGGTAAGAAGCTTCTCGCAACCAACGCTGTCTTAACTCTGTACTCGTTTCTCGTCTGACTCCTAAATTATAGTAAGTAATATCATAGCCATTTTTATTAGCATTAGCACATATTTTTCCTGTCCATCCCAAGCATTCTGGGTCACCAGTGCCGTTAACAAATGATTCACCAAGAAAGCAAACTCTAATTTGTGATAATTCTGTCATTATAAACAATCCTCAGTATTTAACTTGAGTTATGAAAACAGACTTAAGTTGAATACTTACCATTGATATCTATATAAGCTTCTGAAAGGTCACATCCCCACACAGTTACAGAAGCTTCGCCAACATTGAGGCTAACATAAATGTTTACTTTCTCTTTGTGCATAATTTTTTGTAATTGCTCAAGCTTTTCATTAGAATCGGCATCAGGATAAACTTGAATATCATCAAATCTAATTACAACTTTTTCTTGATTTATCTCTTTATCGTGTTCGCATTTACCTATAGCCATAGCCACTCTTCCCCAATTGGGATCTGCTCCATAAATAGCAGTTTTAACTAGTGGTGAATTAACAATTGCTTTTGCAACTCTTTTAGCTTGTGCATAATTAATAGCTGAATCTACAGTCACTTCAATAACTTTGGTAGCCCCTTCTCCATCTTGTGCGATCGCTAACACTAACTCATGTGCAATCTCTTGCAATGCATAAATAAATTCTTGTTTTTCGACTTCACCAGCTAAACCATTGGCAAGAATAACAGCAGAATCACTCGTAGAAGTATCAGTATCTATACTCAGGCAGTTAAATGTTTTATCTATAATGGGTCGAAAAATTGTAGGAAGTGTATCTTTGGAAATTGCTGCGTCAGTAAAAAAGAAAGCTAACAGCGTAGCCATATTCGGCTCAATCATACCAACACCTTTAGCAATTCCTACCAACTTTGCATTTCCAATTTGTCGTGCAGCAAGCTTAGGTAAGGTATCAGTCGTCATAATGCCACGAGCAGCTGCATCAAAATCAGCAGCAGTTAATTTATTCCTAATTCCTAATAACCCTGCTCGGATTTTTTCTATAGGATAACTTCTACCAATTACACCTGTAGAAGCTATCAAAATATCATTCGTTGCAATTCCAGTTTCATTAGCGACGAGTTGAATAATTTCTTCTGCATCAGCGATGCCAACCTTACCATTTGCGACATTGGCATTTTTGGATATAACAATAATACCTTGCGCTTGAGCATCTTTTAAATTACGGCGGCTAATAGTGACACTTGGCCCTGCAAACAAACTTTGAGTAAAGACTCCATCAGCAACACAAGGCACATCTGATTTAATAAACACAAAATCATCTGTATTATCTTTGATACCTAAGTTAGTAATAAAAGTGCTAAAACCTTGAGGAATGAAATAAGTTGGTAATTGCATATTTTTATTTTGATATAGAGCAATAAAAAATAATTAATTAGGAGAAAGAATACTCAAATACTCCTTGACAGCATCAAATAATCCCATGTCTAAAGCATCAGCAATCAGGGCATGACCAATCGAAACTTCAAGTATGTTAGGAATGGAGCAAAACTTTCCTAAGTTTTGCAGGTTTAAATCGTGTCCTGCATTCACTCCTAAACCAATTTCCTGAGCCTTTTTCGCTGCTTGTTGATACTGCTGAAAACTGACTCCACATCACCTTTACGAAAAGCTGTAGCGTAAGGTTCTGTGTATAACTCAATGCGATCTGCTTCAATCTCTTTAGCAAGTTCAAGTTGAATTAAGTCGGGATCGAGGAATAGGCTAACTCGAATTCCAAGTTCTTTTAGCTCTTGGATAATTTGTCTGAGCCAATAACCATTTGTAGCTAAATCCCAACCGTGATCTGAGGTAAAAGTATCTGGTGCATCGGGAACTAAGGTACACTGTGTTGGCTTTATCTCTCGTATAAGCTCTAAGAATTGAGGTGATGGATTACCTTCTATATTAAACTCAACAGTTAGCATTTTTGCCAACTCATAAACATCTTCAGGCTTGATATGTCGTTCATCTGGACGTGGGTGAACTGTAATCCCATCTGCGCCTGCTCGAATGCAAGTAGAAGCCGCCTTGATGACGCTAGGTATGCCAAAATTTCGAGAATTTCTAAGTAGAGCAACTTTATTAAGATTAACGCTAAGATTGGTCATCAGGTTTCATTCTTTAGGATGATTAATAACCATGCAAGTTAGAATGTTCTAATTTCGTAAAGCGATCGCACACGCGATCATAACACTCAAAACAATGGCGATAACATACTAAAGTCCCGTTTACAAATCAATCCAGTAGCGAGAAATTAGTTTGCCCGTATACTCTAATATATCCTCACTTGTTGATTTACCTTGATTTTTCTGAATTATGCGGGCGGAAGCAAAATTATCTCGGTTACAAGTTAAGAGAACACGACTCAATCCCATATTTCTAGCTTTTTCTAAAGTCATAGCCAGTATTTGTGTACCATATCCTTTGCTTCTTTGGAGAGGACGAATCATATATCCAATATGTCCTCCTTGATGTTCCAAAGTAGGTACTAACCAATGACGTAATTGGCTTTCGCCCAGAATTACTTTACTGTTCATCACTAACCAAAAAGTTGTTGCAGGAACAAAACCTGGTTTTAAACTAATACCTTGAGAATTATTTTCTAAGTATTGAATATAAGCTGAAAAATTTTCTTGAATTAACGTCAAATTATTCTGATCAAATAGGCGTGATTCACCAGCGTTATGATATTCCGCAACCATATCAAGAAACTCTGAATGCAAATTATAAGTTGGGTTAATTAATTCAAGCATTTTAGTAATTGAATCTTTGATGGTGTGCTGCGCGACAACACACCCTACATTGCTTTAAACAAAAAATTCTAACCCTTCCCACGGAGATGCTTTAGCAGTTTTGATTCTAGTATCTAAATCAGAAGCATGAATTTCCAATTTGTGATCGTTTGGATCAAGGAAATACAAAGAAGCACCTTCGCTTTTATTTTCTTGCCAAATTTTTGCTCCTGATTGTTGAATGCGTTGGCTAAGAATAGGAAAATTTTCAATAGAAACAGTCAGACCAATATGGGTATATTCAGGTAGAGGACTTTCTCGAACTTTCTGGTCTAAAATCAATGCTAACCAAATGTCGCTAGCCGAAAGATAAGCACCTTTAGGCCATTTTGCCAGTAAGCGAAAATATAGCACATTGGTATAGAAAGTGATAGATTCCTCTAAATCTCTGACAGATAAAGTAATGTGATTAACTCCAGTAATCATTTTTAAAATCTTTACGATTGAGAATTAATCAGTTATTGAATATATTACCTTACAGCTACATTGTAGATTTCCTTGATTGCATCTACTTCTACGATATAAGGTTCTACAGGGCGTTTAAATAACACCATTTGCCCTGATTCATCTTTCTTTAAATTGACATGACAAAACCACTCATCATCATTTTTTTCTGGATAATCTAAGCAGTAATGATAAAGTCCCCAACGAGTTTCTTGACGATATAATGATGCTCTGGCTGCCATTTCTGCACAGTCTCGAATGAAATGCACTTCTAGAGAACGCATCAATTCATGAGGGTCACGCGCACCCATTACATCTAATGTTTGGTGATATTGAACAAAATGTTTCAGACCAATCTCGATTTTATTACCTGTTTTTGGTGGCTGTAGATAATCATTAACTAAGCGTCTGAGTTTATATTCGACTTGAGTATGAGGTACACCATTGGGACGTGTTAAAGGCGCATAAATTCTAGTTTTTTCAGCTTCCAAAAACTCCGCATCTGGTTCTAGAAAATCTAAATCTTGAATATATTCAATGGCATGAGTTCCGGCTATGCGACCAAAAACAAATGCGCCAATCATATAATTATGGGGGACGCTGGCCATGTCTCCGGCTGCATACAAACCTGGGACAGTTGTTTGAGCGTTTTCGTTTACCCACACGCCAGAAGCACTATGACCACTACATAAGCCGATTTCAGAAATGTGCATCTCTACGCCGTGGGTACGGTAATCTTCATTTCTGCCTTGATGAAAGCGTTCTCTACTTGGTCGTTCATTCGCCCAAAGTATGGATTCAATTTCAGCAATTGTATCTTCATCAAGGTGAGTCATTTTGAGTTGGACTGGACCTTTACCAGAGTTTAATTCTTTCCAGATTTCCAACATCATTTGACCGCTCCAATAGTCACAGCTAATGAAGCGATTTCCTTCAGCGTTGGCTGTATGAGCGCCAAAAGGCCCGGCAACATAGGCACAAGCGGGGCCGTTGTAATCTTTAATTAAGGGATTAATTTGAAAGCATTCAATGTTGCTGAGTTCTGCTCCTGCATGATATGCCATTGAGTAGCCATCCCCGGCATTAGTAGGATTTTCATAAGTGCCGTAGAGATAGCCAGAAGCAGGTAATCCTAATCTACCGCAAGCACCTGTACAGAGAATGACTGCTTTCGCTTGAATGACAATATAATCGCCGTTTCTAACATCAAATCCCACTGCACCGATCGCACGTCCTGCTTTGACTAACACGCGGGTTGCCATGACACGATTTGTGACTTTAACTTTGTGACGTTTAACTTGCCGGGTAAGAATTGTTTTCAAGTCTTTACCTTCTGGCATGGGTAGGACATATTTACCCACACGATGTACTTGTTTCAAGTCATAATTGCCTTGGGCATCTTTTTGAAACTTCACACCCCAGCTTTCTAATTCTTGGATGACTTCATAACCTAATTTGCCTGTTTGATATACTGCTTTTTGGTTGAGAATGCCATCGTTAGCTAGGGTGATTTCACGGACGTATTGCTCAGGTGTAGAATGACCGGGAATCACAGCAGTATTTACCCCATCCATACCCATTGCGATCGCACCACTGCGGCGAATATTAGCCTTTTCTAAAATTAGCACCTCAGCATCGGGATTTGCCTGTTTTGCCTTGATACCTGCCATCGTTCCCGCCGTACCGCCACCGATGATAAGCACATCAGTTTTTATCCGTTGGGTATTGATGTCCATAACCATACCTTTTAGCCTTTGTGAAATGGAAAAGTACAACAGATGAATAGGATTCCTACCTTCTGCTTTCTATTGATTACCCTTCCAAACGATATCTTTGACTTGGATTTGCTTAGGAATGAGGTTGATTTTGTGAAAAGTATCAGCAATCTTTTGTTGTTGAGTGATGACTTCATCTGTGAGAGGTAAAACACCATACTCTCGACGCTTTTCGGCAATCTCTAGTGCAGATGCTTTAATACCTAATTCTGGTTCGAGAAACTTAGCAACTTCCTTTGGATTACTTGCAGCCCATTTGTCTACTTTACTGACTTCATCTAAGACAGTTTTCAACACATCTGGGTGAGAATCTACAAAGGTTTTACGAGCAAGATAGTAACCTCGATTGGGTGCTAAATTTGTCGCATCTGTAAGAGTCCTAGCACCTATTGCTTGCTCAACTGCCGCTAGGTAAGGATCCCAAATTGCCCAAGCATCAACGTTACCACCTTCAAAGGCTGCACGGGCATCTGCTGGTGTAAGATAGGCTGGCTGGATGTCATTATACTTTAATCCGGCAGATTCTACAGCTTTAACAACGAGATAGTTAGTGTTGGAACCTTTGGCAAAGGCAACTCTTTTACCTTTAAGTTCGGCGACAGTTTTAATTGGTGAATTTTTCGGCACAATAATCGCTTCTGCTTTAGGACTCCAAGGATCGTAAGCAACATAAAGCAAGGGAACACCTGCGGCTTGGGCAAAGATGGGTGGCGATTCACCTGTGTACCCAAAGTCAATACTACCTGCGTTCATGGCTTCTAGCATTGGTGGCCCGGCAGGAAATTCTGTCCACCTCACAGATGCACCACTAGCAGCTAAAACTTGCTCTAAACTACCTCGATTCTTGAGAGCATTAAGAATTGTAGCCGCTTTTTGATATCCGATGCTGACTGTAATACCACGAGCGGTACTCTGGTTATTGGCAGAGGTATTGGCTTGCGGGTTAGTGGCACCTGAAGAACAGGCAGAAGCTACCAAGCTAAAAACCAATCCAACAGCGAATAGTACGGATAATGTACGGGTTTTGCGATGCTGCAAAATAGCAGTGAAAAATTGCCAAATGCTAAAAATTCCGGTTTTCAAGGACTGAATTGACATAGATAGACTCTGTGAACACGGAAGTAATGAATATTATTGAATTCTTAGGTAAATACACAGGATTTAATCAATGTCACTATTTCTCGTATGTATTTAAAATGTGGATTTACGTCAGAAATTTCTTTTTTTAGCAGCATTGTTAAAAAAGTAAACAACAACAAAAGTATAAATTTTAAATTTAATACTTAAAATCGATTGATTTACCGTATTTAACTGCTATATCGGTAGATAATGACATAAAATGCTTTACTAATCAACTTAGGTACGAGATTGTTACATTACCGAAAAATCTGCTGTTAAAGGCTTAATTTTCTAAAATATTTGTGTAAATCTTTCTTTACACCTTACCCTTCATACTTCAGATGACTCACCTATTTACACCCCTTACTATTGGCGCTGTCACTTTTCGCAATCGGATTGCAGTGTCACCCATGTGTCAATATTCCAGTACTGATGGTTATGCCAATGACTGGCATTTGATTCATCTGACAAGTCGTGCGATCGGCGGTGCTGGTTTAGTTTTCACAGAAGCAGCAGCAGTAGAACCACGAGGACGAATCAGCCCCCAAGATTTAGGAATTTGGTCGGATGTACACATCGAGCCATTGGCAAAAATTGTCAAGACAATTCACAATTTTGGTGCAGTCGCAGGAATTCAACTTGCCCATGCTGGTAGAAAAGCTAGCACATCACCACCTTGGGAAGGCTCAAAAGTACTAGATCCATCTCATGGTGGTTGGCGTCCGGTGGTTTCTAGTAGTGCTATTCCTTTTAGCGAAAATCACCCCATCCCAGAAGCTTTAGATAGTAAAGGCATCCAACAAGTTATTCATGCTTTTGTGCAAGCAACTCAACATTCCTTAACAGCAGGATTTAAAGTTATTGAGATCCATGCTGCTCATGGCTACCTTTTACATCAATTTCTCTCGCCATTAAGCAATCAACGTGATGATGAATATGGTGGTAGTTTTGAAAATCGTACCCGTCTGCTTAGGGAAGTGGTTCAGGAAGTACGAAAAGTCTTACCATCAGATTATCCTTTGTGGGTGAGGATTTCTGCAACCGATTGGGTAGAAAATGGTTGGGATATTGAGCAGAGTATTGCCTTGGCAGATAAACTCAAGTCACTAGGTGTAGATGTAATTGATACTTCTAGTGGCGGTACTGTACCTAACGCCAAAATTCCCTATGGTGCTGGCTATCAAACTGAGTTTGCCTCCAGAATTCGTAGAGAGGCAAATATTTTAACTGGGGCTGTGGGTTTAATTACGACTCCAGAACAGGCAGACCATATTATCCGCACAGATCAGGCTGATATTGTTTTGATTGGAAGAGAGTTTCTACGCAATCCTTACTGGGGCTTATCTGCCGCGAAGAAGTTAGGACAAGAGGTATTTTCACCTGTGCAATATGAGCGGGCTTGGATTTAGTATCTATAAAATTTTTACCATTCTTGCTGTGTTGGTCGGATGAGAATTTCATTGACGTTGACGCGCTGCGGTTGTGTCACAGCATAAACGATCGCCGCAGCAACGTCTTCACTTTCGAGAGGTGCGATCAAACGACGACGTTCTTCACTGCGTTGTTTGGCAATCGGATCGGTTATGTGGTCGTTAATTTCAGTATTTACTAAACCAGGCTCAATAATAGTGACACGGATATTGTGCTTGCAAACTTCTTTGCGTAAGGCTTCTGAGAAACCATTCACACCCCACTTAGTCGCATTATAAACACTAATACCTTCTCTTGCTGTGCGACCTGCCACAGATGAAATATTGACAATATGCCCTGTCCCTTGGGCTTTGAGAATTGGTAATACCGCATGAGTTGCATACAACAATCCTAGAACATTGATATCAATCATGCGTCGCCAATCTGAAGTATTTGCACCATCGATCGCACCAACAAAAGCAACACCTGCATTGTTAACGAGGATATCTATCCGCTCGAATTCTGCGTTTGTCTTCTGAACTAAATTCTTTACTTGAGTTTCGTCTGTAACATCAGTGATGATGGACAATGCACTGCCACCACTGCTTGCAATTCGTTGTGCTAGTGCATCTAAGCGATCGCCTCTTCTAGCTGCAAGCACTACTTTTGCTCCCTCTGCTGCTAGTGCAAGCGCTGTTGCCTCCCCAATTCCCGCAGAAGCTCCAGTGATAATTGCAACTTTGCCTTCTAATTTACCTGTCATGATGATTAACGAATACTTAACGTTTTCTTGCTAAAGTAAGTCCATCTGCCACAGAAATCAGACTTAAGTCTATGCGCTCATCTTGACGCAACTTGCTATTAAATTCGCGGATAGCATTAGTAGCTGAATCTTGAATATCTGCTTGTGTCACACGCCCAGACCAAAGTACATTGTCAATAGCAATTAATCCACCTGGTCGAATTAGCTGTAAAACTAATTCGTAGTAGCGATAGTAGTTTTCTTTATCTGCATCAATAAAGGCAAAATCAAAAGTTTCTGCCCCACTCTCTGCTAGCAATTTTTCCAAAGTTTCTGTCGCTGGGGCAAGCCGCAGATCAATTTTATCTGCCACACCTGCTTTTTGCCAGTAACGACGAGCGATCGCGGTGAACTCTTCACTAATATCACAAGCTAAAATTTTGCCGTCTGGTGGTAGAGCCAACGCGACACTAAGAGAACTATAACCTGTAAAAACTCCTAACTCTAAAGTTTTCTTTGCTCCAATCAGTTTTACCAAAAAAGCGAGAAACTGCCCTTGTTCTGGTGCAACCTGCATATTTGCTCTAGGATGACGAGCAGTCTCTTCCCGCAATTGTAGAAGTAGTTCTGGTTCCCGCAATGAGACAGACAAGAGATATTCGTAAAGATGGTTCGGTAGGTGCAGAGTTTTGCTAGTAGTCATTCAATCAATAAATCTAGAAGCTTTTTAAGACTTCTATATATAATACGACAAGTCAATCGATTTAGTGTATTTTGTTTTAACCTTATTCATGAAGGTCTTGGATATTAGTAAAGTATTTATTTAGAATAATTATCTAATAAAATAAATTTTGCTCAATCTTTAGTAGAATAATATAAATCTATCAAATTACCGTTGTTACATTAAAAACTCTTTGGATAGAGAACAAAAAGTAAAGCAACAAAGTAGAGATGTAGATAGCGTGTTCAAGCTTAAATAGGAAACCTATATAGAAGTCCTAATTATGGAAATTGTAAATAAAATATCTGGTATTAATTTTTTGTGGATATTTGGAATAGTCTTTTTATTTATTGCTGTTATCGGACAAGCTAAATTATTTTTTGCTGAAATTAATCCAGGTTGTTTTGGAAGGTCTTTGGCTTTAATTATTGCTCTATTTTGCTTAACATATGCTGCTGTAACAACACTTTTGCCAGTAGAAGCATCTAATTTATTAAGAAATTATTTAACTCAACAAATTCAACAATTTATGGGTTTTATTCATTTAGTAAAGTAGGTCAATATAATTAATTATTAACCAGTTAAAATTTGTATAATTTATCACATCATATCTGTCTTAAAAATTAGGACAGAGGGGCAAAAGTGTCGGAGGCATCACCAGAAGGGCTTCTCATAGAGTGGAGACGGTCATGGTACGTCTTTACATGATTTATATGTATCGTAATTAACGTGAAATGGTATTATCTTACGGAACGACTTCTTTACACAGAAGTCGTTACGCCCCTTCCACAGGTAGGGAAGAAAGTTTTTGGTATACATAGTTCCTGAGGGCTACTTACTACTTATAAGAACAAACTCACTCAATACTTAGTTTACCTAATAATTAGTAATTAATAAATTTAGTTTAACGTATATTTTGTTTGCTAAAGGCTTGTATTGTAGCTAAGGTTATGCAATCATACTAAATTAATCACCGATAAATCGGTCGATGATTAGTATTTTGTATAGATACAGCGCAAACGTAGCGCGATGAAACGATTTAGACATTGTCAAAACTGAACACACACGGCAAAAGATTCGTATCCGTGGAGAAATGATCGTGACTATTGCACTAGAACGTCCTAAGAAGAAAACTCGTTCCGCAGAGATTCGAGAGCAACTAGGTTATCCCGTCATTGATACCGATGTGCATACTCAGGAATTTGAACCTGTATTTCTTGATTATTTAGCTGAGGTTGGTGGTTCCAAGATTGTAGATAGCTTTCGGGAACATCTACCCGGAGCTGGGCGTTATCGTTGGTTTCAGCAAACTTGGGAAGAACGCCGTCGCTACCGTACTGCCCGTCCTCCCTTTTGGGGGCGTCCTACCAAAGATACGCTAAATTTAGCAACTATTAGTTTACCCAAATTGCTGCACGAACGCTTGCAAGAAGCAGGAACAGATTTTGCGATCCTTTATCCTAATCTGGCAACTCTAGCACCACAAATTAAGAATGAAGAAATGCGACGGGCAGTTTGTCGAGCTGCCAACCTCTATCATGCAGACATCTTCCGTCCTTATCGCGATCGCCTCACTCCCATTGCCACCATTCCTCTCAACACACCAGAGGAAGGAATTGAGGAATTGGAATATGCAGTGAACATCCTGGGACTCAAAGCAATTCAAATTCCCGGCTATGTTACCCGTGTCATTCCTGCCTTCGAGAAATATTCAGAAGAAGTGCAAAGGGAAGCAACTTGGATTGATACCTTTGCCTTAGATAGTGCCTACGATTACGATCCTTTCTGGGCGAAGTGCGTAGAATCGAAAGTTGTCCCCACCACTCACGCTTCCGGTATGGGTTGGACTGCTCGGCGTTCGATTTCCAATTACCAATACAATCATATTGGTCACTTTGCTTCAGCAGGTGAAGCATTCTGCAAAGCACTGTTCTTTGGTGGTGTTACTCGTCGCTTTCCTACCTTGAAATTTGCTTTTCTAGAAGGTGGTTCTGTTTGGGGTGCCAGCCTCTACACAGATATCATTTGGCATTGGGAAACCCGTAACCCAGAGATATTACAGAACAATCATCCTGGGAATGTCAACAAAGAGGAATTACGCGAACTGTTCGCTCGTTATGGCGGGCCAGAAATTAACGATCGCTTTGAGCAAATTGGTAGCGGTTTAGGTTTCCACGGCAAATACTTTGCACCAGAAGATCCCGGCGAACTAAATGAATTTGCTGCGGCTGGAATCACAAAAGCCGAAGATGTGCGCGATCGCTTTTTAAATCACTTCTACTTTGGCACCGAATCAGATGATACCCGTGTTGCCTATGCCTTCCATCAAAAGGCTAACCCCTTTAACGATAGAGTGAAAGCATTCCTGGGTTCTGATTCCGGCCATTGGGATGTACCTGATATTACAGCTGTGGTATCTAATGCTCACAGCATGGTAGAACGGGGAATTCTCAGCGAAGAAGACTTGCGTTATTTCTTATCTATCCATCCTTTGGAGTTATATACCAGCCTCAATCGTGACTTCTTCAAGGGAACGACAATAGAAAAAGAGGCAGAAGAATATCTGGTAAGTGTTGGTCGGTAGTGAAAGGGATGGGGGATCGGGTACTAGGAAGAGGATACGGGGACAAGGAGACGCGGGGATGCGGAGAATTGATCAGCACGTTCTTGCCCCTCTGCCCCTGGTGCTCCCCCTCCTCTTCTTAGCTCCTAGTCTAAGCATATTGCAAATCACAATTGGAGTCTTCATTTGATGGTTACACAACTTCTTATTTAAAAAAACTTATGGTTGCAACAGTCAAACCTCAGTCTCTAAAAATATTTCGCCGCTTTACACTGCTGTTAATGCCAGGAATATTCACCTTGGTAACTTCGTTAACGTTAGTCGGTTGTACACAACAAAGCCAAAAAGCAGAAAATCGGTCTTCTGCTAGTAACGTATCGGATACTAAACCATCTGGTATTAAGACCAAAGTACTCCGCATGGGGTATCAACAAGCAGGCGATCTGGTCAGAATAACGAAAGTATTGGAAAAGCGCTTAGAACCTTTGGGTGTGAAGGTGGAGTGGGCGCAATTTGCCCAAGGGCCACAACTGATGGAAGCCATGAATGTGGGTAAAATAGATTTGGGTTCCGTTGGGGAAACTCCTCCTATCTTTGCCCAAGCTGCTGGTGCTGAGATTGTTTATGTTGTTGGTCGAAGACGTACTGAAAAGACTGGTAAAGGAAGCGCGATCGCAGTTCCTCCAGATTCTCCGATTAAGAGCGTTAAAGATATCAAAGGACAAAAAGTAGTCTTCCAAAAAGCTTCTGCATCTCACTATTTCATTATCAGAGCATTGGAAGAGGCTGGTTTGAAATACAGTGATATTCAAGTTCTCAGTATACCTAATGTAGAAGCTGCTAGTGCATTTCTAGAAGGGAAAATTCCTGTTTGGGTAAGTGGCGATCCTCATTTAGCTAGGGCTGAAAAATTGGGTAAGGCTCGAATTATCAGGACTGCTCAAGGGCTTGATTCACCTGGTGGATACTATATTGCTGGCAAGCAGTTTGCAATTGAGAATCCAGAGTTGCTGCGGATAGTGATTGAGGAGATTGATAAGATTGATCGTTGGGCTGAAGCGCATCCCCAAGAGACTGCAAAGCTGATTGCGCCAGAGCAAAAACTACCTCCAGACGTGATGAAATTGGTACTCAGTCGTCGCAGCTATGGATTGAGAGCTATTTCTCCAGAACTGATCAAGGAGCAACAACGGATTGCAGATTACTTCTATAAAAATGGCTTACTTCCCAAACCTCTCAATGTTCAAGAAGCGATGCTGACACCTGAGCAGTATGCAGCAATTACTCCGCCCACAATTAGCCAGAAATAGTATGAAAGGGATCGGGGATGGGATTAGGAAGAGGAGTGGGAGAGGGGGAGAGTGGGGGAGTAAAAGAGAATTATTCTCCTTGTCCCCGTGTCCCCGCGTCTCCTTGTCTCCGCGTCTGGGTGTCCTCTTTTGTCTTGGCGGATAAGTACAAAAATTCCTTGGAGAAATAAACATAATGACTTCTAAATACTTCGATATTCAACCAGTTGCAGGACGTATTGGAGCTGAAATTGTAGGTGTTGATTTGAGTAGTGACCTCAGCGACGATATCATCAGTGATATCCGTAAAACCCTAGTCCAATACAAGGTAATTTTCTTCCGTCGCCAGCAGCTTGATGCTAAAGGGCAAGTAGCTTTTGCTCAACGCTTCGGTAAAGTCACCACTGCTCACCCTACCGTACCATCTCTACCTGGACACCCAGAAGTCCTGGATCTAGATTATGGTCGAACTGCCACTCGTGCAAATAATTGGCATACCGATGTCACCTTTGTAGATCGCCCGCCGCTTGGTTCTATTCTACGAGCAATTGAAATTCCTGCCGTTGGAGGTGATACAATTTGGGCAAATTCTGTTAGTGCATACCAAAATTTACCAGAACATTTGCGTGATATTGCTGATAAACTTTGGGCTGTGCACAGCAATGCCTACGATTACGCGGAAGCCGCAGTCAGTCTTTCTGAAGAACTCAAAGCTTATCGGGCTGTTTTTACTTCCACAGTATATGAAACCCTGCATCCCGTTGTTCGCGTCCATCCAGAGTCTGGAGAGCGCGGGTTGTTTATCGGTGGTTTCGTGCGTCAAATCAAAGGACTATCAACTACAGAATCGGACGACATTATTCGGCTGTTGCAGTCCTACGTAACACGTCCAGAAAACACAGTCCGTTGGCGTTGGCAAGTTGGTGATGTGGCATTCTGGGATAACCGTGCTACTCAACATTATGCGATCGCTGATTATGGTAATCAACCTCGTCGCGTTCAGCGAGTAACGATTGCTGGTGATTTGCCAGTTAGCATTGACGGCAAACACAGTGAGGCAATCAAAGGTGATTCTTCTGCTTATATCCCTAGCTTGGCTGTTGCTTAAGAGAAGGCAGAGAGAAGTTGGAGCGGAGGCTTCCTCCGATCCAAACTTCGGAGGGGCAGAAGGAAAGGGGTTTTTGTTTCATCTACAAAGTATAAAGGATAATATTTGCCGCTAGTGGATGCTTCTAAACAGAGGAAAGGAATATAGATGAGTACGAAAAGGCAACTAAGACTGGGTGCATTCTTGATGAGTTCTGGTCATCACGTTGCGGCGTGGCGACACCCGGATGCGCAAGCGGACGGCGGTCTCAACTTTGAGCATTTTCGGCAGATCGCCCAGACAGCAGAACGGGGAAAATTTGACATGATTTTCTTTGCTGATGGTGTAGCTGTTCGCCAACGAGGTCAAGGAACTGAGGCTTTGAGTCGTTCGGTAACTGTCCACTTTGAACCGTTAACTTTGCTGTCAGCTTTGTCTGTGGTAACGGATCGCATCGGATTAACAGCGACAGTCTCGACCACATACAATGAACCTTATCATCTTGCCCGTAAGTTTGCTTCCTTAGATTATCTCAGTGGTGGACGTGCTGGCTGGAATCTCGTCACTTCTGCAACCGAAACTGAAGCATACAACTTCAATCGAGAAAAGCACATGGAGCATACACTTCGTTATGAACGTGCTAAAGAGTTTGTGGAGGTTGTGACTAAGCTTTGGGATAGTTGGGAAGATGATGCTTTTGTAAGAGACAAAGAGTCAGGTATTTTCTTCGAGCCTGACAAAATGCACATTCCCAATCACAAAGGTAAGCATTTCTCGGTACGTGGGCCGCTTAATGTAGCTCGTCCACCTCAAGGATATCCGGTAATTATTCAAGCTGGATCTTCTGAAGATGGTCAAGAACTAGCCGCTCAAACAGCAGAGGTAATTTTTACTGCTCAACAAACTCTAGAAGAAGCCCAAGTATTCTATTCTGGTGTGAAGGCGAGAGTAGCTAAATACGGGCGTAACCCTGATGATGTCAAGATTATGCCGGGAGTGTTTCCAGTCATCGGTAGAACTGAGGAGGAAGCTAAGGATAAATACGAGCAACTTCAGGAGTTGATTCATCCGCAGGTTGGATTGGGTTTACTTGCGGGGATGATCGGCGGATTTGATTTATCTAAGTATCCTGTAGACGGGCCTTTACCGGAACTACCAGAAACTAATGGTGGCAAAAGTCGTCAGCAACTGTTAACTGACTTGGCTCGCAGAGATAATTTAACGATTCGACAGTTATATTTAGCGATCGCGGGGGCGCGGGGACATAGAACCATATTAGGAACACCTGTCACAATTGCCGATCAACTAGAGGATTGGTTTGTGAATGGTGGCGCAGATGGGTTCAATATTATGCCGCCTTATTTGCCTGGTGGTTTGGATGAATTTGTAGAACTGGTGATCCCCGAATTGCAACGCCGAGGATTGTTCCGGACAGAGTACGAAGGGCAAACCCTGCGCGAGAATCTTGGATTACCCCGTCCTGTTAACAGATTTAGCACAGCTGCAACTTCCCCTGAGCCTTTAGCTGTTGGTTCCTCCGCATAATTTCATTTATTTCAGCAAAAATACTTAATTTAAACATTAAGGGAGTTTTATTTTATGCCATTAACGCCTTCAACAATGTTACCATTAGGTACTTTAGCACCCAATTTTCTTTTACCAAACGTGGTTTCAGGTGAAACGATTTCACTCTCTACATTTGCGAGCAAAAAAGCCTTACTAGTGATATTTTTGAGTCGTCATTGTCCTTTTGTGCAGCACATCAAATTTGAATTGGCAAAATTGGGAGAAGATTATCGCGATCGCAATCTTGGGATAATTGCAATTAGCGCCAACGATCATAACACCCATCCTGATGATGCACCTGAATCTCTTAAAGACTTCGTACAAGAGTTGGATTTATCCTATCCTCTGCTTTTTGACGAGACTCAGAAAACTGCAAAGAACTTTTTCGCGGCTTGCACTCCAGACTTTTTTCTCTTTGACGCGAATCGAAAGCTTGTTTATCGCGGGCAGTTAGACGACAGCCGTCCTAATAATGGTATACCTGTGACTGGAAGTGATTTGCGAGCAGCAATTGAAGATGTGTTGCGCGATCGCATTATTGTCAGGGAGCAAAAGCCGAGTATTGGTTGCAACATCAAATGGAAACCAGGAAATGAACCTGTGTATTACAAATCTCCTGCTGTTACTGCTTAATTTGGTGAATGCTACCTCAGCACACCCTTTTTAAAATTTTTGGTTTGTTGGAGTGAGAAGATCGCAGTTAGTGTCACAATATAAAAAGTAAACTACTGCTTTCTGAGCGGAATTTAGTTGTATTTAAGGTATAGCTAAAATCCCATTCAACCCGTTGAGACTCCAACAATGTCTATCCTCAAGCTTGAAAACGGTCAAATCCTCAGTCATCTTAGCGATATTCAGCGCGAACTCGCTACTCTAAATATCCAAATTGAGCATCAAGATTTAGGAAAATCACTTCGCTCTCCAGAATTGCTCGCCCAGGATATTCTGAGTCAGCAAGAAAAACAACGAATTTTGCATTTATACGAAAATGACTTTGAGGTTCTCAAACAAAAAGTCGATTATCATTTTTATGACCTGTTAGTTTTGCATCCAGGTTCACCAAATCTTTATACCCTAGCAGCAGCCTACAGCCGCTACCACACTCATAAAGATGCGGAAGCACTCTACATACTGGCTGGAGAAGCAATGTTTGGGTTTGTGCAACCAGAAGGTAATCAAGTCCAACTACTAGTTCAAGCGCATGACTATATCTACATCCCCGCCGAAGTTGAGCATTGGTTTAGTCCTGCCGCATCCTTGCACGTGAAAGCTTTGCGTTACTTCACTTCAGCTGATGGGTGGATACCTGAATACACAGGCACGAGATTTCAGGATTTTCTTAGAAACGAGTGCTAATGTAACGATAAAAAGGAACTCTCAGCTTAGAGTACATCCCAATTATTTGTGTCGCAGCTATACAGCAATGACTCCTCATTGACTAAGCTGGATCTGCGGAAGTAAAAAGCAGACTGCAATCCCATCTGATAGCAGTATTCGGCGCACTTGCGGCAAGCAGCAGCACACTCCATCATTTTGGCATCATCGCTCATCTGTTCGCAAACCATAGCAGCGCGATCGCACATTTCTGCACAAAGCGCACAGATGCGTCCCATAAACTCAGAGCCATCATCGATTGTGTTGATGCACATCATGCACATTTCTGCACAATCACGTATCATCGATACCATTGTCATATCGATGTATTTGCCACCTTGAATCTTGCAGTAATTTAATATTTCTATACAAATTTTGTAACAGTCTGTGCAAGCTTTTCTGCAAACTTCCAGTTCGGTGATTGTAGATTCAGTAATCATAAGAGCATCCTTTTATATCTATATATTTTGTAGTGTAGCCTGTTAATTCGTACAGTATTGCTTCAGTTTAAGAAAGTCAATTAGCTTTACACAGGCTGGATTTTCAAGAACACTAAAGCGATAGATTTACTGCAAATTTAATCCTATTTCCACCTTGGCAAGAGCTATTAGAAGCTATTATTTTCTGTAATTATTACAAATCGATGGATATAAAACCCCACTTTTGTATGGGAGATTAATAAGTCTGGCGGATGATTCTATGAGTAAAAATAACTATCGGTTTAGAGCGAACTTATAACTTAAATTTCTTTCATGATTACTAATGTCATGTTTCTATGACTTATCAGAGCCAAAGACAGCTTCCCGGCATTGTAGTAACTGTGTACATTTGGAATGCTCCCTACTAAAGCGGGATAACAAGCGATCGCATCCCGAAGTAAATACATCTGAAGCTGGCTCTAAACACAGGTACAAGACTACTCAGAGACGATGTTCTGATTACAATAGTCTATCCAAAGTAGTAAGAACATTTGATTTCTGCCCTTTGCTGTCATTATTTTCTGAAGTTATATATTATTAACTCCTATAAGTTTATCAGCTTTCTAGACAAAGATTAGATTTATCTTATCTTTGATTAGGAATATTTGTTTGAATTTGAAGCCATTCAAAACAAGGTAAAGTCCTCTAAGCACATCGAAATAGTGGCATTTTCAGAGGATAATATATAGATTTTTCACGCATATAAAATTGCTAAAATTAATAAGTTACGTTAGAACATAGATGTCCACAGCAACTGATTGAAGTGACATAGTCACTGTAAATATAAATAATTCAAGTTTCACGCCATTTGAAATTTGAGTTGTTTTATATTGTCATGGCTATGGAAAAATTAGTTTTTGGGCATAAATTCAGCTGCCAATTCAACATTTTATGTTGGGAAATTTCCAACATAAATTTTGTGTATAAATATCCATCTCCGACTAACATGAAACGCATTTTATCTCTGTGTAAAACCTTATTGGTTGGCACAGGAATTTGTTTACTTTATGTTCCTGCCACCAATTCTTTAGTCTCAGCACAAGCACCACGTTTGCTGTCTGCGGAGACAACCTACAATCAAACCAGTGTTAGGGAAGCGACTTATTATTTCACCCTAACAGTACCGGCGGAGTCGGCTTCTGTACCCTTGCAACAAGTTACTGTTACCCAAATACGTGGTTTGGAAGCGATTGGCTTCGATGAAAGAAATAGTACCGCCTTTGAAGGAACACGCGATCGCCGAGGACAAAAATTAGGAATCACACTTGCTAAAAGCGATCGCCAACAACGAACTGCCACCATTACCTTCGATCAACCAGTCGCACCCGGTAAAACAATCACCATTGGATTGAAACCTTTACGCAATCCTAACTATGAAGGTGTATACCTTTTCCAAGTGCAGACTCTACCTACAGGAAAACAGACGGACAATTATGTAATTGGAACTGCCCGCCTACAATTCTACGGCATTGCTACCAATGAATAATTGACATTCTTCGACTTACTAAAGTGTATTTTTTTACTAGCCCTACATTAGGGGCTATTTTATTTTTTATTTCTATATATTCGTACTCTGAGGAATTTAGTCCTAAAAAAGTTAGAAATTGCTGACTACAAAATCTGTATAGTTGATATAACAAAGTACTCAGTATCCAAATTTTTCTCAAAAACTTGCTATCTATATCTACATATGTAATAATCAAGTTCTGCTCCTAAAATACTGTTCATCTATCAGTTTACCGTATTTTATAATCAACAAGTCAAGAATAAAATTTTTTATTCTGACTTGTTTTCATTATGCTGTGCTTATAATCTGATAAATATAGGCAGATAAATTGTATTTTTATACTCAAAAATATCGACAGTAACTTAGTCAGCAAAGTGACTAAATATTTGAAAGATGAAAAGTCGATAATTGAAATAATATATTTATAAATCTGTATCTGAATAAGCTGACTAGCTCAGTCTATTTTTTTGAAAAATAGTTGTTTTAATTTATCTGTTCCCCTATAAGTTTCTCAAACCACATCTTATACAATTTATAAGTTTTGGTTGAGGTTTAAATCACTATCCCAAACGCTCTATTTCCCCAACTCTGTTCCTTTTTGATTCCTAAGAGGTAAGATTAACTATGACTGTAGCGACAAGATTGGTTGAGCAAAATACAATTCGCCGTCGGGGTACTGGCTTAAAAGCTTATAACCCCGAAAAAGCTTTTAATGGGTATACATTGTTTACTCCCTTAACAGGTAATGGAGAAGTATATTTAGTTAACTTAGAAGGTGAGATTGTACATCAATGGCAATTACCTTACCCTCCTGGATTATATGGCTATTTATTACCTAATGGGAATTTATTTTATAATGGTAAAACGCCAGAAAATCCACCACGTTTTCCAAAATGGTCTTTATTTAAAGGTGGAGTGGTTTTAGAAGTAGACAAACAAGGAAAAATACTTTGGGAATACAAACATCCAGATCATCATCATGATGCTCGCCGCCTCAGTAATGGCAACACAATTATACTAGCAATTGAAAAAGTACCCCAGTCTTTAGTTCCTAAAATTAAAGGTGGAGTTCCAAGTACAGAGTTAGATAGCGATATTTATGCAGATGTAGTTTATGAAGTAACTTCCCAAGGTGAAATTATTTGGACTTGGCACGCCTACGAGCATCTCGACACTGAAACAGATATTATTACTGCGCAAGATGAACGCCATGAATGGTCACATGGTAACACGGTTGGAGAGTTAGCTGATGGCAATATAGTGCTAAGTTTTCGCAATATTTCTACAGTAGTAATTGTTGATAGAAAAACTGGGGAAGTTCTTTGGAAGTTAGGACATGATGTTCTGGCACAGCAACATTTTCCTAATGAGTTACCAAATGGGAATTTATTGATTTTTGATAATGGTGCTCATCGTCATAATACAGCTTTGAATTTTTCCCGTGTGATTGAAGTAAATCGGCAGACAAAAGAAATTGTTTGGGAATATGTTGATAATCCACCACATAATTTTTTTAGTGCGTATATATCGGGAGCGCAACGCCTACCTAATGGCAATACTTTAATTACAGAGGGTGCTTATGGAAGAATATTTGAAGTTACAACAGAAGGTGAAATTGTTTGGGAATACGTAAATCCCTATTTTGGAAATCAAAATGCTCCTGGGGAATCTGCATTTGTAGCACGTGGAGAGCAAAATTCTGTGTTTAGGGCTTTTCGTTATGCACCTGAACAAATCGCTTGGCTTTAATTAGATTTTGAATTGCTAGTAAGTAGCAAATATATCATCTCATGTAAAGATGTCACAACACCAAAACATGATTTACATGAGACTTATAAATAACAGGAAATATAAAGATGACTGAAATTACAATCTACAGTGCAGTTGTTTGCCCTTATGCTCATAGAACACGTCTAGCACTTTTAGAAAAAGGTATTACGTTTGATTTAATTGAGATTGACTTACAGAATAAGCCTGCCAATTTTATAGAAATCTCACCCTACGGAAAAGTACCTGCAATTAAACATGGCCAGGAAAAAGTCTGGGAATCTGCAATTATTAATGAATATTTGGAGGAGGTTTTTCCTCATCCACAGTTATTACCTCAAAACCCCATAGCTAGAGCGCAAGCACGAATTTGGGTTGACTTTGCAAATACCCGGTTTGTACCTACTTTCTCTAACCTTTTGCGTTCTTTGGATACAGAACAACAGAAGCAAGCCGCGCAGGAACTATACAACCATTTGCAATTTATTGAATCTGAAGGGTTAAGTAAATTATCTCAAAATGGGCCTTACTGGTTTGGAAAATCTGTCAGTTTGGTTGATTTAACTTTTTATCCTTGGTTTGAGCGTTGGGCTGTGATTGAGGAATATCGAGGGTTTAAATTTCCGTCGGAGTTTACTCGCATAAAAAACTGGTGGAATGCAGTCAGTCAACGGGAGTCAGTAAAGGCGATCGCTAACCCTAAAGAATTTTATTTAGAACGCTACGCTAGATTTGCATCTGCTCCTGCTAGTGTAAACTAAAAAAGCTCGATCTCGTCGGACTGATTTTCCATACAAAAGTTAAAAATAACCTACCTACAAATGGAATCAATCAAAAACAAAATAGAGTATTCTTATGACAAACATCAAGAAAGTTAGTGAAAACTTTAGTTCAACTGGACAAGTTTCTCCTGAAGATTTACAGCAGGCAGCACAAGCAGGATTTAAGTCAGTATTAAATTTGCGTTCACCAGCAGAGAATGGTTTTGACAATGATGAACAGGAACAAGCAAAAGCAGCTGGACTCGATTATGCCAATATACCTTTAAGTGCTGCGGAAGCGAATCAAGAATCAGTTAATCAAGCAATTCAGGAAATCGAGAACTTGCCCAAGCCAATTTTAGTTCACTGTGCAGCTGGTGCAAGAGCAAGCGCGATCGCCTTAATTGCCACAGCAACTAATGAAGGCTGGAGTCTTGAACAAATCCAGCAAAAGGCTGAAGAACTTAACCTCAAGTTAGAACAACCCCACCTACAGCAATTCCTCCAACAAAAGCAAACCAAGATTTAGAGTCAAACACAGTATGGGAAGCTTTTGTTACAACATAGTCATCAGTAAAGCGATCGCATCTAAGTTCTAAGCACCTAAGCCAAAAGTTGTCATGCAGTTAGCTACCTGCACCGTTCAGATATACGGTGTAGGTTTTTAATTTGCAAAATCACTTTTATTTATTAAAATAAGAAGAAAAAATATTTGTTTTTATCCTTCAAAGTCTCTAGAGTTAAATCAAATTGTGATCGCGATTTGTAATGGGATATTAAATTTAGTTTTATTCAGACTAAATCAGCCTCATTACTTAATACTCATAAATGATAAGTAAGAGCATGAATTTCCGTGCAATTTTCCAGCAAGTATGAATATACACTTTTAGCTCTTTTAGAATTAGCAACTGCTTATCCTAAAGGTGAGTATTTACACATCCGCCAAATAGCAGAACTTCAGAATATTCCTAGCCGCTATTTAGAACAAATATTGGCAACATTGAGAAAAGGAGGTTTAATTCAAAGCACACGTGGCTCCAAAGGTGGCTATATCCTCACGCGAGAACCTAGTGAAATTACGCTTTTAGATGCTTTTAACTGTATTGAAGGAGGTTCAGGAATTGCTGCTTTTACTACCAATCAAAGCATAGGTAAAAAAGTTGTTCAAAGTTTTTGCTTAGAAGCATATCAAGCAGTTAATTCTGTTTTACAACAATATACTCTACAAGATCTGCGTGAACGGCAAGAAAATCAAAGTCAAACGCAATTAATGTATTATATCTAGGTTAACACTAAACTTAATAGTGTTCAAAAAAATAGCCATTAATCATTTGTTAATACAAAAGATTAATGACGTAGTTTGCAATCAACATCCATACTTTAACTTTGAAAAACTACACCATCCAAAATTATTGATTTTGGAGCAGAATTTTTCAAGTTTTATTACACAAAACATTGGTCTATCCAGGTCAAAGCAATTGCACAGTTATGCTTCTATGTTCTACCGATGTCGGCAGATTTATTCAGTGTCATTGCTGAGGATATCAATAGAAAGATGTAAATACTCTTGTAGTTTAAAAGGTAGTTATTTCATTATTTGGTATTGGGATATTATCAAAGTACATTAAATTGATAAGTAAACTGTGTTTTCTACTTAATATAGAGATTTTTTCATAGATGACAGCAAAAATCAAGTCTTATTTTGTTGAATCAATATTTTAAACATCAAAACTTAATCTTCCGTATCTTCAGAAATTAATGCTGCTGACTGTTGATTTTTAACCGAAGCAACTGACTTTCTCAAACGCTTTACACCACTTAACGTCACTAAAGTCAGCAAACCTCCCATAATACCCATTTGCCATAAACCACAGCCAATCGCTGCTCCTAATGCTGCTGCTATCCATATTGAAGCTGCGGTAGTTAATCCGCGTACTTTAGGTGCTTCTGATGATGGTGGGGAAGACTGTTGTAAAATCAACCCAGCTCCTAAAAAACCAACTCCTGTAGTTACTCCCTGGATAGTGCGACTGAGTGCATTAGTTGCAGCATAGGGACTATCTCCCTCAGCTTGGAGTGGAATCATCACAAATAGCGCTGCACCCATGCTAACTAGCATAAAAGTTCTCATTCCCGCTGATCTACCCTTACGCTCTCTGTTCAGTCCTATTAGGCAACCTACTATCATTGCCAGTCCCAGTCTAAATCCTATATGCAACCAATCATTAGAAGTAAGGAACATGACATTCATTGCCCATAACCCTGCAATTGTGGATGTAAAGTTAAATATCCGTAACTCCGATAGATTAACCTTAGTTTAAGTTTAGGTTAACAAGCAAAATTTGTTATAAATATAGATAGATTTTTTATAGTATTAAAATATACTATTTTGATATCCGATGTGCGACATTTGAGTGCGTAAGCGATCGCTCAATGCTATTCGCTGAAATTACTCCACAAGCTTGATTATCAACGTATAAAAAAGTAGCAAGTCATCAAAAAACCCACCACAATCACAAAATGCTTGATTAAATGCTGCTTTAACCTTCGGGCGTAATATGCGCCACCATAACCACCAATAATTGTCCCTAACATCATCAAAATTGCTGGTTGCCACACGATCACACCAGCGATCGCAAAAGTAATCACAGCGAAACTACTCATGCAAGTCATCAGCAGCATTTTCAAAGCATTCATCTTGTGAATATCTTTCATGCCCAGCATTTCCAGTGCTGCCAATATCAAAATCGCGACACCTGCACCGTAAAATCCCCCATAAACGGCAATAAAAAATTGGATGAATGAGGCGATGATGAGCGATCGCCAAGAAGCTTGATTTAACTCCCCCAAATGAGAATGTAACCAACTCGTAATCTTACCGCCGCCAGCAAATAGTAAAGTTGAGAACAGTAAAAGGTAAGGTACGAGACGATCAAAGGCAACTGTCGGGGTGTAAATTAACAAAACAGCACCAACAGTCGCACCGATAAGGCTGATACTGCCTAGTACAACAGATATCCGTCGTTGTGCGCTCAATTCATCTCGATAAGCAGCAAGACTAACGCCACATCCCAACCATCCTGCTACCGTCGCTGTAGCATTGGCATTAATAGAAGGCAAACCTGCAAAAATCAGTGCAGGGAACAAAACAAAGCCACCGCCACCAGCTATAGCAGTCAATGCCCCACCGATAATAGCAGTAGTGAGAAGAAAACCAGCTTGTGCAAGTGTCATGCTCAGTATTTCAATATTAAAAAAATTCAAAAAAGTCTTGTGTAACTTTCAAAAGTTAGTTAAAAAATAATCTCCGAAAGAATCTAAAAAATGAAAATTTGGGATGTTTCTGTATGAGTTCTGAACTTGTGAACTTTTTATTTGCAGCATCCTCAGATTCTAGATTCGGCAACTCCCAGACATCTTTTCTTCCCTGCTTTTTTTCTACTAATAATTGAAGATGAAGTGGTAATTTACTCTGCTGAACAGGTAACCAAGGTTCTCCATCGAGCAATTCTTTTTCAATTTTTCCATGAAACATATTTTCACCCTTTTAAGACAGTGAATCTTCTAAAAATAAAACTTTGAATTTGAAATTTAATTTTTAATTTGTAATTTCCAACGCAGCTTTTCCTAAAGACAAACAAATCACATCCCTTTGTGGTGTATGGATACGACTACAAAGAACATCTCGATAATGTCTTTCTAGAGGATTTTTGTGAGATAAACCTGGATTACCAATTAGTTCCAAACCGATTTCTACTGCACGAATGGCATTGTTTGTAGCCACATATTTAACCGTTTGTGCTTGCAAATGAACATTTGGATTGTGTTCACCTTTGTCAATGTCAGCAGCCAGAGTGTAGATTAGGCGATCATTGGTGTATAGTAATGCTTCAATTTCACCAACAGATGTTTGAAAGTGGGGTAAAGTTGCCAGACTTGCACCTAAATTAGTGGGCGATCGCTCATTTAAATACTTAACTAACCAATCTCGCGCTGCTGTCGCTACCCCTTGATACAATGCACTCAAAAATAAACTGCCACCCGCTAGCATTAACGGATCGGGCGATGACCAAGCTTTGAGGGGACGGACATCTAAGGCATACTCTGTTGGTATGCAGACATCTTCTAAAATTAAATCGTGGCTACCTGTTGCCCTCATCCCTAAATGATCCCAAGTTTCTACAATCTTGACACCAGGGAGATTGCGAGGCACAAGAAAACTGCCCACTTGGGGATCGTTGTCATCTGTCCGCGCCCAAACTACGAAATAACACAGAATTGGACTTCCTGTAGTGTATTGTTTATGACCAGTGATTAGCCAACCATCAGGTGTATGTTTGGCGATCGTTGCAGGTAATCCACCTCTAGCAGGTGTACCTAATTCCGGCTCCACACGTGCAGCATTGAGTAAAGCAATACCTTGTACTGATTCTTGACATAGCCTTTCGTAAACAGCCGGATGCCAGCGCCGAGTTCGGGCAGCGTTGACATGTTGTAAGTAGTGCATTGTTAGTACTAAGGCAGTAGAAGCATCACCACTTGCTATCTTTTCAATCACCCGACAAGCCGTAGCATACCCTACACCTTGACCGCCAAATGCCACTGGGATAGTTAGACTTAACAGTTGTGCTTGATGGAGTGCCTGAAAATTTTCAAAAGGAAACGAACCATCGCGATCATGAGCAGCAGCGCGAGTGGCAAAGTCATCTGCTAGGGATTCAACCAATGCAAATAGATCGGAGAAAGACTGTGCTGTTGTGGTAGCAGATGCTTCTAAAACAGGTGATTTTGACATTTGACTGTTTACTCCTGCTTTCTAATTGCATTTAGCGATATCTTCGTTGAAAGTACTATCCCAAAGTTGTTTGACATTAACTTTTGCTGGAATGACACCCGCTTTGAAAAAGGTATCAGCCACTTTTTGCTGAGAATTAATAGCTTCATCAGAGACAGGAAGCAACTGTTGGCGGCGCTGTTGTTGTCCTTCTTGGGCATCCTCGTAAACGATGCTTTCATCAACATTGATAGCAGTTGCATAACTCTTTGACCATTGTTTGAGATTGCTTTCCCGCCAAGCTTGGGACTTTTGCAGACGACAGAGGAAATCAGCGATCGCAATTTTCTTTTCGGGATCGGCGATCGCATTGGGAGCAGCGATAATCACAAAGTTACCGCTCAAAATATCTTTTGCAGACTCAAGCACCCGTGCTCCTTCTTTTTTTGCTTGCGGGATAGAGTAACCGTAGGTAGCCCAAGCATCAAGATCGCCCTTACGAAAAGCAGAAAGTCCATCAGGTATCGACAAAGGAACCGCAGTCATATCCTTCATCGTTAACCCGACTTTTTCCAGCATCTTAATCAAGAAGTAGTGGGCAGTTGTGGCTTTAACGTAACCCACCTTCTTACCTTTAAGATCGGCGATCGTTTTTGCGGTTGAATTCTTGGGTACAAGTACAACTTGACCAACAGTAGGCCCTTTCCTAGTAGCAATAATTTTTACAGATGCCTTAGATTCGATGGCAAAAATGGGTGGAATTTCACTAGCCGAGGCGAGGTCGATCGCACCAGCATTAATTGCTTGTACCATCAGATTACCCCCCGTAAACTCAGTAAACTGAATTTTGTAAGGGAAATTATCCAGTTCGGCTAACTTTAAATCTAAGTCCCATCCACCTTTGTACTTTGCCACCCGTAGCTCAGTGTTATTTGATACTGCTATAGTATTTTGACTAGAATTATCAGTGTTAGTTGTAGGGCTGGTAGATTTTACCTGTGAGCAAGCTACTGTTGCTATCGATAAGCAACCCACAGGTAAAAGAAAATTCAGCTGTAGCCACTTGATAGACACGTTGATTTTTAGGGATAGAGGACAGGGGGATAAGGAGAGTAGGGGAAAGCTAATGACCAATGACTATTCCAATAAATCCGGCTCTTCCCGTACAATTCTGTCGTAGAGCGGTTGAAAGCTAAACCAGCCGCCAGAGTGTGTTCCTACTTGGCTATGGGTTAAAGTAGCAATGTCGCGATCAACAGGGATGGGTTTTCCTGCTGCTTCCGCTAACAGTTGTGCTTGAGCTGAACGCTCGAAACTTACATACCACCAAGCTGCTTCATCTACTGTGCGTCCTACTGTCAAAAAGCCATGATTTTTGAGGATGACAGCTTTCTTGTTACCTAAAGTTTCAGCAATTCTTTTCCCTTCCGACGTATCTAAAACCACACCTTTGTAGTCATCAAACAGGGCATGATCTTGATAAAAAGCACAAGCATCTTGAGTTAACGGCTCAAGAAGGCGACCAAGACTTGACCAAGTTTTACCGTGAAGGGAATGGGCGTGTGCAGCTGCAACGATATCTGGTCGTGCTTCATGTACCTGGGAATGAATAGCGAAAGCAGCGCGGTTTACAGGCGCATCTCCTTTGACAACTTCCCCTTCTCTATCTACCAAAATCAGGTCAGAAACGCGGATATGACCAAAGTACTTGCCAAATGGATTTACCCAAAAATGGTCAGTAAATTCTGGATCGCGGGCAGTAATATGACCTGCTGTTCCTTCACTGAAACCAAAACGAGCAAACACACGAAATGCAGCTGCTAGGCGTTGTTGGCGGTAAAGGCGTTCTTCTTCAACTCGTTCAAAAACAGGTGGTTGAGGTCTATCAAATTTCGGCATGATTTTTACTTTTGTTTGCTAACAGGTGCGTTGGCATATCCAGAGCGAAACAACTGCACAGTTCGTTGTTCTGGGTTATACTGGTTTCGCCAAATGCTACCAATATCATTGCCCATGACATGAATTGAGATAGAAGGAGTAAATACTGTGATAGCTCTTACAGAGTGGATATCTCCTTCAGGAGGTAACAAACGATAAATGTCACCGCTTTTGACTGGATAAACACCAACAATCTCTAACTGAGCACGTCCTTCTAACTCACCGCTATCCACGCGACGATAGACAGTTTCTTCTTGTTTGCCTTTATATAAACCCACAAGTCCCCAAGATAAATGGTCATGTACAGGGGTGACCGAATGAGGGGGAATCACCAAACTAAAGATAGTAAGTGAACGATCCTGAGAACGATAGAGCAACCATTGTCCGATACCTCCCCCCAAACCACTATCAAGATTTGCTTGGGCGAAATGCTCTGGTAGCCAATTCTGTTTCTTTAATAGTGCAGCGAAATGGGGTTCAAGGGTATTGAGAGTTTCTGTGTGGTTATGAGTCGTGCTAGAGATAATTTCTTTAGCAATAGCAACAAACTCATGTAAGTCAGGACTATCAATAAACCATTGATCTGCTTCTAAAATTTCAAGAACATTTGTGTAAGGCATAGGATTTTAGGTTATGGATGCAAAAACTATGGATTAAGGCTTACGCATTCTCCCCTTTTCTTTATATTTTCGGCATTTGCGGTTTTTAATTTTAGGCGACGGTTAATGTTTGTTGTTCTAGTCGTTGCACTTGTTGACGTACCAACGGAATCACATCTCGACCGTAGGCGATCGCATCTTCTACCGGATCAAAACCGCGAATCAATAGTGTTGTTACGCCAGCTTTGTAATAATCAACCAACGATTCTGCCACTTGTTCTGGAGTTCCTACTAAGGCAGTAGTATTACCATAGGCTCCCGTCACAGCAGCGATCGGTGTCCATAAACGTTTGTCGTGAATTTCACTTTCTTTTGCAAACTCTAGTAACCGCAATGAACCAACGGCTTGGGGTTTTGCGGAAGTACCAGGTAGTAGTTGAATTCCCGCCTGAGCACGGGTTTCTTTGATACGCGAGAGAATATAACGCGCCTTTTCCCACGCTTTTTCTTCCGTCTCAGCCAAAATCGGACGTAAGGAAATACTAAACCGTAACTCAACTCCTGGTGGTGCTGCGGCTTTGACTTCGGCAATGCGTTGTTTAATAGCTGCTAGCGGTTCACCCCAAAAGGCGTATACATTGCTGTGTTTCGCGCCTACACCAACAGCAGCACCAGAAGCACCACCAAAATATATTGGAATATGCGGTTTTTGTAACGGTTTTACCTCCGAATATGCTCCTTTAAGTCGGTAAAACTCACCTTCATAATCGAAGGGTTCCTCACTTGTCCATACTTGCCGCAAAATATCGAGATATTCATCCGTGCGACGATAGCGCGTATCGTGATCGAGCCAATCACCATCCTGCTGTTGTTCAGCATCGCTACCACCAGTGATGATATGAACAGCAACACGACCATTAGTAAAGTGATCTAGAGTTGCCAGCTTACGTGCGGCGAGAGTAGGAGTTACAAACCCTGGTCTATGTGCTAGTAAAAACTTGAGTTGTTCTGTCACCGAAGCCGCATAACTGACTACACTGAAACCATCAGGCCCAGTAGAACTATAACCGACTAGCACTCGGTCAAAGCCACCATCTTCATGGACTTTCGCAAATTTGCGAACATATTCTGGATCTACGCTTCCTCCCGTTAGGGATACGGTAGGGCCATTTAATTCTGACGCTTCTCGCGTCCCAATCATGCCGATAAATTCCACAGGCATATCTGAAATGTCGCTCCAATTTATTAGTTAGTTGTGAGTGGTTAGTGGTTGGTAGGGGCGGGTTTTGCTAATAATTTTGCCGTTAAAACTGATAATTTATCTTTTAAACCTACCCGTAGGAACAACGCCCAGTTTATTACCTCGCAGCAGTAGTTTCCAACGGACACACTGCCGCAGCAATATCTACTCGTTGGGGAATAATTTTTTGCTCTAGTAACCAGTCGGCAGTTTTTTGGAGATTGGCGATATCTTCAGCATTAGGAAAAGCATAAGACTCCGGGCCTCGATTTTTAGTCGCTTGCTTGGCTACAGCATCAGAAACTTTTAGCTCTTTGACCATAAAATCTGCGGCAGCGTCAGTATGCTGATTAAGCCATTCACCATCCTGGCTCAAAGCTGTCAGGGCAGCTTTTACTGCTAGAGGATTTTCTTTGGCGGCATCAGTGCGGACAACCATAATGCCGTAAGTAGGAGCAGGATGTGTTGTAGTGATTCTCCGAGCTTTATGCTCTAGTTCAGCGATGGAAATATAAGGTTCCCAAACTGCCCAAGCATCAACAGAACCTTGATAGAGAGCCGGTGCAGCATCATTTGGCGAGAGATAAACTCGCTGAACTTTTTGTTTGGGAATATTTTCTTTTTCTAAAACTTTCAATAGCAGATACTCACCTGCGCCTCCTTGATTAACTGCTACTTTTTTACCAACTAAATCAGCAGGCTTACGGATGGAAGAATCACCGCGAACTAGAATGGCATTACCCAAAGCATCTGGTTTAGGGCGCTGTACAGAGCCAATACAAAGAGGCTGTCCAGCAGCTATTCCGGAGATGGAAGGAATATCACCACACCCACCAATATCTGCTCGATTTCCATTCAGAGCAGCCAGAAGGGTTGCACAACGGTCAAATGCTCCGTTCCACTCAACTTTAATATTTTGAGTTAATAGCTGACGTTCTAACTCGCCGCGCTGACGTGCGATCGGAATAATCCCGCCTCTTTGGTATCCTAAGCGAATCAAGTTAGTTTTTTGTGTCGTTTGATTGCTACTTAGAGCTTTTGAAGCAGAATTCGATGAGTTAGCAGCACCATTGACTGTCGTTTGTTGATTGCAACCAGATACTACGAAACCAATACACGCCACAACCAGAAAAGTTCTTTTAGCAGGTTGCACTTGTTTGTACCGAAAGCTGTGCTGTTTTATATAATTCACCACAATTTACTCCTTCATCTGAATTGTTAGGAGTTGAAACAGCAGCCATATTTTTGTATTCACATTAATCTACTATAAATCTATCAATTTACAGTAGATAGCAAAATTAAGCATACCATTTTTTGATTGACAACAAAAATCAAGTCAATATTTCTTTATTTCTGAATAACTGAACTATCCTTTGGGTACGGGGTATTAGGTATTATTTTTTTAACCCTAAAAAACAGCTAAGACAGCACCTTGATATTTTTGATTGATAAAATCTTTGACTCTGCTATCAACTAGCAGTCTATTCAGCTTTTGAATTTTTGGATCGTTTTCTTTTGCTTGCAAGGTGACTAGTCCCACAGCATAATGTTTTTGAGCTAATGTTTCCTGGACTAGAGGTTGTAGTTGTAATCCAGCTTGCAAACGCAAACCAGCAGAGAATACAGCCAAATCTACATCATCGAGCGATCGCACAATTGCAGGCCCGTCTAACTCCCGAAATTGTAGGTTTTTCGGATTTGCAGCAACATCTTGAACTGTGGCGAGTTCTCCCACATTGTCCTTGAGCTTGATTAAACCTTGGTCTGCAAGTAATCTTAGAGAGCGATCGCCATTACTTCTGTCTTGGTAGATTGCGATCGTTGCCTTTTGCGGTACTTCACTCAGAGATTTAAACCGTTTGGAATAAATGCCAAGTGGTGTTAAAAAGCCAGGATTGAGCATGACCAAATTTAGATTAAGTTGTTTAGAAGCATTCTTCATAAAAGGGCTATGTTGAAAATAGTTAGCATCTATTTCCCCATCTCGAAGTGCTGTATTTGGCTGTATCCAATCATTAAATTTGACTATCTGGATATCTAAACCTTCATTTGCCGCCAGATTATCTTTGACATACCTTAAAATATCTTCAGAAATAACTGCCCATACACCAACTTTAATCACTTCTTTTTGTTGATTATTTTGGACTGGAGAAGCAGTTATATTTGTAGTAGAATTACCAGATGTTTGATTTTGATTATTGTTACATCCAGAAAAAACAATAGATGCTGTAAATGAGCTTACAGCGATTAGTAAAAATCGACGTTTCATTTTAATCTTAATTCCTAAATCTAAAAAACAGGTAGAATTCTTCCTTTATATTCTTGATTAATAAAATCTTTGACTTGGGGATGAACGAGCAGTTTATTTAATTTTTGAATTTTCGCTTCATTTTCTCTACCCTGTAATGTCACTAATGCTAGAGCATATTTTTTGTCCTTAGCTGTTTCTGCTCCCATCGAATTAGGTTCTATTCCTGCCAAAGCAACAGTTTGAGCGGTGGATACAATGAAATCTACATCATTAATAGCTCGGACGACTTGTACACCTTCTACTTCTTTGATTTGCAGATTTCTAGGATTAGCAGCAATATCTCTTTGGGTAACAAATTCTCCAGCATTTTCTTTTAACTGAATTAGTCCATTAGCTGTTAATAACCTTAGTCCTCGGTTGTTATTGATGACATCGTTGGCAATTGTCACAGTAGCATTCTGGGGAATTTCATTCACTGATTTGAACTGCTTGGAAAAAAGACCAAGTGTATTCAAATAAATCGGATTTAATGCTAATAAATTAATCTTAGTTTCCTGAATAGCATTATTCATGAAAGGCTTATGTTGAAAAAAATTAGCATCAATTAATTTGTCTCTTAATGCTGTATTTGGCTGTATCCAATCGTTAAATTTTACAATCTCGATTTTTAAATTTTCTTGACTGGCAAGATTATTATTAATAAACTTCAAGATATCTTCAGAAACTATGCCAGTGACTCCGACTTTAATGATATCGTCTTGGCTATTTGGGGATACTGTTCCTGAAATTCGGCTACAACCAGCAAAGATGATTGATGCAATAAGTATGCTTCCTGATGTTAGAACAAAACGACGACCTGTTTTTGTTAAAGGAGCTAAATTATGGTAATCATTCATAAGTAAATTCCAATATTTTTAAATTATCTATTAAAATAAAAAACAAGCTGATCCGCCTTTAAAAACGCTAAAAAAGATTATTTTTTTCTGAACTGTCGTGCTATCAAATCGCCTAAAAGCTGGATAAATTGCACTAGAAAAATCAGCACTACAATCGTGGTAAACATAACTCCGACATCAAAACGTTGATAGCCATATTGAATAGCTAAATTACCCAAGCCACCACCACCAACAGCCCCAGCCATAGCGGAAGAATTGAGGAGACTGACAATTAAAATTGTGATACCTAAAACGATGGAAGGTAATGCTTCTGGAATGAGAACTTTGAGAATAATTTGCCAATAGTTGCAGCCCATAGCTTCTGCTGCTTCTACTAATCCCTTATCTACTTCGAGAATACTAGTCTCAGCGATGCGGGCAAAAAAGGGAATCGCTGCCAAAGTCAAAGGAACAAGGGCGGCGGTACTACCGATAGAAGTACCAACTATGAATCGGGTTAGCGGCGTGAGGACAACTAGTAAAATAATAAAGGGGAAAGAGCGTCCAGTATTGACTATTGCACTTAGTACCTGGTTGAGTTTGGGAGAGTAGAGAACGTTGCTAGGACTAGTCATTACCAACAATAAACCCAAAGGTAGACCCAAAACTACAGCCACAACAGCTGAAATTCCCACCATGTAAAAAGTTTCCAGTGTTGCTTGCCACAAACTATCAAGCAATTCCCATCCTTGCATTAATGTACCTCGACAGCATACTCTGATTTGTGTAGGTATTCCAGTGCTTGTATTACCTTGGTTCCCGCAAGTTCGACTTGAAATTGACCAACACGGCGATCGCCTACAGTTTCGACGCTACCATTGAGGATATTCACATCCACATCAAAACGACGTGCCAAGGTAGTAAATATCGCATTTCTCGCCACATCGCCAGCAAATGCCACCGTTGCCAAAACAGCCCCAGAACGTGGTGCATAGCCTTTACAACGGGGAAAAAACTCCTGAGCTAACAATGAATCAGGTTGCGCTGCTAGATCGCTAACACGTCCCTGTTCCACAATCTTGCCAGCATGGAGGATCGCCACACTATCGCAGATTTGCTTGACTACACCCATTTCATGAGTAATCAGCAAAATTGTCAGTCCCATGCGTTTATTGAGATCGCGCAATAGTTCTAGAATTGAGCGGGTAGTTTGGGGATCAAGGGCTGAGGTAGCTTCATCTGAGAGTAATACTTTAGGTTCCCCCGCTAGCGCCCTGGCAATACCAACTCGTTGCTCTTGTCCACCAGAAAGTTGCGCTGGATAGGCATTTGCTTTACCTTCCAAACCCACTAACGCCAGTAATTCTTCTACTTTTGCTTTGCGTTTTAATTTGCTATAACCCATAACTTCTAGGGGAAAAGCGATGTTTTCTGCTACAGTTCTAGAACTAAGTAAATTAAAGTGTTGAAAAATCATGCCAATACGCTGGCGTGCTTGACGCAAAGCCGCACCAGAAAGTTTTGTCATCTCTTCACCGTTGACTTTGACAAAACCTGATGTTGGCTTTTCTAACTGATTGACACAGCGAATTAAAGTACTTTTACCTGCTCCACTTTGTCCTAGAACACCAAATATTTCGCCTAGTTTGACATGAAGATTCACGCCATCTAAAGCTACTACTTTTTGCTCACTTTGGTGATATATTTTATGTACATTAATAAATTCAATCATTAATGAGCTTCTCCATAAACACAGACTTTTTTAGGAAGTTCAAATCAAAAATATGGAGTAATTATATTTAAGATGAATTAAAAATCTAACAAATTTAGAATTTCGGAATCTATTTTTACATTCGTGTCTGGGTGGTTAGAAAAGAATTATTAAACCACAAAGACACAAAGAACACGAAGAAGGAAATTTTTTATAGTACGTTTCTACGATTTTTATTGAATTAAGGAATAGGAAGTACAGCACCTTGATACTTATCTTTAATAAACTGTTTTACTTGGTCATCGCGTAGCAATTTATAGAGTTTTTGAATTCTGGGATCATTTTCTTTTCCTACTAATGTTGTGAGTGTTACCGCATAAAGTGGATTTTGTGCTGATTCTATTGCTAAAGCATCTTTATCTGTTTTCATACCCGATTGCACAACCCAATTACCTGTAATTCCGGCTAAATCTACATCCGGGAGAGTGGGAATTGCTTGCGCTCCAGGTATTTCTCGAATTTGTAGATTTTTAGGGTTCTCAATGATATCTTTGGGACTGGCTGGTTGAACATTTGGTTTGAGTTTAATTAATTTAGCTTCTTCTAATACCTTCAATGCGCGATGAGCGTTACTGACATCATCCGGAATTGACACTAAAGCATTCTGAGGAACTTCTGCAAGTGATTTATGTTTTTTAGAAAAAATTCCTACAGGATTTAAATGAATCTGTGGAGTAAAAGCATACATTTTAATATTTTTACGTTGACCAAAATCCTCCATAAATGGGATATATTGGAAGTAATTAGCATCAATTTGTTCTTCCTTTAAAGCAGTGTTATTCTGTACAGAATCATTAAATGTGACAATTTCAATATCTAATCCTGCTTGGGATGCAAGATTTTTTTTCACAAATTCTAAAATCTCTCCAGCAGGTACGGGTGAAACGCCGACTTTAATTTTTTCTTTTGTTCCAGTTGCAATCGTATTTGCAGCCGTTGTCGCAGTAGAACTATTTGCTGTGTTAGCTGTACCATTATTTTGAAGTGAAGTACAACTGGTAAATATTGTAGCGGTGAAAGATGCAACCGTTATAAAAAAGAAGCGGCGGTTAACTTTCATATTCATGCGCTCATCTCTGTTAAATATTGACTTTGTTTCAGCAGCTATTGATGATTTCTATTTTTCAGCATGGATAAAATACTGGGATGTAAATCTTGTTTGAATAGAGAATGATTTGAAGGATTGTTTTGTACAAAAGCAATAATGAAACCTAAACCAAAACCAATCATGAATAAAAAAGTAAAAGTGTGAATACCTAATGGCTCTAGAAGATACCTAAAGTTAATTCCATCTAACCAGCTTATTACCGTCCTAATTAAGGTAGCACTCATAAAACTTTCCTTAAAACTAAATAGCATCATTTCTCAACAATAGAAAGCAACAAACTTTGCGTCCCTCTGCGTTTCAATTTCAATCCTGTGTTTTACTCAGCGCACTGGTTTCCAAAAAGCTCCCCAAGGGGGGAGCAACAGAGGAGAACATTAATAGTCGGAAACTTCACTCACTCACACTGACAAGTTGAGGAAGTTTAGCAATGGGGATATCGAGGAAATAGGCTAAGACTTCTTGTCGCCAAGCATCATAAACGACTTCTAATCCTTCAATTTCTGCACCTGTGGCACGATGGACAATCTGCCAATGTTCTTTGAGGTAACCATTACGTCGTCGTTGTCCTTCTTCGTCTAATTCTAATAACTGAGCTGCAATTTCCGCTTTTTGCGTTGGTGCAAGTTTGTCATACTTACTTTGCCACCAAGCTAATACTCCTAATCGGTGAGCTGCTTCATCAGGTAAAATTGTTTGACTAGCAAACTTAGAAGTTTCTGGATCTGTGATTGTCGTTGTGCGACTGTTTAAAATTAGCTGGGCGACTATATGCAGTTCATAGTGTAATTCAAACGCCACAAAACCCAACCAGCTGCGAATTGGTAAATTCCCCATGAAATCCCAATGTTTTTCCACTTCCTGTACAATCTTGTCGAGGGGATCGCATCCTGACAATTCCCAAACTCGCTGACGAGTAAATTGGGAATGCGCGCCGTCATCACCAATTTGGCGGCTCAAAAATAGCTGGAGTTCTGGATCGGGAATTTGATCGATGACTTTGCTGCAAACTTGGACAATATATAAATCGTGAGCAGCTCCACCAATCCGAAAGCGATAGAAATTCTCAAACTCTTCTTGTGTTGTTAGTTGTCGCGGTTCTTGAAAACGGGTGGTAGGAAAGTGAGGAGCGTATTGAGCAACCAGTTTATCAATAGTTTCGATTTCAAACTCAGTTGTCCAAGTTGGACGAGTTAAAGTTGCTGTCATAAAGTCTTCCTTCATTAAGATTGCAGATTAAGCTACCAATTCTAAAGAACGCACTCGTGGCATTACTTCTTCATGAAAGCGTTTCATCTCCACAGCAAAAGGTTGGAATTGCAGCATAAAAGTATCAATGCCTGTACCAACAAAATCTGCTATTGTTGCTGCTACGGTATCATAGCTGCCAACTAATCCGGCTGCTGTACCGCCGTTACTCCCCACGCCTGGATATCTCGCCATATTCTTGAACATCACCACTTCTGGCTCAACGCCTTTCATCAGTTCGGTTCTATCATCCTGTTTAGCAAGTTCCAAAAGATATTCATATTCTGCTTGAGCTTCTGCGTCAGTAGATCGGGCGATGACAAAAGCTGACATCGCAAACCGTAATGGTTTGGGCTTCATCCGTTCTCGCTTCCTAACATCAGCAATAGTTTCCCGCACCACTTCCAAAGGACGCCCATTCAGGAAAAATACATCTGCTGTTTGCATTGCTAAATTTTTCGCAGCTTCTGACTCTCCGCCCAAATATATACGGGGATGGGGTTGTGCTATCGGACGCGGACGCAAACAAAGGTCGTTGATTTGAAAGTAATTACCTTGAAAGTTAATTCGTTCCCCACTCCACAGCGCCTTGACTACCTCAATCCACTCCTGGGAATAGCGATAACGCTCATCGTGCGGTAGAAAAGGAATGCCAGATTTTTGTAATTCCGGCATAAACCAAGCACTAACAAGGTTAATTGCAAATCGTCCGCCGCTAATCGCATCAATATTTAATGCCATCTTTGCCAACACTACTGGATGAAATAGCAAAGGCTTAACTGCGGCGATGATTTCAATGGAATCAGTTGCTTCCGCAAGCGCTGCTGCGGTTGTCCAAGTCTCTAGCTGATCTAATTCTTGATTCCTGGGATTGATGATGTGTTCGGCGATGAGAGTGGTAGTAAACCCAGATGCTTCTGCTAGTTGGATCAGTTGCTTTGCCCTTTTGTAACTGGCATCACGGGGTTCATGGGGGTGGTTCATCGCGCCACAATTACCATAAACTGGAATCCAGATCCCGTAGCGTGGCTGAGACATATCTTTATACCCTCTTTGACTAGAGGCTAATATCTTCTGGAAATTAAAGTCGATTGGAGTTTGAACACGCGACTTGCTTGTCTAGATAAAATACTATTTATTGATAGATTTACCGTAGTATTAATATATAATAATTTCACAAATAGCTAGCAAAAGCAATGGGTCAGCGAAATAAAATCTAATAATCTGCTCTTTTATCCACAACATTATGTAGAGATTGCCCAGTGCGATCGCCTTGCAAATTATCTAAAGATAGTTCCAGTATGCGTTCTTTCGCTCTAGGAGAATGGCCACAACAGTAAGGGTATTTTACAATCCTTAATGTTAGATAAGCTAATAATTAGTATTTCATGATATTGTGATTTACAGTAAATCCACCATGAATTTCAGCGTCTAGCAAAAGGTGAATACCTAAGAGGCTGATACCAGTACCTCAAAGCTTTATGGAAAAAGAATTTTATCAATCTGTATCCGAGTATTTTTTGGGCGGATGTCGAGGGTTGAAAGTCTAATAAGGTTATCTCAATTAAGTCACTTGCCACAAAGCCATAGGCTTTTGACCAAGATGTAATGCATAAATTATGGCTTTACATGAAAAGCCATTAGCCATAAGCAAATCAGCGTACCGACTGTAAGCTTCGCTAACGCACTACGGAAAAGAAAAAAGTATATGAACAAAACACGCAAGTTTCGTTTAGGTGCATTCATTCAAGCCACAGGACATCATGTCTGTGCTTGGCTGCACACCGATTCACAAGCAGATGCTGGTCTCAATTTCGAGCATTACAAAGAAATTACCCAGACTGCCCAACGCGGCTTGTTCGATGCAGTTTTTCTAGCAGATAGCCCAGGAGTTTGGGGCGGCACTCCCGAAAATCAAATTCGCAATGGTAAGATTGTCCACTTTGAGCCGATTACTCTCTTCAGTGCTTTGTCTTCAGTGACCCAAAATATCGGCTTCATAGCCACTGCTTCGACCACCTATGAACAACCCTACAATTTAGCACGTAAGTTTGCCTCTCTGGATCACTTAAGTAAAGGACGAGCAGGATGGAATGTAGTTACCACAGGCAATGATAATGCCGCAGCTAATTTCGGACTTGAGCATCACCCAGAACACAGTCAGCGTTATGAACGTGCTGAAGAATTTGTGGAAGTCGTAAAAGGACTATGGGATAGCTGGGAAGATGATGCTTTTATCCGTGACAGAGAATCTGGTATCTATTTCGATCCCAAGAAACTGCATACACTCAACCACAAGGGCAAACATTTTTCTGTCAAAGGGCCTTTGAACGTCAGTCGTCCGCCCCAAGGCTATCCAGTGATTGTACAAGCTGGAGCCTCCGAAGCGGGACGGGACTTGGCAGCACGCACTGCCGAGGTAATCTTCACTGCTAATCAAACCCTAGCTGATGCACAGGAATTCTATGCTGATGTCAAAGGTAGGTTGGCGAGATATGGACGCTCTCCAGACGATCTAAAAATCATGCCTGGCGCTTTTCCAATTATTGGCCGTACCGAGTCAGAAGCGCAGGAAAAATACGAATTTCTGCAATCGTTGATTCATCCCGATGTCGCGTGGGGTATTTTGAAAAACTATTACAAAGGTGTAGATCTGTCTAAATACTCTCTAGATGATTTAGCTCCCGAACTACCCAGTGACACCAACACCAACAAGAGCCGTCTCAAACTAGTTAGGGATTTGGCTACTCGCGAAACCTTGACACTGCGTCAGTTGTATCTTGCTCTAGCTACTGCAAGAGGTCATCGCACCATAATTGGTACTCCTGAAAGTATTGCCGATCAATTAGAGGAATGGTTCAACAATGGTGCGGCAGATGGTTTTAATATCATGCCATCTATCTTACCTACAGGATTGGATGACTTTGTCAATCTAGTCGTTCCCATCCTCCAAAAACGCGGACTCTTTCGTACTGAATACGAGGGTAGTACTTTGCGTGAAAACCTGGGGCTGCGTCGTCCGGGCAATCGTTTTGCTGCTCAACAAGTGGATGAAAAATTGGTTTTGGCGTAAATAAGTTTTTCACAGATGGCTAAACCAAACCTTTTGAAGCGTGCTTTTTGTAGATCGCCTCCGGTTTAAAGTGTGCTTGATATTCTACATAGCCTCAAAATCTTAGCCAAAAATAAGGAAAGAAACATGACTGAATATAGCCGATTGAAGACTTCGCCCTCTGCCGCAATCAAAGCAACCCTTGATTATCCGGTAATTGACACCGATGTTCACACCAATGATTTTACACCCGCTCTTGAGGATTACATCGCTGATTACGGTGGATCGAAACTTGTAGACGAATTACGCAAGGCGGAAAACTCTCGACTCAATTCCAAAGTCAATGGTAAGGACTGGTATCAACAAACACCTGAAGAACGACAATACTACCGCACAATTAGATCGCCTTGGTGGGCCAGAGTTACCCGTAATACCTTAGATTTAGCAACTTACACTTTGCCAGAATTGTTCTATGAACGTCAGGCAGAACAAGGGTCAGACTATTCAGTATTATTCCCCAATAACGTCCTTGCACCAGCCGGGGCTAGTCCTGAGAATCGCCAAGCATTGCAACGAGCAGTCAATCACTATCATGCTGACTTGTATCGCAAATATAGCGATCGCCTGACGGTGGTAGCTGGTATCCCCATGACAACCCCGCAAGAAGCTGTTGAGGAGTTAGAATTTGCTGTAAAAACACTATGTTTAAAAGTAGCAAATATTCCTGGTGGCGTAAAACGGCCAATTAAGGCGATCGCTGATAAGTATCCAGCAGATCAATTTCCTGAAATCGCCAAATATGCTTCCTATATCGACTTTTACGGATTAGATAGTGAATACGACTACGATCCATTCTGGGCAAAAGCCGTGGAATTGGGAGTCCCCATTACTACCCACTACGGTAGTCAAGGTTGGACTGGTCGTTCTTCCATCAGTAACTACATGAACAACCATATTGGTCACTTTGCCGATGGCTCACAAGCATTTGCTAAAGCATTGTTCTTTGGTGGTGTAACTAAACGTTTTCCACAGTTGCGCGTAGCCATGCTCGAAGGTGGTGCAGATTGGGGCGCACACACCTACATTCATTTAGTGGATCGTTTTTCCAAGCGCAATCTGGAAGCACTCCAAAACTACAACCCCGATCTCACCAATGCCGATGAACTATTTGAGTTGTTTGAGCGCTACGGTGGCGAAATTACTCAAGGGCATTCCCTCAGCAAAGAAGAACTGACTAAGAGTGTGCTGGGTTCTTCCTTCAGCCGTCATAGCCGTCAACCAGTTGGTAGCGAACTAGAAGATTTTGCAGCAGCAGGTATTAAAACAATTGAGGACATCCGCGATCGCTGGGTAAATAATTTCTTCTTTGGTTCCGAGTCCGATGACCGCACTATCGCAGCAGCATTCAACGACAAAGCTAATCCCTTGGGTGTGAAAATCAATGCTATCTATTCTTCGGATGTAGGTCACTGGGATGTACCCGATCTCACAGTTCCTCTCGCGGAAAGTTGGGATCTCGTTAAAGAAGGCGTGATTTCCGAAGCTGACTTCAAGGCCTATGTATTTACTAATCCCTACAAATTTTACACTGAAGCTAACCCTAATTTCTTCAAGGGTACGGCGATTGAATCCAAGGTAAGTAACCTCGAATCCCCACAAGTAGATAAAAGCTTAGTGGGAGTGTAAGACTTTGTTGGATATTAGGCGTGGGGTATGGGGCATAGTTCACAATTCTCTTTGTCTTCCTCATCCCCTTCCTTTCTAGTCCTCAATCCAAAACGGGAAATCGATATGACAACAACTGACCCCGATTTCGGCGCTCGTGAGGCACTACGCCTAATTGGTCCCGATCCGGAAAACTGGGTGAGCGATCGCCCAGGCATCGACCACAATGTCACGATCGTAGGTGGTAGCGGCAGCGGTAGTACCTTTGCATTTGCGCTACAGCGTGCCGGGATCGGCCGCGTGACAGTGATTGACGCAGCCGAGGACGAAGCTCATGCAGGCGTGTGGCTGACACGAGCGCGGATGAAAAAGCTCCGCACACCGAAGAACCTGCCCGGCCCGGAATTAGGCATCCCAGAATTGTCTTTTCAAGCATGGTACGAAGTGCGGCACGGTGCTGAGGCTTACGCAGCAATCGACCGGATTCCCCGATTGCTGTGGGCTGAGTACCTTAGCTGGTATCGGCAGTTTCTCGGCATTCCAGTTCGTTACCAGACGGAGTTGGTGCGGATTGAGCCAGCTGAAGGGTTCTTTCGTCTACACCTTGAGGTAAATGGTATTCCGCAGGTGGAGACTACACGTAAGATTATTTTCGCTAACGGTGTCGCTGGTACAGGTGGCCCATACATACCACCAGTACTAGCTGACTTACCACGCACGCTGTATGCACATACTGCTGATGCCATCGATTTTGATGCATTGCGCGGTAAAAATGTGGCGGTGATAGGTGCGGCAGCCTCAGCTTTCGATGCAGCAGGGGTAGCCCTGGAATCGGGAGCGAAGACAGTACACCTGTTCACACGGCGTTCAGCGATCGCATCTTTGCCAGTGATTCGGGTGCGGGGTTATCCTGGTGTTTACTACAACTATCCACAACTGCCTGATGCCGCTCGCTGGTTCCAGGCTTGGCGCTTTCGCCAAGTAGGCTCCACGCCACCACCCGACGCAATTGAGCGAGCGATCGCCTTCCCCAATTTCCACTTGCACCTGTCTGCACCTTGGAAATCGGCACAGGAAAAGGGAGGGCGTATTGTTGCCCAGGTGAACGATGATGTTTTCGAGTTTGATTTTGCGATCGCAGGTACTGGCTACTTCGTCGATCCAACAAAGCGCCCCGAACTAGCCGACTTTGCCCAGCACATTGCCCTGTGGCGCGATCGCTACGAGCCACCAGCAGATCAACGCGACGACGATCTAGGAACGCACCCTTACCTCGGCAACGCGCACGAATACCTAGAGAAAGTACCCGGTACTGCGCTCTACCTGAAAGACATTCACGTATTTAACCCTGCTGGTTTTGTCAGTTTCGGACTGCCAATTGGTGACGTACCCAGCATTCGCCGCGACGTGCCGATCATAGTATCTCGCATCAGCCACGACTTATTCTTCGCAGACTGGGAGCAGCACGAAGCACGCATCACCAGCGAGAACATTGCGCCCGACTTCGAGGACTCACTGTACGCAGCCGCAGTGTGGAAGCAGAAAGTACCAGTTGGTTAAGACGTTTGCCGTACATGGGGATTAGAAATGATCCAATCCCCGCTTCCTAAATCAAACACACACTTGAGGAATTATCGCTATGTCTATCGAACGCCGCTCTAGTTTATTCCCTTATTTATTATCCCGCGTCTCTGAAGATACCAAAAAACCCGCACCCCTCGTGTTGTTTTTGCATGGGGCCCGCGATCGTGGTAATGATTTAAATGTGCTGCTAAAATGGGGTCTACCTCGTTTTGTGAATGAATCAAGTTCCTTACCTTATTTCTTTGCAGCGCCCCAACTTCCTGAAGGACAAACTTGGGTAGAACGTGAAGCAGATGTGATTGCTTTGTTGGATAATCTGATCGTTTCTCAATCCATTGATCCTGCCCGTGTCATCTTATCAGGATTCAGTTTAGGTACAGCTGGGGCTTGGCACATTGCTGCTTCTAATCCTGGGCGCTTCGCTGGTTTGGTAGCGGTGTCTGGTCGCGTACCAACCTCGTTAGAAGAACCCCAATTAGCTGCACTTAAGGAAATTCCCATTCAGATATTCCAAGGAGCAAAAGACGAAAAACTGGCTATTGAAGATACACAGCAGATTGTCGATACTTTGCGAGCAGCCGGTGGTACAACAGATTTTACTGTATTACCTGAAGGGGATCATTTTATTGCCGATGAAGTTTACACCGATCCGAAATTGCAACAATGGCTGATTTCACAAAGCCGTCGCACTTCTGTAGCTGTCTGAAGCATTATGTCTTACGCACCATCCGATCACTGGAACGAATTCTTCTCTAAATGTAAGGATGCTGGCACTGATTTAGATTGGGGAACTCAATGGACGAAGTTTCACCTTCCGTTTCTCAAGTCCGCCAACATTAAAACTATGCTTGACCTTGGTTGTGGGACAGGAAACGACGTTTTACGTCTTGTACAACAAGGTTTTACAGTAATTGGTCTAGATTTTTCAGATGAGGCAGTGCGACAAGCACGCGAGAAAGCAGAAAAGCTAGGACTAAACACACAGTTTGTAGTAGCGGACATGGCAAAAGGTTTGCCTTTTGATAGTGCAATTTTTGATGCTGTGATGTCCAATGTTGCTATCCATATGTTTTCAGATCAGATCACACGCGAGTTGTTCAAAGAAATTCGCCGAATAATACGCCCTAAAGGATTGTTTGTTTTCCATATTAATTCTATAGAAGATGCTTTGGTTCGAGCAGAACGCCACCCACCCTTGCGCGAAATAGAGCCAAATTACTTTCTAGAACGTCATGAACAAACTATGCATTTTTTCTCTCAAGAATATTTGCTAGACCTGTTATCTGGCTGGAAAGATATAGAACTAAAACATTACGAAATATTGGATAGGCAAACAGGCAAGCTGTTTAAACGAGTTTGGTGGGGTAAGGCAGTACAGCCTGACTGAAGATGCAGGAGAGCAGGAGGAAAGATGAGTCAATTCCTCTGCCTTCATAATTTCAGATACCATTATTTACGGCTGTATGGTTCATTTTAGTTAAGTTACCACGATGATTGAAATTGACAGCTACACAATCTATCACTCACCTAATGCGTATATTGGCATCACATTGTTAAATCGCGCTTTATTTGGGACACCCGTTATAGTTCAGCGTCGCCCAATTTGTATTCCCAAAAAACGGGGAATCATGGTTGCAGACCTATTAGGCAGTAAAGAATCTTTTGTTAAAGGATCTTATCATCGAGAAGATTGCATCCGTTGGGCAGAGAAATTTAGGATAGAACTCAACTTAATCACTCGCGATCTCTTTCAAGAGCGTGCCAAGAGATGGATTGCATCGCCATTGAATCGTGAAGAACTACCAGCCCACGCTTATTATGCAGCACTTGGATCTGGGAAAGAATCATTGTTAGACCAAGCTCTCTTTCGTGCCGCTTGGGTAGATTGCATGGATGTAAATGAGGAGGAAGTTATTAAACACTGTATATCTTCCTCTGGCTTGGATTGTGAGAATATCTTAAACCGCGCTTTCACTATGGAAATTACTCAAATGTTGAATCATTCAATGAATTTGTTTAGCAAGGCAGGCTGTCCGGGTATACCTACTTGGGTAATAGAAGGTGAGCGTTTCTGGGGTAAAGATCGTGTTGATTGGTTGGTGGAAAAGGTGTGCTCAAGACTCCCAATATAAATTTTTAGATGGCTATATTCTCCTGGAAAATCAATCTAACAATTTCTAAAAATCTATGACGTTACCAACAACTAAACTCGGTAAAACTGGATTGACTGTTTCGCGCCTTGTTCTTGGCACCATGACCTTTGGATTGCAGACAGACGAAGAAACTTCCAGGGTAATTCTCGACACCGCCGCCGATGCTGGTATTAACTTTCTGGATACAGCTGATGTTTATCCCTTGGGGGGTGGATTAGCTACGGCAGGAAGTACCGAAGAAATCATTGGACGCTGGCTCAAAGGTTAACGCGAACATTTTATCCTGGCTACCAAAGCTGTAGGCAAAGTTGGCCCTGCACCTTGGGATCAAGGTGCTTCACGCAAACATATTTTGGATGCGATCGATGCTTCCTTAAGACGCTTAGGAACCGATTATGTTGATCTGTATCAATTGCACTCTGATGATGCCTCAACTCCCCTTGATGAGACTTTAGAAGCCCTGGACACGGTGGTTCGCTCTGGTAAAGCACGTTATATTGGTGTTTCTAATTTCTTAGCTTACCGACTTAGCCGCGCTTTAGGTCGTGCCGATGTTCGCAATTTCACTCATTTTGTCTCGATTCAGCCACGCTACAATTTGTTATTCCGCGAAATTGAGCGAGAACTTTTACCCCTAGCGCAAGAAGAAGGACTGGGTGTAATTCCCTACAATCCGTTGGCAGGAGGTTTACTGACTGGTAAACACAATTTTGCTCAAGGGCCTACTGACGGAACTCGTTTTACCTTGGGTGCAGCTGCTGAACGTTATCAAGAACGTTATTGGCATGATCGCGAGTTTAATACTGTTGAGGAGTTACGCACAGTTGCAGATTTGGCAGGATTGTCACTCACTACCTTAGCAGTAGCTTGGGTGCTGGCTAATCCAATTATCACTGCTCCGATTATTGGCGCGAGTCGTCCAGAACAACTTGCTGACACTCTTAAAGCAGTGGAAGTAAAACTTGATGACAATTTGAAACAAAAGCTAGATGATATCACCGTTGAATATCGTAAGGGAGATGCTGTGCGCTAAGATTGCTAACCCAGCAATTTTATAGAGCGATATGCTAAAAATTAGCCAAGCAAAATTGCATGATGCTGAAAATGAATGTCATTCTAATGCGTCGGCTGCCAACCGCACAACAAGCCTATCGTAAATTGATCGCGGCACAGTACGACTGATGCAACGATCAATGAATTCAATGAGATTCCTTCTATCCTGAAGCAGTTCAAAGAAAATCATTGAACACTTTTTGCTGTCATTCGTAAGATGAATCGTAATAATCTATTGATAATGATTTTTATTAATCATACTGACATCAACCTAACTCATAGCATCTGAAATATCACAGATTCGGTGGATGATAGAGCGTGGCAATATTATTGATGTCATTGTTGGTATTGCCAATGCAATGGACAATCAAGATTGGCAGAAACTCCGAAAATATTTAGCAGACAAAATTTATATTGACTACTCGTGCGACTCATGACTATTTGGTTTTTAGCAAGGGAACAGCACCATTAGGGAGAAGCTGAAGTGATACGACGCGATCGCCGTTCTTTAATCAAAAGCCCTCGTTCATCTCAATCGTTCCAACGTGCTGCGGATGCACCCAAGCTACCAGCGACTTCATTCAGGTTTATTTGCTATTTTGTCAATCAATTTCGTTGGTGGTATATAGCAATTGTGATTTTGGAGGTGATGCACGCGACTTGTGGCATTATGTTGCCCTATGCCATTGGCGAAATTATCCGCAACGTGACACAATCGACGGGTGATAGCAAGCCCACTCTTGATGCTATTACCCAACCCTTGATGCTGTTTACCGCCTTGAGTGTGGGTGAAGTGGTATTTGGGCGATCCTCAGGACTGTTGTTGACTATTCTCCATCCTATCCACCGACAGCATATCATTCGCTCCCTATATGCCTACTTACAACAACATTCCCATCGCTACTTGAGTAGTAGTTTTGCTGGAGCTTTGGCACAGCGCATCAGCGAAGCCGCTTTGGGTGTTACCCAGACGATGCAAATGCTGATTTCTGAATTTATGTCAGTAATCATCGTCTATATAGTCGCTACAGTTTTACTGTATCGTACCTATCCGCCTCTAGCCTTGCTTGTGGGAGTATGGGCAGTTCTGTTTATCAGTATTTCCTTCTGGCTAGCAACTCGCTGTCGAATTTATTCCCGCAAAGCCGCAGCAGCCAGAAGTGAAACAGCTGGCATCATCGTAGATGCAGTCACAAATCTTACTAGTAGTCGGCTGTTTGCGCGTCTGGGTTTTGAACGACGGTATTTAAATGAGCGATTAAGGCGCGAACTCAAGGAAGTGAGAAAGTCTAACTGGTACTCGGAGCGAATTCGCTGGTTTCAGTTTATCTCGGCAGCAATTTTGAAAATAGGTACTCTTTATTACTCGCTTTCTCTGTGGAGTCAAGGAGTGATCGCTGCTGCTGACTTTGTGGTAGCAACTAGTTTATCGTTATTAATTATCAGTGAAGCACGGAATTTAAGTAGACGGTTTCTAGAAATATTTGAACACATCGGTAATATTGCCAATGGAGTTTACACTATTGTTCAACCCCACGAGTTAATTGATCGAGATAGCGCGATCGCTCACCCAATCAGTAAAGGCAGAATTGAATTTCGGCAAGTAAATTTTAATTATTCTTCTGAGAAAAAAGTCTTTCAAAATCTTTCTGTTACCATCCAACCAGGCCAGCGCGTCGGATTAGTAGGCTTTTCTGGTTCTGGAAAATCTACTTTTGTCAATTTGATTTTGCGTCTGTTCGATCCCCAATCCGGACAGATTCTCATTGATGGGGTGGATATTCGAGACATGACTCAAGATGCCCTCCACGCCCAGATCAGCTTGATTCCCCAAGATCCATCTTTATTCCATCGCACGTTACTGGAAAATATTCGTTATGGACGACTGGAAGCAACCGATGAGGAAGTGATGGAAGCAGCACGCAAAGCCTATGCTCACGATTTTATTGCGCAGATGAAGGAGGGTTATCATTCTTTAGTGGGTGAACGTGGGGTTAAACTCTCTGGAGGACAGCGACAACGCATTGCGATCGCGCGGGTAATCCTCAAAGACGCACCAATCCTGATCTTAGACGAAGCTACCTCTAGCCTCGATTCGATCACCGAAAAAGCGATCCAAGATACCCTCGATTTAATCATGCATGGCAAAACGGTGATTGTAGTAGCTCATCGCTTATCCACTATTGCCCATCTAGACCGCATTTTGGTATTTGACCAAGGTCGCATTGTCGAAGATGATACTCACGCAAAACTATTGGCAAAGGGCGGCGCTTACTACAGGTTATGGAAAATGCAAGCAGGTGGCTTTTTGCCCCAAGAAGCCGTTCAAAGTGGCAAAGTATAAACTTTGACTGCCAATCAGGAGGAAAAGGAATTGCTTACAGCCTATAGTGACACTGAACTACAATTAACTGCTGACGTGCTGGTAATTGGTGGTGGCCCTGCCGCCGTATGGGCAGCATGGGCAGCCGCAGTCCAAGGTGTTAAAGTCATCATTGTTGATAAAGGTTTTCTGGGTACAAGCGGTGCTGCTGCTGCCAGTGGAAATGGCATCATGGCACCTTCTCCAGAGAATTGGGATAAAGTTTTATCGGAGCGTTATCGCTTAGGAAATAATCTCGCTAACTTACGTTGGATCGAGCGAGTAATTGAAAAAACTTGGCTGAGTTTGCCTCTAGTAGAAGATTGGGGCTATCGTTTCCCCAAAGAAAATGGGGAATCTGTACGTCAGAGTTATTATGGCCCGGAATATATGCGGGTACTTCGCAAAAACCTCTTGCGTATTGGTGTGCAAATTCTCGACCAAAGCCCGGCTCTAGAGTTGTTATTAGCTGATGACGGCTCAGTGGCAGGAGTCAGAGGCGTGCAGCGGCAAAAGCATCGTACCTATATCGTTCGTGCTGGTGCAGTAGTCCTAGCTAATGGTGGTTGTGCATTCTTGAGTAAAGCCTTAGGTTGCAATACCAATACAGGTGATGGACTGCTGATGGCAGTAGAAGCAGGCGGCGAACTCTCCAGTATGGAAGCATCTAATCACTATGCTATCTCGACCGCTTTTAATGCCACAGTCACAAGGGGTGTTCCCTTTGGCTGGGCTAGTTACACTGATGAAGCAGGTAAGGAGCTTGGCGGGTATATCAATGGTCGTCGCGATCCCGCGTTTCTCCCCAATGCCCTCCTGAAAGGCCCCGTTTATGCTCGTTTGGATCGAGCCACACCGGAAGTTAAGGCAGTGATTGAAAAGTCTCATTTCATCGCCTTTCTACCCTATAAAAAAGCTAGCATTGACCCTTATACAGAACGAGTACCTGTAACACTGGTTTTAGAAGGTACAGTCCGTGGTACAGGTGGAATTCGGATTGTGAATGATAGTTGCGGTACAAAGGTTCCTGGACTCTACGCCGCCGGTGATGCAGCATCGCGGGAATTTTTAGCCGGTTTAGCTTCTGGGGGTGGTGGCCCTAATGCCGCCTGGGCAATCTCCACAGGACAATGGGCAGGGGAAGGGGCGGCTATGTTTGCGAAGAGTCTGGGCGCTTATGCCCATGAACGGGTTGTGCATCCAGCAGGTCAAGCCGGATTGCGATCGCCTATGGCGGGGCGTAGCCCATCGCAGTCCCCCAATTCCGAAACATTCGATAGCGATGCTATTGTGCGCGGTGTCCAAGCCGAGATGTTCCCGTTAGAGAAGAATTACTTGCGCTGTGAACAGAGACTTCTGGATTCCCTCGTCAAATTAGAAACGCTGTGGCAGCAAGTACAAGGGAACCCGAAACAAGATACAGTGCGCGATTTGGAATTTTCTCGCCGAGCGGCAGTTCTTGTAGCTGTAGCACGATGGGCATATTTTAGCGCTTTACATCGCACGGAAACTCGCAGCGAACATATTCGCATAGACTATCCCGAAACCGATCCAAATCAGCTTTATTACCAAGCCACAGGCGGCTTAGATCAGCTATGGGTGAGGCGTGATTGGATTAGAGATGGGATTGCTACACCACCATTATTAACAACTCAAACCAAAGTCTCAGTATCATGATTGAGCTTGTCAGCCATAAACTCTGTATTAATTGTAATGTTTGCGTCCAAGTATGCCCTACTAATGTCTTTGATGCAGTTCCCAACCAACCACCTGCGATCGCGAGACAAGAAGACTGTCAAACTTGTTTCATGTGTGAAGCATATTGCCCTGCGGATGCGCTTTATGTTGCGCCCCAATCTCATACCAATGTTGCAGTCAACGAGGATGATCTAATTGAAAGTGGCATTATGGGTGAATATCGTCGCATCTTGGGTTGGGGATATGGCAGAAAAAACAATAGTGAATTGGATACTGCTCATAAATTACGCCAATTGCCGCGCCCTTACCAAAGTTAATTTGGGTGCCTGACATCGTCAACCTAAACTATGGCAAATGGACAATAAATGAAGCATCTTTGTGTCATTTTTGATTTGGATGGAACATTAGTTGACAGTGAGAGGCTTTGTAACCAAGCATTTATCGATCTGCTACCTTTTATCAACTACTCAGTTGAAAGTTTGATTCGTCGATATCGTGGCAGAAAATTGGCTTTAATCTTCGCTGACATAGAGATGAGGTTTGGCGAAAAGCTGCCCATAGATTTTGAGGCAACATATCGTCAGAGAGTAGATGAGTTATTTGAATTTTACTTGCAGCCAATCACAGGCGTTTCAGAGATGCTAAAAACCCTGGAATATCCATTTTGTGTTGCCTCAAGTGCGCCGATAGCAAAAATTCGCAAGGCTCTAAATGTAACCACTCTGTCGCATTACTTTGGCGATCGCTTGTTTAGTTCTTATGATATTGGCTCGTGGAAACCCGATCCAGGTTTATTTTTATATGCAGCAAATAAAATGGGATTTTCGCTCGAATATTGTGTTGTGATTGAGGATAGCGATGTTGGAATTGAAGCAGCACGCACAGCAGGAATGTATGCTTTGAAATATTCTAGTGAGGAAGAAGCAGAGGAAAAAAACAATGTATTTTCTAATATGAAATTCCTTCCAAAATTACTTAACAAGATTTACGTGATGAAATGCGATCGCTCTTAATCATTTAATGTTCAGATCCCCGACTTCTCCAAGAAGTCGGGGATCTTGTTTCTGAATCCTATATTTAAGGCAATGATATGGGCAAAAATCGGTTCAATCTTGTAATTTTTGATTGTGATGGAGTTTTGGTTGATAGCGAACAAATTGTGAATCGCATTTTTGCGGAAATGCTCACCGAAGTTGGTTTTTCTATTACCTATGCAGAAATGACTCAACAATTTACAGGCAAGTCCCTTGAAACCTGTTTAGAGATTATCGAGCAAACCTACAACAAACCATTGCCCAAAAACTTTGTCGAACGTTGCAGGAAACGAGAAATTGCTGCATTGCAGCAAGAATTACAGCCAATTTCGGGAATTACCGAAATATTGAAGCAAATTACATTACCAAAATGTGTGGCATCAAATAGCAGCCACCGCCATATTCAACTGGTATTGAAATTAACGGGACTTCTGCATCACTTTCATGGCAAGTTATATAGTGCTAATGATGTTTTGCGCCCCAAACCTTTTCCCGATGTGTATCTCTACGCAGCGGAGCAAATGAAGACAAATCCAGAACATTGTGCTGTGATTGAAGACTCTGTACCGGGTGTGCAAGCAGGATGCGCGGCAGGAATGACTGTTTTTGGCTATGCTCAACTTAGCGATCGCACTGCTCTTGCTGCTGCTGGAGCCAAGATTGTTTTTAACGATATGCGGCAGCTTTCTCAGCTGCTCTAGGTGGGACAAGGGGAAGAATTTTCTATCCTATCTCCCCTGCTCCTCTGCACCCGTTGCTCTGTATGCAATGAACTTAGAAAAATCCTCTCATCGGCAGTGGTGTGCCGTTGATTTCGTAGTCCCCGATCGCACGAGCTTTGAAGTGACTTGGGTTGTGTGATGCCAAGGTGCGAGCGTTTCGCCAATGACGATCCAAGTTGGAGCTTTTTTTAGTTGTGGAAGCCCCACCGACTTCAAATAGTAGGGTAGCTGAACGTAGTGCCAACTCATCAACAACCAGTTTCGCTTTGGCTGCACTCAAAGAAGCTCCTAGTGCTGCTGCTGTCTCCGCCTCTTCACCCTGAGCTTTGGCAGCCGGGAGGCGATCAAGAGCATTGGCGGCGGCTAGGACGATCGCTTCGGCAGCAAAGGCATTGGCGGAAATTTGACCAATGGTTTGCTGCAAGAGGGGGTCATCTGCTGCTTGCTCGGCTACAGCATGATAGAAGGTTCTGGGACGTTTGTGGACGAGGTTTATCGCATCGCGCAGCACGCTGCGAATAATACCAGCGTTAATCGCAGTCAGGAACAATTGCGGCACAATGTTATAGGGTAGGTTATCTTTATCTGTGTCTGTATCAAGAATTACTTCATCTGCCTCGACATGGACGTTGGTGAATGTAGTCGTTCCCGTACCTGTCAACCTTTGCCCGAAGCCGTCCCAGTCGTCTACAAGCTCAATCCCCTCGCGGTTGGTAGGAATGAGTATGAAGGCTGTAGCGTCATCGGGTGTTAACACACGCACGAAGATTAGGTCTGCATAAAGGCTACCAGTGCTGTAATACTTCATCCCATTCAGACGATAGCCGTCGCCATCGGGTATCAATTTTGTATTCACAACTTGACCGCCACCAGATCGCTTGACTTCTAGTTCGGTCGAAGCAAGTCCAATAATCGCGCCATCGATAACAGCCTTGAGCCATCGACGATTCCTTTGGGTGCGTTCTGAACGCAAAATTCTCTCCGTAACTGAGAAATGATTCCGTACAATGTGAGCAACATTTGGATCGGCATCCCCCAGCCGAATCACGACCTCGAACAGTTCCCGCGCTGAACTACCAGCACCACCTTCGGCAACAGGGATTCGCAATGCACCCAACCTCGAACGCCGGATCAATTCAACCACATCAAAAGGCAGGATGCGATCGCGATCGCGCTCAGAAGCCCCCAGAGCGATAAAATCAAAAAGCTGTTGGAGTTCTGGCGAGTGGGCTGTGACCGGAGCCGAAAACTGGATTGTCGAATCTGCAAGTTTTTCTGGACTCTTAATCATTGTTTTTCTCTCTGATATTTTAGGAATGGCTGTATCTAGGTTACAGAGGCAGTTGTGGTCTCAAAGAAGCGTTTAGCCGGGCGGGCTAGTCCCACATTTGGATGGAATAGCTTCCATGTAGATGGGGAATATGAAAACTCAGAGAGCGAATCTCAAAAAACGCCTTCATCAAATGATGTAGCACATGGATTGCTAACAATAGATATCTGGCTGCAAGTAGACGAAAAACCACAGCAAAATCTGAATGAGAAACTAGTAGATAAAGAACTGGCTTCAAATTTCTTAAAGACCCTATTTTTTTCGCATCGAGTGTATTTGTTAAGTCTTCAAAACGGGTGGCTGCTCTAGCTATGATTATGCTTGATGTTTACTTGTTTACATTATTGGGCAGCGACAACTCCGTTCCCATCTCGTCGCAGAAAATCACACTATTCCCAATCAACGCGGTTTTCCTACTCAATCTCCTACTCTGCGCTGGGTTTTCCAATGTTTTCAAGCTGTTCATCTAGTTGTAGTTTCTCAGGTCAAATTTATTTCTAACCTCACTCATGAACGACAGTTTATACTACGGTTTCTTGGTTATGCTTGTCAGAAATATTATCTACTTCGTTGAGCAACCTGCGGAATGTAGGATACTTACCGTTCACTTGCTAGTAGCCTGCATTTTTATCTACAACATTGCGTAGAGGTTCCCCGTGACGATAACGCGTCAGATTATCGAGAAACAATGCCACAATCCGGTTCCGAAGTTGTGGTGTAAGCGCTGAACAATGGGGTGTTACAAATACATTAGGCAAAGACCAAAACGGGCTTTCGGGTGAGAGTGGCTCAGTAACAAAAGTGTCTAAACCCGCACCTGCAATCCATCCTTCACTCAGAGCAGTTAATAATGCTGATTCATCTATAATTGCACCGCGAGCAATATTAATTAAGTAGGCATTGGGATTCATTAATTGCAGCACCTCCGCATCTATTAAGCCTTTGGTTTCCGGTGTGAGAGGTGTGGCAACTACTACATAATCAGCTTCTCCAAGCAGCGATCGCCATTCATTCACACCAACTATTTTGTCAAAATTCGGCAATGGTTCAGGATGGCGGCGACTACCCCAAATTCGCATCCCAAAGGCTTTAGCGCGAAGGGCAATTTCTTGACCAATATTTCCTGCACCGATAATTAATAAAGTCTTATTGTATAATTCTTCTAACTCTAACCAATTGAACCAGTGATGGTTAGCCTGTAAATTTTGCAACTTATGGACATTTTTGGCGTAATAAAGCATGAAGTTCAGTACAAATTCCGCTATGGGAATGGCATGAACTCCTGAACCGTTCGTCAGAATGATGTCATGTTCTAAAAAAGTGGGCGTCAGGATATGATTCACGCCTGAACTGGGTGTATGCTGCCAGCAAATTCCAGGTGCTGCTGCTAATACCTTGTGCAGAGTAGTAGGTTTTAATTTGAATCCGTTGAGGTAAACTTCTGCATGACTGGGATCGTCATCAAAATTACCATCACTATCTACACGCACAAATGTAATATCTGAAGGTAAGAATGGCTCAATATCGACAGCAAGTTCTATGGGTAAAATAATTTTCAAAATAAACCTCCTTAAGAATAAGGCAGAGGGCAGAGGGCAGGAGGCAGAAGGAAATGGTTTTTCTTACCCATCTGGCTTGAAATAGGATGCAGAGAAAAATATATTTTTCATTGGGACTATCTGTTTTTCAGTTTACTTTTGGTGCGGTGACACAATCCAATCATTCAATTTAAAATCTGATTTAGCTAATTTCTGGGTTACTAAAAACTGCTTTGTTCCTTCCAGCAATTTTATTCCTTTAGGAGGAAGCGGTTCTTGTGGAAATTGTTCGACAGGAAAAGATGCCTTCACCACATCAATCGGATATCTCGTCGCCTTGGCGTGGAATTTATAGTATGGTTCTGGATTAGCTTTGATATCTTTGACTGCTGCTTGTTTAATTTGATTCCACTTTTGAGGTAGATCAGGATGTCTGGCAAGAAAAGTTTCTGTGGCAACAGTTACACTAGTTCCTGGTAAATCAGAATGCTGTTTTGCTTCATCAATGACTGGATAACCCTTTGATATTAACAATGGCCCCGTACCTGTAGCAGCTGCGATCGCTGCCACGTCACCTCGTTCAAGTGCTGCTTGTGCTTCAGCTGGTAGCAAATGTATGACTGTTACATCTTTTTCAATACCAGATTTTTGCAACAATCCGATTAGATAGCGATGCATATACGACCCTTTAGAAGTCGCTACCTTTTGCCCTTTGAGTTGTGCTAATGAACGCGGCCCGTTTTTCTTCGCCAGCAACCACGCATTCATCCCCACTTGTTCTTGACTGATCAAGCGGGTGGGAGTACCGTTAGCTTTGGCAACCAATGCAGGTGTATCACCGTAGATGCCAACATCAATTGCCCCTGCAACTAAAGCTTCATTTAAGTTGGGGCCATTGGGAAATGAAAGTGTTTTAACTTCTGTAATCCCCAATTTCTGCAATTCTGGTAAAAATTTTCCCTGCTGCATTGCCCAACCTGTAGGGCCTGTAGGAACTTTAGCATTATTGGTACTAATGAAACCCAAACGTAAGGTAGAAGTGTTTGGTGTAAGTTGTGTGTTGTAGTTTGGCACTGCTTGCGAGACGGTTTGAGTGGAGCTGCAAGCAGTACTCAAGAATATTAAGCCAGATACTAGTAGTCCACCACAGTTTTTTTGGTAAATAGAAAAAGAAGAAAGGGTGAAGGGAAAAAAGTTATTTACTTGAGTCTTGAAACTTTTCCCCATACTACCGTCGTGTGTGTGATGTAGAATCATGAACAATAACCAAAGATATAGGAAGAAGCCTGGGCAACGGAAGCCGCAGCCCAGAACCGGAATGGGAAAAAGGAGAAAGAAATTTGTTCTACTTCATCTGCTTCAGTACTTGGTAAGTAGAATCTTGTTGGGCTGTGGTGGTGCGATCGCGCCCCCAACCAATATTTCGGCGGTAGCTTCCCAAAAGTCCAGCTTCTTTGAGTGACTTTTCGTCTATCTCTGCCAGGGGTTCAACTTCCGGGGCGACATAAAGCGCATCTACCGGACAATACAATTCACACATAAAACAGGTTTGACAGTCGCTTTGACGAGCAATTTTGGGTGGTGCATCTGGTACTTTGTCGAAAACATTAGTCGGACAAGCACTGACGCAGATATTACATTGAATGCACCGCGACTCACTGACTAACTCAATCATGGGTATCGGGTATTGGGTATTGGTGATCGGGTATTGGGTATTGGGAAGAATAGGACAAGGTGACACGCGGATATGGAGAATCGTGAATCATGTTCTTGTTCCTAGTTCCTAGTCCCAAGTCCCTAGACTGTTAATGCAAATTCTTTCCCTATCCCCGATCCCTTATTCCTTGTCCCTAATTCTTCAGCTTTTACCCAAACTTTATCCAAGCCACCACTAATCAAACGGTGCTGCTGATTGGCATCCTGTTGGGGATAGTCTAGGTGCCTATGCATTCCCCGCGTTTCTTTGCGTTCTAAGGCGCTGCTGTACATCCATCGTGCTGTAGCCACCATTGCAGCAGCTTCCCTGACACGGAGAATATTACCATCATCCGTAGCCTGGCTGGTACGAATCTCTTGCCAAAGGTAATCTAATCTTTGCAATGATTCTGTTAACCCTTGCTGATTGCGGAAATAATTGCGATGGTAAGGGAAAACTTCTTCTTGAGTAGCTTCGATGATCTCTTGGCTATTGAGTTGATGTTGACTACCAGATGTAAATCCGACTGTACCGATCGCCTCTACTTGCCGTTGGTTAGCTTGCTTGCCTAAGTCATGAGCGTATTTAGCAGCATAATGCCCCGCCCAGTATCCTGAAGAGAGCGCCCAAGCCGCATTGTGACTACCGCCCCCGGTGAATCCTCCACAGATTAATTCTCGCGTTGCTGCATCTCCAGCAGCATATAGTCCCGGTACAGAACTTGCGCAAGTATAATCGGTAATCCGAATCCCACCTGTACCCCGCACTGTTCCTTCTAAACGTAAGGTAACAGGGAAGCGTTGAGTAAAGGGATCGATGCCTGCGCGATCAAAAGGTAAGAAGAAGTTGGGCTGGGCTAGACGCATCTGTACGCGCATTTGTTCAGTGGCTTGGTCTAAGATGGCATAGACTGGCTGCATTAATAAAGTTTTGGCAATAACAGAACGCCCTCTTTGGGAACCTGCACCTGGTATAGGTGTGCCATCTTGGTAAGTGAAGGTAGCCCAATTATAAAACAGGGTTTTGGTAACAGAAGAAAAGGCAGGTGCGATGCCATAAGCATTGGAAAATTCCATCCCCGACATTTCCGCACCCGCTTCAGCTGCCATAAGGTATCCATCTCCTGTTAGGACATTGCAACCTAAAGCTTTGCTCAAAAAAGCACAGCCACCGGTGGCAATGATAACTGCGTGCGATCGCACAACCCACTTTTGACTAGTTTGACGGTTAACTCCCGTCGCCCCTGCAACTGCACCCTCTGCATCTACTAATAGTTGCAAAGCCGGACTATGGTCTAAAATCTTCACCCCTGCCCGTTTAATTTGCTTTCGCATCAGGCGCATATATTCTGGACCTTGCAGACTGCGTCGATAGGGTTTACCTTTCTCATCCGTCGGAAAGGGATAACCCCACTCTGCTAGTAGGTTGACGTTCGCATAAGTCTGATCCAGCACTCGTTGCATCCAATCACGGCTGGACAAAAATCCCCCTAATGCTTCGCGAGAAGCCATTGCTGCTTCCCTTGCTTCCGGTTTTGGTGGCACGTACCACACTCCGTTACCCGATGCCGCTGCACAGCCACTAGTACCGCAATAACCTTTATCTACCAAAACAACCTTCGCACCAAAAGATGCAGCACTCCAAGCCGCCCAAGTGCCAGCTGGGCCTCCACCAATTACTAACACATCACAATCTAAGTTCTGGTCACTATTGGTGGTAGATGAATCTGTTGAACACAACTGGTTCCTACTCATCGCATTCCTCGCTGCAAATATCAACGCTTGTCTAAACAGAAAAATATCTTTGCAATGGTGTGGCGATCGCCTGAGTGCGGATAGCGATCGCACTTAATTACTAACTGTAAAATGCAATATATCAATGATGCAAATGGATAGCTTATTAATCACGCTTCCTGAATATAGTAGCATTTAAAATTTTAAATACTGTTTATTGGTCGGTTTATCGTATTTTATTTCCTAAAGTAAGCTTTGCATACTTTTTTGAGAAAATCAAGAACTGCTTTAATAAAAATTAAACTTGATTTAAAAGAGTCTAGTGATATTAGTAAAGATTGTTTTTTAAGAGCGTATCATTATCTCATTGCCTGTCTCTAAACTAAAAATTTTATAAATCTATCGACTTACAGTATTTAATAATTAAATTTTATAAATTTTGGCAGAATCGGTTCATGTAATACAGTCACATACATAGAAAAACCGCCGAAAAATGGCGGTTTGATTTACATCTAGCTTAAAAAAGATAAAATGTAAAACAAATTTTTAACTTTGAATTATTAAGTTGCAGGATTTGGATAGCGAGTGTGAACGGTATCCAACTCTGCTAAAATTTCCTTGTCGAGAACTACATTCAGGCTACCTAAATTTTCTTGCAGTTGTTCTAATGTTGTTGCACCAATAATCGTGCTACTTACAAACCACCGACTTCGTACAAATGCTATGGCTAACTGTGCAGGCTTAAGATTATATTTTTTAGCAACTTTCACGTACTCTGCGACAGCCTCGCTGACATTTGGTTTCAAATAACGCTGTCCAAAACCTGGAAACAAAGTTATGCGTGTATTTTCTGGTGTATTATCACCTGTATACTTCCCAGACAAGAAACCAAATCCTAAAGGGCTGTAAGCTAACAAACCAACATTAGTATATCGGGTAACTTCTGCCAAAGCTGAATCAAACACGCGATTTAATAAATTATAGGCATTTTGAATCGAAACAACTCTAGGTAATCCTAGCTGTTGAGAGACACGAATAAACTCACTTACTCCCCAAGGAGTTTCATTACTCAAACCTAGATAACGAATTTTACCTGCTTTAATTACATCAGCAAAAGCCTCTAATTGTTCAGCAATACTCACAGTTTCTCGCTCAAAATTAGGATTGTATTCAGTTTGTCCAAATGTGGGAACATAACGGTCTGGCCAATGAATTTGGTATAAATCGATGTAATCTGTTTGTAGTCGCTTAAGGCTATCATCTACAGCCTGTTTAATATTGTCCCGATCAACTTTAATGTCTCCCCCTCGCAGCCATTTAAAAGGACGACCCGGCCCTGCTATTTTGGTTGCAATAATGAGGCGATCGCGTTGTTGTTTTTTCAGCCATTCTCCAATATAAGCCTCTGTTCTTCCTTGGGTTTCACCACGAGGAGGTACTGGATACATTTCCGCAGTATCAATGAAATTTATCCCTTGAGCAATAGCATAGTCTAGTTGTTGATGGGCTTCTTCAATGATATTTTGATGCCCATAAGTCATAGTTCCTAGACAAATTTCTGAAACTTTAAGGTCACTTTCGCCAAGTTGATTGTACTTCATATTCTTGAATATTTTTATTTGGTTACATTTTCCTACAAATTTTAAAAATACTACATTTTTGCTCAAAGTACACTAAAACTATAGTTTTATCGGAGTTAATGTCAAAAAGTGTATGTTACCAAACATTGCTTTCATAGGCAATATAATTATTGAAATATTAATTTTTAATTTAAATGTAGCTATTCATACTTATTCTATACAGTTTTGGTGAAAAACTACTATCTAGTAAAATTAATCTACTTTAAGTCTACTGACTTACTGTATATTAAGATTGCAAGGTAAATTTGCTTGCCAGAGTGGTACTATCTTTCCTCCAATTGTAACTAAGGGAGGAAGGATATTTTGTAAGTAATTATTGATAAAAATCTGAAAAAACAACAATAGTTACTCTGCAATTACTGCTCAGATGAGAGGCTATAACCTCACTGAAAATACGAACTTTTCTTTAGAAAATCAAATAGTTCCAATATCATCTGACTAGCTTGTGCGGAATTACCAAGAATTGTGTACTAGACCGAAGTTTGTGTCCTGATCAAGATGAAAAAAACATTTTGGAATTTGTTATTTACTTTCCCAGTCTTTGTAATGCTGCTGTTATTAGTAGCTAGTACGAGAACTCTTGCCCAAGAACAAGCAACAGAAATATCTCCATCAATCACCCAAAATACACCAGAAACAACACCTGCTGAACTATTCCAACCATCAGCACAGTCAACTACTGAATCACCTGTCACGTCAGTATCTGAGCTTTCTGATGTACAACCTACTGATTGGGCTTTTGTTGCACTCCAATCTTTAGTAGAAAGATATGGATGCATAGTAGGTTACCCTGATAGTACTTATCGTGGGAATCGCGCTTTAACCCGCTATGAATTTGCGGCAGGATTAAATGCTTGCTTAGATCAAGTAAATAAATTAATTGCATCCTCGACAGCTGAGTTAGCGACTAAAGAAGACTTAGCTACATTACAGCGATTGCAAGAGGAATTTAGACCAGAATTGGCTCAATTACGGGGAAAAGTAGAATCTTTAGAAGCGCGAACAGCACAACTAGAAGCGAATCAGTTTTCTACGACAACAAAACTAGTTGGTGATGCAATCTTCGTAGTGGCTGATACCTTTGGCGACACAGTAAATAACACTGCTGCTGATGATACAGAAGACGACACTACCACCTTTTTTGCTTACCGTGCCAGGCTCGCTTTACAAACTAGCTTTAATGGTAAAGACCAACTAACAACTGGTTTACAAGCAAGCAACATTCCTAACTTGGCAACATCTACGGGAACTCACATGACCCGTTTTACATTTGATAAATCGGGTGCTTTCGCAGATAGCGATCTGTATCTAGATCGGTTATATTATCGTTTCCCGGTAGGTGACAAACTCACTGTTTGGGTAGGCCCCAGGGCGCTTCAACCTGCTGTTCACACTCCTACCTTGAATCCCTTAGTTGGTGGAATCAACGGTGCTGTCTCTAGATTTGCCACCTTTAACCCTACTGTTTACCGACCTGGCTTTGACGGTGCTGGTGCAGCTTTGGCGTATAAGTTTAGCAAACAATTCCAATTAAACCTGAGTTACATAGGAGATAACTTTCAGACTAATGTACCGGAAATAGGTTTTTCCGATGCGAACAACATTGCATTTGCTCAATTAACTATATCCCCTAATAACGAGCTAGATTTTGGTCTGAGCTATGTCCGCAAATACTTTGCTAGTAATACTGGTTTTAACCTTACTGGTGGTACAGGTAGTGCATTTGCGAGAAACCCTTTTCAACAAAATGCCACTGCATCTGATAACTTTGGACTTCAATTTAACTGGAAAGTTACTAATGGTTTTAACGTAGCTGGCTGGTTTGGTTATACACTCGCCCATCAAATCCGCGGCGGTGATAACGATGCGACTATCATTAACGGTGCGCTTACTTTTGCCTTTCCAGATTTGTTTAGAGAAGGAAATGTAGGTGGATTTATCGTTGGTGTACCGCCTAAAGCTATCAGTAACGACTTTAGACCTAATCCTGGAGCGGATCGCCGAGAAGATAACGATACTTCTTTACACTTAGAGGCTTTTTATAGCTATCGGGTAAATAACAACATTACTATTACCCCAGATTTGTATGTGATTCTCAACCCAGAACACAATAGTGACAACGATCCAATTTGGGTAGGAGCTTTGCGTACTACTTTTACTTTCTAATCAAGATACCGGAGTATGATATTTTTTTAGTTATCTACTCCGATACATCTATCAAATTAGTGTACTTACTTTGTTTTGCGGATTAAACATGATGAGGCAACTTTTAAAAAGTGTAATTTCAAGACTTACAAAAGTAAGATTAATTAGTCTATTAGGTCAAAAGAAATTCTTGTCTATTCCGCCTCTTTCTATCTCTGGTACTTTTGTGGCTGGATTATGCTTGAGCTTATTATTTGCTGCTTGCACGGGTAATAACTCTGTTGAGAATAGCAATGTAACGGCGGCGAATAATACTAGCCAAAATCAAGCATCAGTCGTTAGATTTGGCTATCAAAAATCCCTAATTCTTCTTAAGGCTAAGGGTGTTTTAGAAAAACGGCTTAAACCAGAAGGTGTATCTGTTGAATGGATAGAATTTCCTGCCGGGCCGCAACTTTTAGAAGCAATGAATGTGGGAAGTATTGACTTTGGACATGCAGGAGAATCACCACCTATTTTTGCCCAAGCAGCAGGTACTCCACTTACCTATGTTGCAGGAATCGCACCAAGTCCTCAAGGTTCAGCTATTCTTGTTCCCAAGAACTCTCCTATTAAAACAGTTGCTGATTTGAAAGGAAAAAAAGTTGCTTTCCAGAAAGGTTCTAGCGCCCATTATATGCTAGTACAAATTCTAGAAAAATATGGCTTAAAATATACAGATATTCAACCTATATATTTACCTCCTGCTGATGCCCGTGCTGCATTTGTAAAAGGTAGTATTGATGCTTGGACTATTTGGGATCCCTTTTATGCAGCAGCTGAAAAATCAGCTAATGCTCGTGTTTTAATTGATGGCACAGGGATAAATAAGCAGGGAGGTTATTATTTAGCTACTAGAAAGTTTGCGACTGAGCAACCAGAAATTATTAAGGCAGTACTTGAAGAAATTCAAAAACTAGAAGAATGGTCTGATCAAAATCGAGATGAGGTAGCAGGAATTCTTGCGCCAGTTTTGGGAATTGATTTAGACACTATGAAAAAAGCAAGTTCAAGAAGAAAATTTGGTGTTGTACCTATTGATGAGAATCTGATTGCTATACAACAGCAAGTTGCTGATAAATTTTATGAACTGAAGTTGATACCAAAACAAATTGATGTGAAAGAGGCAATGCTCACACCACAGCAATATGCGGCTTTTTCTCCAAAGATATAGATTGGTTAGGAACATTAAGATTCCCCAACCCCCTTAAAAAGCGGGCTTTAGAAATTCCCCCCTTTATAAGGGGGGTTAGGGGGGATCTAGGTTTTAAGTTGGTTATTAACTACTAACCACTAACTACTATCCACTAACAAAAATGTATGACTAATCCTACTGAGTTACTCCATCGCCGTTATGGTGTAAATTCTTTCCATACAGATATTCCTTGGAATGACTGTATTGATACTCTTTTATCTCATCGTTCAATTCGTGCTTATCTAAGTGAATCTTTACCGTCAGGAACTCTAGAAACTTTAATAGCAGCAGCACAATCCGCTTCTACTTCTTCTAATCTTCAGACGTGGAGTGTTGTGGCGGTGGAAAGTTCCAACCGTAAGGAAAAGTTATCGCAACTAGCTAATAATCAAGCACACATTCGTCAGTGTCCTCTTTTCTTGGTATGGTTGGCTGATTTGGCAAGATTGACGCACATTGCCGAAAGCCGGGGGCTGCCACATCAGGGTTTGGATTACTTAGAAATGTTTTTGATGGCAGCGATAGATGCAGCATTGGCGGCGCAAAATGCGGTGGTAGCAGCAGAATCTCTCGGTTTAGGAACAGTTTATATTGGTGCGTTGCGTAATCGTCCAGAAGCAGTGGCGCAGGTTCTGAATTTACCGCCTCATATTTTTGCAGTTTTCGGGTTGTGCGTGGGTTATGCCGATCGCACAATAGAAACTGCAATTAAACCCCGCTTACCCCAATCAGCAGTATTACACCGGGAAACCTATCAATTAAGCGAACAAGATGAAGCGATCGCACTTTACAATCAAGTCATGAAAGCATTCTATAATTCCCAAAAGATGAATGTCCCTGGTGATTGGACGGAACATTCAGCTAAACGAGTCGCGTTTGCCGAATCTTTATCAGGACGCGATCGCTTACGGGAAGCTTTGAGGAATTTAGGATTTGAACTGCGTTAAGCTAATGCGCTCATAACTTAGATATAGGTAACGCCTTATTACTTTTACATTTTGTTGTAAAAAAATGCTTGCCTTTTTTTTCTAACTATGTAAAGCTATTATAAACTAAATACGGTATTCCTACCAATTTACCGTATTATATGTAAGTACGCTAATTAGCATCAAAATCCAAGGCATCAATGCCACGGAAATAACTGCTAGACAAAGATTGTAGGTCGAAAACACATAGCGACATCAGGGAAAAATGTCAATCCAAAAGTGCTGTTGCCCCATTGGTTCATCCAGTTGTCTCTGTTGTTAGGCATCTAACAGAGAAAACAATATTATCTTTGCAGCGCAGTATTGTAGAAATTTGCAAACAGCATACAAGCAGAAATTGACTGTAAAAGAAGAAGATTGGGCATTTCTATTTACCGAGAATTATTAGTTTAAAGATGGGAGGTTTTTTGGTATGGTATCCGAACCACGCGGAATGCACTTGCAATTACAAGGACTGAGGAAGTCTTTTGGAACTAAGACAGTTCTGCAAGACATCGATTTAGAAATTCAGCCAGGGGAATTCGTTGCGATCGTTGGTCGCAGTGGATGCGGTAAAAGTACGATGCTGCGTCTGGTTGCTGGGTTAGATGCTCCAAGTGCAGGTGGCGTGTTTTTGGATGGCAAACATAGCCATCAGCGGATTAATCCGACAATTCGGATGATGTTTCAAGATGCACGACTTTTGCCTTGGCAGCGAGTATTATCCAATGTAGAGTTAGGATTGCTTGGTTCTAATTCCAAGATATATGCCAAGCAAACAGCTTTACAAGTGCTGCGTGCAGTGGGCTTAGAAGACCGTGCTCAGGAATGGCCGGGTATTCTTTCTGGCGGACAACGTCAACGCGTAGCGCTAGCAAGAGCGTTGGCAAGTAAACCTTCATTGATGCTGTTAGATGAGCCTCTAGGAGCGTTGGATGCCCTGACACGGATTGAAATGCAGCAATTGCTAGAAGATTTATGGCAAGAGCAGAAATTTACTGCTTTGTTAATTACCCATGATGTGGAAGAAGCTGTAGTGCTAGCAGACCGAGTGGTATTGATAGAAAACGGTCAAATTGGCATGGATGTAAAAATTGATCTGCCACGTCCGCGTCCGAGAGGAGATGCAGAATTTGCCCAGACAGTCGAGAGAATTTTACAGCGAGTGATGGCTAAACCTCAAAGCGATCGCTCCCATGAGTATGCCCTAAATTCGGAAGCTGCATAACTTCTCCCCAGTCACAACCAGGAGATTAACGGGCAATGGTACAACTATTAGTTAAAGAAGAGTCTAAAAATTGGATTGCGATCGCTGCTTCTCTATCTGCGGAACTTACTGCTACAGCAGTAGAAAGAGATAGTAAAGCCGGGCTTCCAGATGTAGAAATCCAAAAGTTGCGAGAAACTGGCTTGTTGCCTTTGGTAATACCGCAAGAATATGGTGGTACTGGTGCAACTTGGGCAGAAGCTTTAAAAATTGTCCAAGAACTATCAAAAGCAGATGGTTCGATTGGACAGTTGTATGGCAATCACCTAAATTTAACAGCCTTGGGTCATGTTTCCGGCACTAGCAAACAAAAAGAAAGATATTATCGCCAAACTGCCGAACATAACTTATTCTGGGCAAATGCCATCAACACACGCGATACTAGACTGAAAATTAACCCAGATGGCGAGCATTTCCGCGTTAATGGAGTCAAAAGTTTTGGTACGGGTGTTGCAATTGCAGACTTGCGCGTCTTCTCTGCTCTTCAAGATGGTGTAGAACTGCCGTGGTTGTTTGTTATTCCCAAAGATAGGGCTGGTGTCGTTTCTAACCAAGATTGGGATAACATCGGACAGCGACGTACAGATAGCGATACATTTACCTTCCACGATGTTTTGGTGAAAAAAGATGAAATCTTGGGATATCCTCATCCTCCTGATGGTGCTTTTGCTACATTTTTGGGAATCATCGCTCAATTAACCAAAACTTATGTTTATTTGGGTATTGCGGAAGGAGCGATAACTGCTGCCAAAGAATACACCGCAACTCAAACAAAACCGTGGATTACATCGGGTGTAGATAGTGCCAAAAAAGACCCATACATTCTGTATCATTACGGTGAGCTATGGACAGAACTACAAGCTGCCATTGCTTTGAGCGATCGCACTGCTGCCCAAGTCCAACAAGCGTCGGAGAAAGAAGGTAATCTGACAGCTGAGGAAAGGGGAGAAATAGCGATCGCAGTCTTTGCCGCTAAATCTTTTGCTACTCGTGTCGGGTTAGATATCACCAACAAAATTTTTGAAGTCATGGGAACCCGTTCCACAGCTAGTAAATATGGGTTTGACCGTTATTGGCGGGATCTACGCACCTTTACCCTACACGATCCAGTGGATTACAAATTGCACGATATTGGTAATTGGGTACTCAACCAGGAATTACCTCTAGTTACTCAATATTCTTAAAGTATAAGTTTTCGCCACAGTAAGCCTCTCATCAAGTTATCTAAGGTGGGTAATCCCCACCTTACTTCCTAGATTCTTAAATTTAGAATATTGAATTTTACATCAAAAATAATAATTTAAAAATTTATTCAATTTAAGGACAATATTTGACTACCTGAACAACCATCTTCATGGATATCTGACAACACTTTTATCGGAGTCTCTCTATCTCCGATCATAAATTTTCAACCATATACTCACAGAAAAATAAGTCAACTTATGCAAGCTTTGAAAGCAAAACTAGAATCTTGGAAACATCGTCGTATCACTCGTCGCTCTGCATTATTTGCTCTTGGTTATAGTTTAGCAATATCTACTACACTGTTGAGTTGCACTTCGTCACCAAATAACACTCAGCAACAAGCTTCACCCATCTCTAATACAGCTAGTACATCTAGTGGTAATACTACGAAAAAAGTAGTTAGAATTGTTCGTTCTAAACAGCTAACAGCCTTAGCTGTCTTGGAACAAAAAGGTATTCTTGAAAAAAGATTAGAACCTCTTGGTTATAAGGTAGAGTGGCCAGAATTTGCCGCCGGGCCACAACAACTAGAAGCATTGAATGCAGGTGGACTTGACATTGCTTCTACTGCTGAATCACCTCCTGTTTTTTCCCAAGCAGCCGGAACACCACTTGTATATCTGGCTGCTAATGCCTCTGATGGTAAAGCAGTTTCACTTTTAGTTCCTACCAACTCGAACATTAAAAGTGTAAAAGATTTAAAAGGTAAAAAAATTGCTTCCCAAAAAGCATCTATTGGTCATTATCTCATAGTTAAAGCATTAGAAAAAGAAGGTCTTAAGCTGAATGATATTGAGCCAATTTATCTACCTCCTCCAGATGCAAATGTGGCATTCAGTCAAGGTAGAGTAGATGCTTGGTTTATCTGGGAGCCTTTTGTAACTAGGAATGTACAAAACAAAGTTGGTCGTGTATTGATAGATGGTGGAAACTTACGCGATACTAACAACTTTTACTCGACGACACGTAAGTTTTATCAAGAAAATCCTGAAGTAATTAAAGTATTTTTAGAGGAATTACAAAAAGCACAAGTTTGGGCAAAGAATAACCCTAAAGAAATTTCACAATTGCTTGCTAAAACAACTCAACTCGACCCACCCACGTTGGAAATCATGCACACAAAGTATGATTTTAAACTGGTACCAATCACAGAACAAGTCATCAATAAACAACAAGAGGTTGCAGATATGTGGTACAACCTCAAACTCATACCCAAAAAGGTAAATGTTAGAGATGGGTTTTTGACTCCTGAGCAGTACGCCGAAATAACTCCAAAGGAAGTACTCGCTCAAAATTGATTAATATCTCAAACATTAGTTGACTGGGTAAAGAAGAGTAATAAGGCTTTGCTATTTTAGAAGAATGATGACAGCTGAATTCAGGAATTTCTGCACATGACAACAATCCCTGCCTACGACCCAACTTTATTTACAGGTGCTGCTTGGTATTATGCCCAATACAGACCGAAATATCCACCAATTGTGTTTGATTTACTCACAGAGATATTTCATCTTGATGGTAAGGGAAAGCTCCTTGACTTGGGTTGTGGTGCAGGTTTAATTACTATTCCTTTACGCGATCGCTTTGAGGAGGTTATCGGTTTAGACCCCGATCCTGAAATGCTACAAGTTGCTCAACAACAAGCAACAGCAGTGGGTGCAACAAATATAAGTTGGGTACAATACAGAGCCGAAAATATTTCTCCTGATGTTGATAAATTTCGTCTGGTAACTATTGGTCGAGCTTTTCACTGGATGCAGCGAGATTTTGTCTTGCAACGCGTATATAACTTACTTACTGATAATGGTGGTTTGGCAATTATCCAGACTCACGAAGATCCTTGGAATAGCGATCATCCCTGGAAAAAGACAGCTATTGCTGTTGTCAAACGTTGGTTAGGTGAACAACGCCGCACTGGTGAAGGTGGTAAGGGAGTTTGGAAACCTTTGCAAATTTCCCATGAAGAAATCTTAGCTCAATCAGCTTTCTCCAGCCAAGCTAAATATGAAGTTAAATACCAACAATCTTGGACGGTTGATACTTACCTTGGCTATCTCTATTCCACAGCCTTTTGTCTCCCTAGTTATGTGGGAGAAAACCGCGAGAGATTTGAAGCAGATTTAAAAGAATCGTTGCTTGCTGTTGAACCATCTGGGAGTTTTATAGAAGAATTACCGATTACGATAATTGCTGCTTGGAAAAACCAATAACTAATTTAATCAACTGTTAAATACAATGTTTTTTTCATCAAAAGCACTTAAAACTATCAAAATCCAACGTTTTTCGTTAGTAATATTACCCGGATTACTTACTATTTCTACTTTAACTAGTTGTGCAATTCAAACTTCAAATTCTGAAACAAAAGCAAGTGAGTTTAAAACAACAACTGTCAACATGGGCTATCAAAGCTCTGGTGATATTGTCAGACTAAAAGGAGTTTTAGAAAAACGGCTTACGCCTCTAGGTGTGAAAGTAGACTGGGCACAATTTCCAGCGGGGCCACAACTCATGGAAGCGATGAATGTTGGTAAAGTGGATATGGGTTCTGTTGGTGAAACTCCGCCCATATTTGCCCAAGTTGCTGGTACTTCACTAGTATATGTAGCTAGGAGGAAACCTTCTACTGGTGAAGGTAGTGGTATTATTGTTCGACAAGATTCTTCTATTCGTAGTTTGACCGATCTCAAAGGCAAAAAAGTAGTTTTTCAAAAAGGATCTGCATCCCATTACCTATTAATCAAGGCTCTAGAAGAGGCAGGATTAAAATATAGTGATATTCAACCTGTGAGTATGCCGCCATCAGAAGCTCGTGCAGCCTTTATTCAAGGGAAAATAGATGCTTGGGTAACCTGGGATCCCCATTTAGCTTTAGCACAAAAAACGGTAAATGCTCGTATTCTCAGAGATGCTAGTGGTATAGCTACTCAAGGTGGTTTTTATATGGCTGCCCGCACTTTTGCTACAGAAAATCCGGAATTAGTGCGAATAATTTTAGAAGAAATAGATAAGTTGGGACAATGGGCAGAGAATAACACTAATGAGGTAGCAAAACTACTTACACCTGAATTAAAAGTTGAGTTGCCAATTCTAGAAATAGTCACCCGAAGAAGAACTTACAGGTTACGACCTATTAATCAAGAAATAATGGACAATCAACAGCGCATAGCTGATTTATTCTACCAAGAAAAAGTTATTCCCAAACAAATTGATATCAAAGAGGCTATGCTTACACCCAAAGAGTATTCAGCTTTAACACCAGACATCCTCAGTCAAAAATGAACATAAGGAATATAGACGGATGGAAGTTTTTTGGTATCTACCAACTCAGGGAGATGAGCGCTATCTAGGCACGAAAATTGGCAGCCGAGAAGCGACTTATCCCTATATGCGGCAAATTGCCCAAGTTGTAGATCAACTTGGTTATGGCGGAATGTTGATTGGTACTGGGCAAAAACAAGATACGTGGATTGTAGCCGCACCCCAACAAGTCGCTCAAAAAATTGCCAAAATCCGGCAATTAGCAGCAGAGATCGATAGAACGGTGCGTTTTGGAATTCGATTGTATGCTATAGTCCGCGAAACAATTCAGCAAGCTTGGGATGCAGCAGATAAACTGATTAAACATCTCGACGAGCGTGCGATCGCTGCTGCCCAAGAAAGATTAGCAAACTCTGAGTCTGAGGGACAACGCCGCATGGTGACACTACACCAAGGTAGTCGCCAACAACTAGAAATTAGCCCGTATGGGCTGGTGTAGGTTTAGTCCGTGGTGGTGCAGGCATAGCTTTAGTAGGCGATGCCGATACAGTAGCGATCAGAATGCTAGAATACGCGAACTTGGGAATTAATACCTTTGTTTTGTCTGGATATCCTCACTTAGAAGAACCCTATCGCGTTGCCGAATTAGTATTTCCTCGCTTACCGTTGCAAAATTTTCCAATTACTACAGCATCACCAGTTTTAAATTCTTTTACTAGATTTAGCAATTAATTGAATTAATTGCAATTCAATTCAGTACTTCAGACAAATTATTTCTAAAGTTACATAATCCTATGAAAATAATTTCTTCTTCTCGTAGGAATTTTAATTCGAGGCAGACGATGAAACAAAATAAACTCCAATTTAAGTTTTTAAAGAATCGTCATATTCAGTCACTTATTCCTTGGATTGTACCCATATCTATACTTATTTTATGGCAGTTATTTTCTTTTGTTGGCTTAATTCCAACAAGAATTTTACCTGCTCCTTTAAGTGTCTTGAATGCTGCTGTTGAATTAGCTAAAACAGGCGAACTTTTTAGGAATATTGGTATTAGTGCTACACGAGCAATTACAGGTTTTTTAGTTGGTGGAGGTATTGGATTTGCTTTGGGGCTAATAAATGGCATTTCCCCTATTGCAGAAAAACTATTAGATACATCTATTCAGATGCTCCGCAACATTCCTAACTTAGCTTTAATTCCTCTAGTAATTTTGTGGTTTGGAATTGGCGATGAAGCGAGATTATTTCTTGTCGCTTTAGGTGTAATGTTCCCCATTTATTTAAATACTTTTCACGGTATTCGTAGCGTTGATCCAGGATTGATTGAGATGGGAAGAATTTACGGTTTAAACGCTTGGGGTTTGTTTTGGCGAATTATTCTCCCTGGAGCAATGTCTTCTATTTTAGTGGGTGTGCGTTTCTCTTTAGGGATTATGTGGCTGACACTGATTGTCGCCGAAACTATCGCTGCTGATTCTGGTATCGGTTATATGGCAATGAACGCGAGAGAGTTTATGCAAACTGATGTCGTAGTATTAAGTATTTTGCTATATGCCATTTTTGGGAAGTTAGCGGATGTGATCGCCAGAGGATTGGAAAACTACTGGTTGCAATGGAATCCCAATTATGTGAAGAGCTAGATCTCAAAGTCAGGTTGTTTTGACAAAGCTGGATGATTTGTTATATAATCTACTTAAAGTCTATCGACTTATCGTACTTAGTTTGAGGAAGCAATCAAAATGACATTAGCCCAAACTATCCACAAGGCTGAAAGAGTTAATGATTATGAATTGTGGAAGTTACCAAGACAAGGTGCTGCATTGTTCACGCGATTATGGTGGCACACTAAAGGATATACAGCGGTTTTTGGGATTATGCTGTTGACCTTTGCTAGCTTGGGCTTTTTATACATCCATTGGTTAGGGCGAAAGGTAACACAAGTTTCCAATCATCACACTGTTGTAGAACAAGAATGATTATACTTACACTCGTTTAACAATAAGGAGTGCGACAAATAGATTGACATAATTCATTTGTACAAAGCGATTTTCAATCCAAAATCTAAAATCTAAAATCCAAAATGGTATTACCAAGACTGCGTGCTGTATCCTATTTAGCTCCCAATTGGTTCGGATTCTATCAAGCCATTACAGCTTATCTAGGTCGTGTTTTAGGATTGGAAACACAGCTACACCAAGGAGAATGCGATCCTCTGGAAGATCCGTTATTAATGCAAGACAGAATAGACTTAGTATTTATTTGTGGATTACCGCTAATTCGCTATTGTCAGGTGGTTTCAGATCAATTGCAGACATTGGTTGCCCCTGTGATGGAATCATCTCGATATTACAACCGTCCCATTTACTTTGCAGATGTAATTGTCAATGCTGATAGTGATATCAGAGTATTGGCAGATTTGGCGGGAAAAACCTTATGCTATAACGATGTTGGATCTAACAGTGGTTATAATTTGCTCCGTCAAAGATTAATTCAAGAAAAATATCCCTTAAATTTTTTTGGCAAGACGATACAATCAGGTTCCCATCAACGTTCAATTCGTTGGGTAGTAGAGGGATTGGCAGATTGTGCAGCGATTGACAGTGTGGTTTTGGAACAAGAATTACGCGACTTTCCTGAATTCTCTCAACATTTGCGTGTGGTAGCAGTACTTGGCCCATCTCCCATGCCACCATTGGTAGTAGCACGGCATTTGGGTATACCTTTGATTGGGCAGATGCAGTCAGCGCTACTGCAACCAGATGCAGAACTGCAAAGGGCAATGGCACGAGTAGGAGTCAAACGTTTTGCCACAGTTGAATTAGAAGACTATAGAGTATTAGGGCAGACAAAGAGCGATCGCTTTTTTGTCAGCTTACCTTAATTAAAGAATTTAGTATATTTACGCTTTCATCATCCCAGTTCAACATAGAGGTGGAATTATGGATATCAAGTTTGCATACTGGGTTCCCAACGTTAGCGGGGGATTGGTAGTGAGTAAGATTCCCCAACGCACAGATTGGACTTTCGATTATAACGCTCAACTAGCTCAAACAGCTGAACAGGTGGGATTTGACTACGCTTTGGCTCAAGCTAGGTTTATTGCTAGCTATGGTGCAGAATACCAACTAGAAGCACTTTCTACTGTAGCAGCTTTAGCGCCAGTTACCGAGCGGTTAAAATTGATTGCTGCTGTTCATCCTGGATTGTGGCATCCAGGTGTAGTTGCCAAGATGGGTGCAACAATAGATTTTATTTCTCAAGGGCGCTTCTGCTTGAACGTCGTCAGTGGCTGGTTCAAAGGTGAATTTACAATTTATGGTGAACCTTGGTTAGATCATGATGAACGCTATCGTCGTTCAGAGGAATTTATCCGCGTGCTGAAAGGGATGTGGACAGAAGGTGAATTCCACTTCAAGGGTGACTTTTATCGCATTAACGGTGGTTGGGTGAAACCTAAACCAGTCAATCAAAATCCCCATCCAGAAATTTTCCAAGGTGGAAACTCTAAAGCAGCGCGACGCATGGCAGCCCGTGTATCTGACTGGTATTTCATGAATGGTAATACTATTGATGGTGTACGGGAACAGATTCAGGAAGTATCTGCTCTGGCGCGTCAACAAGGTCGTAAAATCAAGTTTGGGCTGAATGCTTTTATTTTGGTACGAAATACGGAAGCCGAAGCTCATGCTGTGCTGCGAGAGATTATTGCTAAGGCAGATCAAGAAGCAGTTGAAGGCTTTGGAGAGGCAGTCAAACACGCAGGAGCATCTACTCGTGAACGGCAAGGAATGTGGGCAAATTCTAGTTTTGAAGACCTAGTACAGTACAACGATGGCTTTAGAACAGGTTTGATTGGCACACCTGAACAGGTAGCCGATCGCATTCGCCAATATTACGAGATAGGAGTAGATTTGATTCTCGGTGGCTTCCTCCACTATAGCGATGACTTACCTGCTTTCGGTCGCACAGTCATTCCTTTGGTACGTGAGATAGAAGCTAATCGTCGTACATCTGACGAGTTAGTAACTGTGTGAGTGAGCTTTACTCCCATACGAAAAATACACAAACCAGGAAGACAAAATTATGACAACTGCAATTAGTACTGAGCAGCAAGCCCATGTAATTACTAGTGATGCAGAAGCAATCGCGATTGCTCACCAATTAGCCGCTGAATTTGCCAAAGGAGATTCTGAGCGCGATCAAGAGCGGCGTTTACCCAATGAAGAGGTGAAAAAGTTCTCTGCCAGTGGTTTGTGGGGTATTACAGTTCCCAAAGAGTATGGAGGCGCTTTTGTATCCAATGCCACTCTAGCAGAAGTCATCAAAATTATCTCCGAAGCAGATCCCAGTCTTGGGCAAATTCCCCAAAATCACCTGTACATGGTAGAAGCTATCCGGCTAGATGGCACAGCAGAACAGAAGCACTTTTTCTTTGATTTGGTATTGCAAGGTAAGCGGTTTGGTAATGCCTTTTCGGAAATTGGTACCAAGTCTGTTACCGATGTACGAACGCGTTTGGAAAAATCTGGTGATGGATATATTCTCAACGGACGTAAATACTACTCTGCTGGTGCATTGTTAGCTCACTGGATTCCAGTGATTGCTGCTAATGATGAAGGTAAAACGGTAATCGCTTTTGTAGAACGGGATGCAGAGGGATTAACTTTACTTGATGATTGGACAAGTTTTGGACAACGAACCACTGCTAGCGGCACTACTATTTTAGAGAATGTCAAGGTCAAACCAGAACACGTGATTCCTCATTACTTAGCTTTTGAGCGTGCCACACCAATGGGTGCTTTAGCCCAGATTATTCAAGCAGCTGTGGACGTTGGTATTGCCAAAGCTGCTGTACGAGATACAATCTACTTCGTTCGCAACCATACCCGCCCGTGGGTTGATAGTAATTTAGAACATGGTTATGAAGATCCTCTAACTATCTATAATTTCGGTAACATCCAAATCCAAGTTCATGCTGCCGAAGCGCTGCTGCGGCGTGCAGGTGAATTTATTGATGAGGCAAATGCTTCTGGTTTGGAAGAAAAAAAGGTGGTTGAAGCTTCCATTGCAGTTGCTGAGGCTAAAGCACTGGCGACTGAAGCATCACTACTAGCAACTAACAAGTTATTTGAATTGGCAGGTACAAAGTCTACCTTACAAGAGTTCAATTATGATCGCCACTGGCGGAATGCGAGGGCGCATACATTACACGATCCTGTGCGTTGGAAATACTACGCTGTGGGTAATTACTTCCTGAATAACGTTAATCCACCCCGTCATCCTTGGTTGTAAAAGGATTTTTATACCGCTCAATTCAGTCTTTCCAATCGGTTAACAAAAGCGTTCGGCTGGAAAGTGAGCAGCGAATACGATCGCTTGTATCGCTGATTTAAATTTCGGGGCAACTCTACCCTCACAAAGCATATTGCCGAGTGAGGGTTTTCTGCATATTTGTTTTTTAAGTGCGATCGCAATTATTATCTATGTAAAAGCAAAATCAGTAACAACTAGAACCAAAAGTGAATGGTACAGTTTGTAACTAGAGGATACTATACTAGTCATGAATACCCAAGAAATGTTTAAAAGCATTGCCTCAGAGGTTCAAATTTTTAATAATATTGAAAAAAAGGAACAGTTTCTATTTGTGTTGGGTGCTTTATTTTCTAGAGTGATTAGCTTGAAGAAAGCATCGGAAATTATGGAGATAGAACCTGAAGTTTTTCTAGAGTTACTAGATTTATTAGGACTAGAGTTTTCTTATTTATCTCAACAAGATGTTGCTGTTGAAAAAAATTGGTAGATTGTGTGAAAATAGTTTTTAATTCATCTCCACTAATATTTTTATCTCGTCTAGGTTTTCTAGGAAAATTTCTTGAATCAGAGGATGAATTTTATCTACCATCGTTTGTAAGTGAAGAGATTAAAGCAAAAACAGATGAAGCAAGTCAGCAAGTTCAAGTATTAATTAACACAGATACAATCATTGTTCAAATTCCTAAATTGATTTCTTTAGCAGAAAGTTTGAATACACGTTTAGGTAGAGGTGAGGCAGAAGCAATAGCCCTTGGTATTGAGTTACAAACTGATTATATTCTTCTGGATGATTTTGCGGCTCGAAAAGAAGCCATGCGTTTGGGTCTAAATGTAAAAGGAACTTTAGCTGTAATTAGAAAGCTTCATTTGGAGGGTAAAATTACCATAGATAATCTAGACGAACTCTATCAAAATCTAATAGCAATTAACTTTAGAGTTACGCGATCGCTTTTCGATCAGATTTTTAAGAATTAAATTAATAGCTAATACTAATTATTCATCGTAATCACGACACATATAAATCTTGTAGAGACGTGCCATGGCACGTCTCTACAAAAAGATATGTTTCACCCTTAGAGGAAATTGGTATTAAAAGCAGGCATACAAGCGGCAAGGCGTACAATAACAGTTTTATTGCTAACTCCATCCCCACAAAGCATATTGCCAAGTGAGGGTTTTTTGCATATTTAGTCACAATTAAAAATTAACTGCTGTAGCGATCGCCTGAAACCTAATGTTAGTTCTTGAGAAAACAGACGATTGATACTAATGATGAGAATCGGAAAAATACATAAAACCAAATATTCTTTCTTGGGTAAACAATAAATATAAGTTATTGACTTGTCCTAATTTCCTTCTGCCCGATTACTGAGCGTTAGTTGGTGAGCGGAGCCGAAGTGCCGCCTCCTGTGTTCTTCTTAATTCTTTATTCATCATAAATCAATTTTATTTATTAATTTAAAAAATAAGAATATTTGCTTTTATCAGTTGACTGGTTTTATCTTGAAATCAAGATGAATCGAACGCAAAAAAAAGTTTACAAACTTGATTTGAAGAAGAGGTGTAAGATGAAACCAGGAAAGCAATTGGCAAAAAACATTGAAGCAAAAGAACAAAAAAATTCTATTCGTTTACAGCAACATTCAACGCAAGTGCAAGAACTAGAAGTTGAAGAAAAAGTGACTTTAGGACAGCGTCTTGCTGATTCAATGGCTGCCAAAGTGGGTTCTTGGGCTTTTTTAATTGGACAAACTGGTGTTCTAGCAGGGTGGGTAGGTTTAAACTTGGCACCAGGAGTACCACATTGGGATGAGTCACCATTCATCTTGCTGAATTTGGTATTTTCGTTTGCCTCAGCATACACTGCTCCTATCGTCTTGATGAGCCAGAATCGGCAGTCTGATGTAGATCGCAAGAAAAACGAATACGATCACCTAGTGAATCGAAATGCTGCCCAAAATATTGAACTGCTCCATGAAAAAATGGATAATTTGCACTCTCAGCAACTCCAACAACTGACTCAAATTGTCAGAGAACAGCAGCGGTGTTTGAATGAAATGAAGTCGAGTGTGATGCCGCTAATTAAACAGCAACAAGAAAATCTCAATGAAATGAAAGTAAGTGTATTGCCTACACTTCAACAACAGCAATCTCTCAATGAAATTAAACTTACTGATACTAATGGCAATCATTATTCAATTTACCTTCCATTTGAACTAAATCGACAAATTATGGAGAAAAGTAAAAAATCTGAGCTACAAATTGGAGAGCAAAGCCAAGTTGTAAAAAGTTTAGAAACTTGAGCTAAATAAGTGATAAGGAAGTGCGATCGCTAACAGATATAAATTTTCCCAATTCAGCTTCTGTTGTACTAGCAGGAGCTAGTTTATTTGATATAAAAGTTGTGAATGATACAGAAATAAATAGGGTACTATGTGCAGTCAACTAGATAGAACTGCATCTCATAAAAATTTATCAAAAAGTGATATAAAAATGAATTTCTTTTTAAGTAACAAAAGATAAAGGTATATTTTGTTTACTATTCGATTACTCTATAATAGCCTTGATTACGGTATCTTGACCAAGATACCGTAAATTAAGGAGTAAATATTAAATGGAAATAGGCAAGTCGCAACATTTGACACTATTGGGAATTTACCTAATAGGAGGATTCCAGACTTATGTCATGAAAGCTTTGCGTAATAGCCAACTTTCATATCAACGAGCAATCAGAGTTTTGTTGAATGGCAACTCTGCACAAAGATTTGTATGTCTATTTTTAGCAGGTACTTTTTTAAGTGTAGCGATCGCTGCCTGCTCTGGAAGTAGTTCAGCTAGCAAGGCTGATGTCAAGCTCAGGCTCGTTTCCTACTCAGTAACCAAGGCTGCTCACGATCGCATCATTCCCAAATTTGTGGAAAAGTGGAAGAAACAACATAATCAGAACGTCACCTTTGAGCAGAGTTATGGAGGTTCTGGCACTCAAACAACTGCTGTCATTTCAGGTTCACAAGAAGCAGATATAGTACATCTAGCACTACCCCTAGATGTCAACAAAATTCAGCAAGCAGGATTGATTAAATCAGATTGGGAAATCAAGGCTCCTAGAAATGGTGTTGTTACAAGATCCGTAGCCGCAATTGTAACCCGCGAAGGCAATCCCAAAGGCATCAAGACTTGGGAAGACTTGGCAAAAGATGACGTCAAACTGATTGCCGCTAATCCGAAAACTTCTGGTATTGCTATCTGGGAATTCTTGGCTATGTGGGGATCGGTGACTCAAACCGGAGGTGAGGAAGCGACAGCGCTAGATTATGTTACCAAAGTTTATAAGAATATGCCTGTACTCACAAAAGATGCCCGTGAAGCTAGTGATTTATTTTTCCAAAAAGGGCAAGGAGATGTCTTAATTAACTACGAAAACGAGGTAATCTTGGCAGAACAGAATGGGGCAAAACTACCTTATGTAATACCACAGGTAAATATTTCCATTGACAACCCTGTAACTGTAGTTGATAAATACGTTGATAAGCACGGCACGAGAGAAGTTGCACAAGCATTTGTTGATTTTCTTTACTCTACAGAAGCCCAACGCGAATTTGCCAAATTAGGATATCGTTCTGTTAATCCCACCGTTAGTCAAGAAGTGGTAAAACAATATCCCCCAATCAAAACCTTATTCACCTCTCTAGATTTAGGAGGTTGGGATCAGATCCAAAAAAAGTTTTTTGTAGATGGAGCAATTTTTGACAAAGTTCAAACTGCGAAGAAAATATAAGAAGGTAGAGGGCAGGAAGCAGAAGGGTATAAATGTAATTTTGTTTTGGAAGTTTTCAAAGTAATTAGATATTTGAGTCTATGAACCTTTGTACTCGGTTGAAGGGTAGGTTTTTCCTGACATTTTTGATGCTTATTGGCTACGGTGTTACTGGGTGCGATCGCGCTCAAGAAGAGAAAAGCCAAGTGAGTATTGATGGTGCAGCGGTGGGTTTTCCTATTTCTCTGGCAGTTGCAGAAGAATACGAGAAGGTTAAACCAGAAGCTAAAGTTAGCGTTGCTTCCAGTGGTACTGGTGGTGGAATCAGTAAGTTTTGCGCTGGCGATATTGATATTGTTGGCGCTTCTCGTACTATTAGAGATGAAGAAATCGAAAGATGTAAAAGCAAGAATATTGAATTTGTCGAGTTGCCTATAGGCTTAGATGGAATTGCTGTTATTGCCAATCGTCAAAATAACTTTGCTAAATGTTTGACTATTAAAGAACTTGACAAGATGTGGAGTGCAAAATCAGATGGCAAAGTCTTGAGTTGGAAACAAATTAATCCGAAATTTCCTGACAAACCGCTGAAACTTTATGCTCCTGCTTCTGATACAGGAACATTTGATTATTTTACCCAGGCAGTGACGAAGAAAGCTAAAAATGGTCGTACAGATTACACTCCTAGTCACAATCAAAATCTTCTTGTTCAAGGAGTTTCAGGTGAAGAATCAGCTTTAGGATATGTAGGAATATCTTACTACATTCAAAACCAAGACAAACTAAATTTAGTTGCGGTCAAAGGCCCTACAGGAAAGTGTGAAAAACCAGTTCCAATAGATAATGTTGTAAAGAATATCTATACACCATTGTCTCGTCCTCTGTTTATCTATGTTAGTAAAAAATCCATAGATAACAAACCAGCAGTAAAAGAATTTGTGGATTTTTATCTAGAAAATTCTTGGAAGTGGGTAGACAGTGTTGGTTATGTAGCACTACCAGATGAAGCTTATGTCAAAACCAAACGAAAATTTGCTGCTGGTGAAACTGGTACAAAATTTAAAAAAGCAAAACCAGGTGAGCCAATTACAAACTTTATTTAAAAGGCAGAAGGCAGAGGACAGAAGTTATAAAAATTATGACGAGCATAAATCCTCAAAATGGTTTTCATCAAAACTCTAGACACATACTAGAGAAACATCCATCAGAAGATATTCAAGACAAGATTGTGGCGACAATTTTATTTGGTTGTGCTTTAGTTTCTGTGCTGACAACCTTTGGGATTGTCATGATTATTTTTCAGGTGGCATTTGAATTTTTCCAAAAAGTTTCGTTCGCCCAATTCTTTCTTGATACTAAGTGGACACCTTTATTTGCAGAACAGCATTTTGGCATTTGGCCTTTGATTAATGGCACTTTTTTGACTACAGTTATTGCGATGGCAGTTGCTATTCCTTTGGGTTTATCTTCTGCTATTTATTTAAGTGAATATGCCCAACCAAAAGTAGCAGCAATTTTACGCCCAGCGATGGAACTTTTGGCAGGAATACCCACGGTAGTCTATGGTTACTTTGCACTGTTGTTTGTCACACCATTGCTGCGAAATATTATTCCCTTGGAAATCTTCAATGCTTTAAGCGCAGGGTTAATGATGGGAATCATGATTACCCCTACAGTTGGTTCCATCAGTTTAGACGCGATTCGCTCAGTTCCACGTTCTTTACGAGAAGGAGCTTACGCTTTAGGAATAACTAAACTGGAAAGTATTTTTAGAGTGGTTCTGCCAGCAGCACTATCTGGAATTATCGCCTCAATTATTTTAGGTATTTCTCGCGCTGTTGGTGAAACTATGACTGTTCTCATCGCCGCCGGACAACAACCAAAACTGACTGTTAATTTTGCAGAGTCTATAGAAACGATGACAGCTTACATGGCGCAAATTTCTGGTGGAGATAGCCCCCGTGGTAGTCTCAATTTTCAGACTTTATATGCCGTAGGTGCTGTTTTGTTTCTGATTACTCTAATTTTGAATATTATCAGTTACTGGATTTCTAATCGCTTTAAAGAAAAATATGAGTAAATAAGCATGGCTACAATTTATCCAAGAGATGATTCTCACAATTCCGTAGTAGAATTTCTTGACAATGTTGATAAGAGAGAAAAAATAGGAAAAATATTTGAGATACTTTTTTTGTTAGGATTATTGATAGGTTTATTTGTCCTAGCGTTATTACTTTTTGACGTTTTACGAGACGGATTAGGCAGATTTTTGACACCCGGATTTTTGACTGAAACTCCTTCTCGTTTTCCCGATCAAGGTGGTATTCGCCCTGCTATTGTCAGCAGTGTTCTTTTAGGGGTTGTCGTTATTTTGATAACTGTACCGATTGGTGTAGGAGCAGCTTTATATCTTGAAGAATACGCACCCAAAACCTGGTGGGCAGCAATTATTGAGATTAATATTAGCAATCTAGCGGGAGTACCTTCTATTGTCTATGGATTGTTGGGTTTAGGTGTTTTCAATTATTTACTTGGATTTGGCCCTACTTTGATTTCTGGAGCGTTGACTTTATCTTTGTTGTCTTTACCAGTTATTATTGTGACAGCAAGAGAAGCAATTCGCGCAGTTCCCGATTCCCTCAGATATGCTTCTTACGGCTTGGGTGTGACTAAGTGGCAAACACTTAGTAATCACGTCATACCCTATGCTATTCCTGGTATTTTTACAGGAGTAATTATTTCTGTGTCTCGTGCTATTGGTGATGCCGCATCTTTGATTGTGGTTGGTGCTGTGGGTTTTCTTACCTTTAACCCTGGTTTGTTCCAGAGATTTATGGCATTACCTATTCAAATTTATAGTTACATTACTCGTCCAGAACCAGGTTTTGCTAATGCTGCTGCTGCAACAATTATTGTTTTAATACTTTTGGTTTTAGCTTTAAATGGTTTAGCAATCTATATTCGCCAACGCTTCTATCATTAAACAGTTAATTGCATAATTATTAACTGTTTAAATCTAGGTTTTATATATATTCAGAGAAAAGCTAAGATGAGTTATCATAACAGTAGAAATCAACTAAATTCCACACTCAATCAACAAGATGATGCTGTATTCGATGTTGAAGGTGTGAAGGTTTATTATGCTGGTTTTTTGGCACTTCTAGATGTCTATTTGAGAATTCCTCAAAAACAAATTACCGCTTTTATTGGCCCTTCAGGATGTGGTAAAAGCACTCTACTGCGTTGCTTTAATCGCATGAATGATTTAATCCCTGGAGCTAAGGTAGAAGGTAGGTTAATTTACCGCGATCGCAATATTTACGATTCCAAAATTAACTCTGTAAAACTGCGCCGACAAGTAGGAATGGTTTTTCAAAGACCGAATCCTTTTCCTAAATCAATATACGAGAATATTGCCTTTGGGCCGCGTTCTAACGGTTATAACGGTAATCTTGATGAACTAGTAGAAGAATCTCTCAAACGTGCTGCCATCTGGGATGAAGTTAAAGACAAGCTCAAAGCAAAGGGTACAGCTTTATCTGGCGGACAACAGCAACGGCTTTGCATTGCACGCGCGATCGCTATGAAGCCAGACGTATTATTGATGGATGAACCTTGCTCGGCTCTCGATCCCATTTCTACCCGTCAAGTAGAAGAACTCTGCCTAGAACTCAAGCAACAATACACCATCATTATGGTGACTCACAATATGCAACAAGCTTCAAGGATTGCTGATTGGACGGCGTTCTTCAATACAGAAATTGATGAGCATGGCAAACGTCGCGGTAAATTAGTCGAGTTCAGCCCTACAGAACAAATGTTCCATACTCCTACAACCACAGAAGCTGAGGAGTATATCAGTGGACGTTTCGGTTAATTTTTCTAACACAACCCTATCAAGCAGTAATGCCATAAATCCAACTCCGCTTTTGCGCCAGCAATAGTGCATCTTGATAAACTTGCTTAAACAAAACTCGCTGTGCATGACTACCACCAACAGAATGCAAGCGTGGTAAAACTGGTTTGAGTTGCGCTATGGCTGTGTTGAAATCACCTTTGGCATGAGCAACCATTCCCTTAGCTGCGGGAATTGCTACCTCTAACCAGCCTTGTCGTAGAAAAGGATTAATACTCAAAGCATATTGTTCCATACTCAGTAACATCTGGTTTACCCAGTCAGTAAGTCCAGCTTTAGCCATCGCATAGACGTAATGCAAGTCTTGAAAAGGTAGAGCGTGTTCATGAATACGAGGATAAAGATAGCTACTCAATTGTTGCCAGCGACTACCCACATTCACACCTTGTAACTCTAGTCGTAATAGAAGTGAAATTGCTCCGACTTGATCTTTGGGAGATAGTTTGCTGGCGCGTCCCCAAATATGGGTATCGTAAAGTGTCAAGACTTTCTCTGTATCGCCTCGCTCTAAATAATACAGGGCAATGTGCCACCAGTTATGGGTATACAGCATAGAGTTGCAGTTTTCCCAAGTATCAGCAAAAGCCTCCATCCAAGCGATACCTTCATCTACTCGCCCTTGAGTTTCCAAAACATGGGCAACGGCATGATGCGCCCAAGGATTGTAGCGATTCATTGCTGTTGCTTTACGTCCCATTGCTTCTGCTGCTGCTAGCTCGTGGCACTGTTCTAAACCAAACGCAACCATACCGTATAGATAATGGTTTTCAAGATTGCCAGGTAGAACCTTTTGGGCAATTTGCAATAATCTTTCTTTGTCACCCAAGTAAAAATAGTGATACTGTCCTTGCTGTACTGATATCAAGTCACGGGGAAATTTATTGGTAATCTCTTCATGGAGAGCGATCGCCACATCAATTTCTTTGTTTGCCCAAGCTAAAATTGCTTGCACATATAACTGTTCTCTATTAGTAATCTTGGCTATATTCTTTTGGGCTACTTGCAAATGGGCTTCGGCTTGCTGCCAAGCTATCCTGTTTTCTTGAGAAAGATAATAAGCAGCAGCATAGGCATGGGCTAAAGCACAAGTTGGATCTGCTGTAATTGCTTGCAAAATCGCTATTTCTGCATCTTTGCCATAAAAAAGCGCTCGATCAATAAAGCGGTTAATGGCTGCGATCGCGTCTGGTGAATCGGTTGTGACTGCTAGTCCTTGTGAATCTTTTATCATTAGTTAATTCCTCACACCAAAAATTCCCACAGACTAGAAGTCTGAATGGCAATTGTAACAATGGGGGAAACTCTCCATTGTCGCAACTGCCGCGCGATTTCTAATCACTAGGATTTGTAAATACTGTAAGTCAGTCGGAATAGTGTATTTAATATCGAGTATGTCACACGATTTTAAAAATAACAACAAGTAAACTACTGTAAAACGATAGATAAACTGTATTTAGTTTTGTAAATATATTGCGTTAACTTAGTTACCTATGCGATACTCTGAAGTGAAATAAATAATACGGTATACAGATAGATTTACCGTAATAAAAAAGCAGAGAAATTTTGCAGCGACTCTGAATAGACATCATGCAGCTACTTTGGTTTATTCCAACTCACGGTGAGGGGCGTTATCTTGGTACTGCCATTGGCGGGCGGGCAGTTAACTTTGATTACTGGCGGCAGATTGCCCAAGCCTTGGATCATTTGGGTTTTACGGGTGCATTACTACCTACAGGACGTTCTTGTGAAGACGCCTGGATTTTGGCATCAACTCTAGTAACGCATACTAAAAGAATGCGATTTTTGGTGGCAATTCGTCCGGGGTTGATGTCACCGGGGGTAGCGGCACGGATGGCAGCAACATTTGATCGCATATCCAGTGGAAGATTACTGATTAACGTCGTCACGGGTGGCGATCCTGTAGAATTGGCAGGGGATGGTTTGCATCTTTCCCATGATGATCGCTACGAATTAACAGATGAATTTTTGACGGTGTGGCGGCAGATTGCAGCAGGGGAAATTGCAGATTTCCAGGGAGATTATCTCAACATACAAGGTGGTAAGCTGCTCTTTCCAACAGTACAGAAACCTCATCCACCATTGTGGTTTGGAGGTTCTTCACCCATTGCCCAGCGTATTGCCGCTAAACACGTAGATGTGTATTTAACTTGGGGCGAACCACCAGAACAAGTTGCTGAAAAGATAGCTTCTGTAAAGCGGTTAGCAGAAGCAGAAGGCAGAACATTACGCTTCGGTATTCGCTTACACGTCATTGTGCGAGAAACTGAAGGCCAAGCATGGGATGCAGCTAATGATTTAATTCGTTACGTGGATGAAGAGGCGATCGCCAAAGCCCAACAAGCTTATTCACGTATGGATTCCGAAGGACAACAGCGAATGCAAAACTTACACAACGGCAGTCGCGAAGCTTTGGAAATCAGTCCGAATTTGTGGGCAGGAATTGGTTTAGTGCGGGGTGGTGCGGGAACTGCTTTGGTAGGCGATCCTGATACCGTTGTCAAAAGAATGCAGGAATATAGCGAATTGGGTATCGATACTTTTATCTTTTCTGGATATCCCCATTTAGAAGAAGCATATCGAGTTGCAGAATTACTCTTCCCGCGTTTGCCTCTGGAAAATCAGCCAATATTGGAACCACAAGTACTAAGTCCTTTTGGCGAAATTGTGGCTAACCGAGAATTTCCGAAACAGCAAATTAAAGAAAAGACAATTGCAACTGTAGATTAAAGAGGTTTTTAATCAAAATGACTAATATTTTAGCGATCGCTGGTAGCCCTTCCCATCCTTCCAGAACCTATGCAATTTTAGAATATGCTAGCAAGATTCTTTTACAGCAAGATTTACAGACAGATATTATTTCTGTACGGGATTTACCAGCACAAGATTTGGCATTTGGACGTTATGATAGTCCAGCATTAGAACAACCAAAAGCATTATTAGCAAAGGCAAGTGGAGTAATTATATCTACTCCCATATATAAAGCAGCGTACACAGGCGTACTTAAAGCATTTCTAGATTTATTACCCCAAAAAGCATTGGCGGGTAAAGTTGTACTACCAATAGCAACAGGTGGAACAATTGCTCATTTATTATCAGTTGAGTATGCCTTGAAACCTGTGTTATCTGAGTTAGGTGCGCGGCACATATTGAGTACAGTCTATGCTGTAGATAAACAAATTCAAATTCAAGCTGATGGTAGCGTGCAACTTGATGAAGAAATTGAGCAAAGATTAAAAGATGTTCTAAATGAGTTTGCTCAAGCAGTGAACCATTCCCAGAATATTGCTAAAGAGCTTGCCCATGCCGGTTAGTCAATAACGCTTCTCCCTAAATTGCCTAGTGAGCAGGTGAGTAATTCACATTCATCTGCTCATTTGTTGTCTGATTTTGATTAACCTAGCAGAATCAGCATTTTACGAGATGAAAATTACTTTTGTCGTTCGAGCATCATTACTACAAAACCAGTCCCTTTCTCTTCATGTAAATACATTTCCTCCCCAATAATTCTGAGACTCCTGGCTTCAATAAAGTTGTGAAGAGTGCTTTGAAGAAACTTTCGAGACCGATAAAGGCGGATTTTTTCTTGTGGATTTAATATTATATTTTCCTCCTCTGCAAGTATTATGTGAAGTGGCTTGGTGCTTTTATTTTCAAAAAAACAATCAATTTGTATTACCTGACCATAATTCTGCCAATCGTTCGAGGATACCTCAACTGTATAGAAATCATCCCTCTCAATCGGAGTCAGGTTTAGAAAAGCGTTCTGTAGAAGAGCGCTAAATGCAAACTTCCGAAAGGAGATATTTTCATACTCTGCTTGAATAGAACTTATTGTTCTCTGAAAATTTCTTGGCTCTAGTTTGTAAGGGTCAATAATCTGAACCTCAAAAAGTAGTAGATCATCATCTCTCATAACTCGCACAATGTTATCAAGAACTTGCTTCGGTTTCTCAACATTAGCGATTGTGTTACCAATAAACCCATACATTATGGGTTGTTGTTGTCCAAATATTTGGGCAATTTGAGCAATCTCTGTCATACCATCTTGAGTTTCAATGTCCCGTTGAATAGCAATGCGACGATGAACTGGTAACTCTTGAACTGCTCCAATTGCTACTCTTAACATTTCGCGACTCATATCAACTGGAACATATAAAAAATTGTCACGGGGCTGAGTGTTGCCATCTTCGTTGAAGAAATCTGAGATAATACCTTTATCCTTAGTTCCCTCACCCACACCAAGACTAACGAAGTTATAGCAATTCTTATCGACTAAATGAGTAAGCTTTCTAGCATATTGAGGAAATCTTTGAATATTATTTAGCATATGGTAAGCAGGGTCATAGCAGGCATTATTCCACATTCGAGTGGGACCTACACCACAGTAAGAATATCCAGATTGAATTCGACGATTTTCTTTGTTTTTCAAGTCAATAATAAAATCATTTAACTTATACAATGGATTTTCACCAACATAAGTTAGTAACCAATTACTTGTAAGTTCTAGCCTAGATACATTATTTACTAAATCTTCTAAATCATCTGTAAATATTGATTTACTCTCCAGCAATTCTATAATTTTTACTACCAGGGTTTGAGAATCAGTTGATGATTGCCACTCTGAATGTTCAATGCCTTGAAGCTCTTTATGTAGAGGATGGTTAAGCGGTAAGGCTATTGATTCTTTAATATGAATAAGTAAAAGAATTTTGTTAGGTTGAGTATTACACAACTGCCGAACCCGTTTCACTTCTTTCATAATGATGTCTGCTACTGAGTTTTTGGAAACTAGCAGCAGGAAACACTCGTATTGCTCTAGTTCTTCGTCGCTACATTGTAACCAGCTATCAGCTATTAATACTGCTTGTCCATCTGTCTCCAAAGCTTCATGTAATTGTTGAGCACAAGATAGTGCAGCTTGATTACTGAGATCCCTAATACTGACACTAAACTTTTGTACGAGTGGTTTGGGGTCAATAGAAGTGTCATCCAAGTCAGCAAATTTCTCCCATGGTAGACCTAACGCTTCACAGATTTTCAGAAAAATCTCCTTATCAACAGGTTTCCCATGCAAGAATCTTTGGACAGTACATAGAGCAATTTCTACTGCTTCTGCTAATTGTGCTTGACTTACAAAGTGACTACGCTTCTGAGCAGATCTAACTTGTGGAATATACTCTTTGCGAACTTTGAGTCCTCTTGAGTTTGGCATGGCTCATTCTATACAACGCTATGCACATTTTAAAACAGCAAGTAAGATAATTTTGCAAGTCAGTGATCACTCAGTATCAAATAAGAAATTTGAGTTCCTCTTAGTTGTAATAATAAGCACATATAATAAATGACATAGCAATAATTAATTCTTTTTCTCAGTAAAGCTTTTGTGTCTAAAAATACAACTTAAATCTATATGTCTAGGAAAGATAATAGTTGTGTAGGCAGTAATAATTCAATAACAACTCAATCGTTTATCAGTTTTTATTTTTCTTTCAAGATAAATTAAAAATATATTTTACAAGTCAGTAATAAGTCAATATAAAGTCATCTATTTCTCAGTTTCATAGTTAATCATTAATCGTCTAAAGTGAAATCAAGTTGGAGTTAATAAATAAGAATTAATTCCAAGTTAAACAATAGATTGTTCATCTGACAATTTGTTTTTTAATGATAATAAGTAATTTTACTATCAAAAACAAAATGTCTTTGAAGCAATCTCAACTATTTTCTAAATTGCGAAGTCCAACCTAAAACTAATTGATAGTTTTAGGTATTTTGATTCACTTGAATATTAGGAGAAAAACCATGTCGAATATTGACAAAATGCTTGAAAGTACTTCTGCTAATCAAGACTTATTTGTTGATTTAAATAAAAAAGATGCTGAAGCACTTAGTGGGGGAGCATTAGAGAGATTTACCATTTCTAACCGGACAAACGCTCGGATACCTTACTCGGTTGATGGATCAAGATTACGCTACTTGAACCCTGGTTCAGTTGCAAGTTGGGCTACTACACGAGGAGGAATAGTTGCTTTTGACTATGATGTTCGTCCAGGAGTCCAATTGCGCAGACGCAATTTATCCAATGGTCGGTATACATTTCTACCTGATACCAGGACTTCTTATAGAGGTGATATTGACATCTTTCGCATCGCCTAGTAATTAAATCTCAAGTAGATTTACTTGAATCTCTCCGGCTAGTTTTTCCTGGCTTCATACAACTCGAAGAGCCAACTACTTAGTTTGTTGAGCTAACAACCTGAAGACATTAGACTTGTTGCGACATAGTATCTAAAACTACATGAACCCAATACATAGCAGGTGTTCTCAGCGATTATGCAACAAGTCTATTATAAATTCGTGGCTCTTCGAGCTTTTTTTCTCTATTAAAAGCTCTAATGATGAAATACCCAATAGTTCTGCAACACAGTGAAGAAGATTGTGGTGCGGCTTGCCTTGCCACGATTGCCAAACACTACGGACGCACCTTTGCCATTTGTCGCATTCGAGAAGCTGTTGGCACTGGAGCGCAAGGTACTTCTCTACTGGGTTTGAGCCGAGGTGCAGAAACAATAGGATTTAATGCTCGCCAAGTTAAAGCTACTCCTCAACTCATTGACAGACTCAATGAAGCTCCTCTTCCAGCAATCATTCACTGGAGAGGCTATCACTGGGTAGTTCTGTACGGGCAAAAAGGGAAAAAATATGTAATTGCCGATCCTGCTGTAGGCATCCGGTATCTGACCCGCAAGGAATTGGTTGAAGGTTGGGGTAATGGTGTGATGCTGTTACTGATGCCAGATGACAGCCGTTTTTACGAGCAACCAGAAGATAAAGTTGGTGGTTTTGGACGTTATCTGAAGCGAGTTTTGCCCTATCGCGCCATTCTCGCCCAAGCCATTGCAATTAACATTGCCATCGGGCTACTTTCCCTTGTCTCTCCTTTAATGATGCAACTGCTCACCGATGACGTGCTGGTGCGGGGAGATACCCAACTGTTAACTGTGGTTGCAATTGGGGCGATCGCTATGAATTTATTTAGCAGTGCGATCGCTTTAGTCCAGTCTCACTTAATCGGTCACTTTGGTCAACGGCTGCAATTAGGACTAATTCTAGAATACGGACGACAACTCCTGCGCTTGCCTCTTTCGTATTTTGAAGGGCGACGCAGTGGGGAAGTAGTCAGCCGTATTGCCGATGTAGATCGCATCAATGAGCTAGTTTCCGAGGTTGTCCTGGGTTTACCCAGCCAATTCTTTATCGCTTTAGTTTCCTTAGGATTTATGCTCTTCTATAGTTGGGGATTAACTTTAGCTTCCCTGGCTGCTTTTATAATTGTCACTTTAGTCAACCTGCTGTTTCTCCCGGCTTTGCGCGCCAAAACCCGCAGTCAAATCGTTTTAGGTACAGAAAACCAAGGCTTTCTCGTCGAAACTTTTCGCGGCGTACAGGTGCTAAAAACTACCCAAGCCACACCCCAAGCTTGGCAAGAGTATCAAACAAATTATGGTCGCCTGGCTAACTTGGGCTGGAATACGATGAAGCTAGGGCTTTACAGTGGCACAATCACTAGTATTTTTTCCAGTTGCACTAGTGTTGCCTTACTTTGGTTGGGCAGTTATTTAGTAATTAATCGCACCTTAAGTACTGGTCAGTTGCTTGCCTTTAGCGGTATGAGTGGCAACTTTCTCGGCTTTTTGAGTTCCGTCATCGGCTTAGTTGATGAGTTTATCACTGCCCAGATTGTCATCCAACGTCTGACAGAAGTGATTGATGCTACCCCAGAAGATGAAAAAGATTTCAAAAAGCCTTGGACAGAAATTCCTGGCAATGCAGATATTACTTGCACTGACCTCAATTTCCACCATGCAGGTAGAGTTGACCTGCTGCAAGATTTTTCCCTCACTATCCCAGGCGGTCAAACCATTGCCTTAATTGGTAAATCTGGCTGTGGTAAAAGCACCCTAGCCAAAATAATGGCTGGCCTATATTCGCTTCAGTCTGGCAACATCCGCTATGGGATCTATAATCAGCAAGACCTCTCCTTGGAATGCTTACGACAACAGGTAGTGTTAGTTCCTCAAGAACCTCATTTCTGGAGTCGCTCAATTCTTGAAAACTTCCGCTTTAGCTATCCCCAGATTCAGTTTGAACAAATTGTCACAGCTTGCGAGATTGCTGGTGCAGATGAGTTTATCAGTAAATTACCCGACAAGTATCAAACTGTTTTAGGTGAATTTGGCGCGAATCTCTCTGGTGGTCAAAAGCAAAGATTAGTGATCGCCAGAGCCATTGTTACCGATCCACCCGTACTAATTTTAGATGAATCGACTGGCGCTCTCGACCCAGTCAGTGAAGCCCAAGTTCTAGAAAGACTGCTTTCTCATCGAGAAGGTAAAACCACAATTTTAATTAGCCATCGTCCCAAAGTGATCGAACGAGCAGATTGGATTGTACTACTGGAGGAAGGACACTTGAAAATTCAAGGGACTCCTGAAACTCTACGGCAAGTATCTGGCGATCATTTGGACTTCCTCGACGGCGTTGTTTTATCAACAACTAGCTTGATATTGCCATCCTGCAACTCTCAGCTGAACGGTAAATCTCCTGCTATCAGCAAATAAAACTATCATGCTTAACCTTTCCAACTCCGATTACCTACCTCCAATCCAAGACAACGAGTTTCTGCCACCAATTGGTCGTTGGACTACTATAAGTGCATTAGTTATTGTCTGTGCTGTCGGACTAGCCATTCCCACTGCCTCTGTAACTAAATATAAGGTGACAGTCAAAGGACAGGCTACTGTTCGTCCTGCTGGGGAATTGCGAATGGTTCAAGCTGCTACAGACGGTCAGGTAATGCAAGTCTTTATTGTAGAGAATCAAGTTGTCAACAAAGGGGATGTGATTGCTACTATTGATCACTCGAAGTTGCAAACTAAAAGGAGCCAACTGCAAAGTAACATTCAGCAGAGTCGATTACAACTGGTTCAGATCGATGCTCAAGTGAGCGCGATCGCTCGCCAAAGGGGAGCCGAAACTGACCGAATTGAGCGCATTGTTGCTGCGGCTGAATTTGAACTCTCGCACCGCAGCCGAGACTATCGGGACAAGCAAATTATTACTACTGCTGATGTTGAAGAAGCCGAGGCAAACGTCAAAGCAGCGATGGCTGGTTTTAGAGCAGCCCAAACCAAACGAAACAGGTACGAAGGTGTAGCCAAAGTAGGAGCCTTGTCGCAAGACCAATTTGAGGAAGCACAATTAGCCGTTCGCCAGCACTCATCAGCAGTTGAGTCAGCTAAAGCCAAGTTGCAGCGCGTTCGAGCTGCTCTCAATCCTAGTCATGCAGAAGTTGCGATCGCTTCTGAGCGTCTTGCCCAAGAAAAAGCTACGGGAAAAGCCGCGATCGCGACGTTAGATAAAGAACGTCTTGCTCTGATCGGGCAACGGATTGAAATCCAAAAACAGCTAGAGCGCGATATCCATGAATTTCAACAAGTTAACAGCGATTTTAGCCAGACAGTGATTACAGCCACAGCAGACGGCATCATCTCCAAGCTAAATCTACGAAACCCTGGTCAAACTATATCTGCGGGAGGGGAGATTGCCCAGATTGTCCCCAGCAATGCTCCAATGGAGGTGAAGGCGATGGTACGGCTTCAAGACAGAAATAAGTTGAAACAAGGGCAAAATGTACAGATGCGGGTTTCTGCCTGTCCTTATCCAGATTATGGCACTCTTAAGGGTAAAGTGAAGGCGATCGCTCCAGATGCAATCGTTCCCCAAAGAAATGGTACTACCACCACCCCGCTCACAGCTACTAATCAAAAAACATCTGCTATTGATGCCTTCTACGAGATAACAATTAAACCAGAAAGTCTTTCTCTAGGTGAAAGTAAACACCAATGTGTGCTTCAACTGGGAATGGAGGGTAGTGTCGATATTATTTCTAGGGAAGAGACTGTGCTTAAACTCTTGCTTAGGAAAGCAAGGCTAATCGCGGACTGGTGACTTTAGCAAATAAATACCGTGATAGCTTAATCGTTCTCTCTTACGTAAATTGTGATAGGAAAAAATCAAACAAAGAATTTTATTAAAGACTACTGTCTGTTGTTTTTTTGAGATAATTTATTTCTTGGTAATCCTTAACGTACTCCTCCAAAGAGAAGAAAGTCTGAGGAGCGTCCACATCATCATTGCAGGCGCACCTGCTGCCATCCAAGCGCCACTCAATGGAGAATACGAAACGTGGAATGGGCGCGCGAACCAAGATTCACAAGGAAATCCCATTCTGCCCGTTGATAAACTGGCGCTGATTCATAAGGCGGCGATCGCAAATTGTGACGGTAAAGATGGTCTAGTCGATGGACAAATCACCGATCCAAGAGTCTGCACGTTGAAGCCCCAATCGCTTCGTTGTACTGACAATCGCGCTACTGCAACCTGTTTAACAACAGCTGAGATTGCAGTCGTCAATAAACTCTATCAGGGTGCTGTGGATCGTCAGGGGAGGTTACTTTATCCAGGCAGCCAAACGATTGGGTCAGAACTTGGGTGGGCAGGTTTGAGTATTGGCAGAGATGGAATGCCACCAATGGCAGCAGAAATCTCCAACAGCTATCTGAAATATCTCGCCTTTCCTAAAAGTCCTCCTGCATCTTTACTCTTACAAAGACTGGCAATTTACGGTTGAGGGCTTTGATCGGCTACGTCCTCTGGGCAAAGTCTACAACGCGACCAATCCTAACCTCAAAGCGTTTCGCGATCGTGGTGGAAAACTCATTCTCTATCATGGGTGGGCTGATCCAGCGATTCCCCCTCAAGGCACACTCGCTTACTATCAGACAGTTCAAGATACTATGGGCGGTCTTGTCAAGGTGCAATCGTTTGCTAGATTGTTTATGCTGCCTGGAGTGTATCACTGTCAGGGCGGAACCAGTCCCAGCCGTGTGGATTGGCTCACACCGATAGTAGCATGGGTTGAGCAAGGCACTCCTCCAACTAAAATCATTGCCTCCCAAACGGCTGATGATTCAGCGAGCGGTGGTTTTAGCAATCCAACCGAGGAAGCAACGGGAAACAATGCAAAAATTGTCAGAACAAGACCGATATTTCCTTACCCGATGCAAGCTAGATACAACGGCAAGGGAAGTATTGACGATGCTGCAAACTTTGTAGAAGTGATGCCTTCCCAAATCCCAATGATCGTATTGATTGGATCGGAAATGATTTGTTTAAGCCTCAGTAATCTTAGAAAGTTTCTACTTTTTTTGTGAAATGGTATCAGATGCATACTTTAAGGGCATTGGTTGTTTTCAGCATTCAGTCGTCTGTAGGACAGTAATTTGAAATTGCTTGCCTAACTGCCAGACATAAGCCGATTGTTTATGGGCAATCAACAGTTGAGCAAGTATGTAGAATTTGTGATTGACAAACTCGATATATCGCGTTATATTTTCATTAATTAACGATATATCGTGATATATTAAAAATACAAGAATTACATATGTTCAGAAAATTTCATCCACGTCATCTCGTACCAGCATGGGCAGGAGTTGGATCTGGCAATCAATTTTTCATAAGTGGGCGACATGGACGTAGAGGTTCGCCTAGAGATGGCTGGGGAGATGAACCTCGCACCCGTCGTGGGGACATCAAATTCATGCTGCTTGGACTTCTATCTGAGCGTCCCCAGCACGGTTATGAACTGATTAAAGAACTAGAAACCCGTCGCGGAGGCTTTCACCGCCTTAGTCCGGGTTCTGTCTATCCAACGCTCCAGATGCTGGAAGAAGGTGGTTATTTGACCAGTGAGAAAGTCGATGGAAAGCGTGTTTACACGATTACACAGAGCGGTAGACAATTATTGAGCGATCGCAACCAACAGGCTGATTCAAAAAACACTTATGACAGTTTTACGGAAAGCAAGCCTTCTGAATTGATTGAGTTGCGGCGTACTTTAACCCAATTGAATGATGCTGTCACACAAATTGCACGCAGTGGTAATTTAGAGCAAGTAAATCGAGTACGCGATCTGCTTGTTCAAGTAAAGCGTGAAATTTACAAGTTTCTTGCAGAGCAGTAACACATTAAGAGCAACTCAACTTTCTTGAAGATAGCTGGAGTTTCCGTCGTTATTAACTTCATCTAGTGTCAAGTACCAAGTTTCACCCTTATACTTACCGTTTATGGGTTGATACAAAAGATATTGGGCTCTAATAGCAACAATTTTTAGTTTCATTCCTTTGCACGGATGGCGCTGATCCGCAATCTGGATTATCTGACTAGGGGCGAAAGAAAGCGCGCTCGTACCCTGTTTCTCTAAGGATTTGATAGGCGATCGCTCCTCTTAATTTCCCAGCCGTATGCAAGCAGTATTATATTTGGGTACAGCCAAAGTATTTTGATAGAAGTGCGATACTTCTCACTGAGCCGCCTTAGCATTCTTAAGAGTTTTGGATTAAAAAGGAATGTTATTTTTCTAAACTTTTCTTAGTAACACTTTCAGCCGTGACGTGGTAGCTGGTGACAAGCTCGTTACTGTTACCCTTACTAGGATGAAATTGCTTACACTATACCCCAGTGATGACGCCATGTCCCAGGAGGCTTTCCTGTATACCGTTTAAACGCACGATTAAAAGCGGCTTCTGACTCGTAACCAACTTGGCTGGCAATTTTGGCAATGCTCTCGTCTGTATTTTGCAGGTAGTGAGCTGCTAACTGAAGCCGCCACTGGGTGAGGTATTGCATCGGCGGTTGCCCCAGAAGTTCAGTAAAGCGGTTTGCTAAGGCTGAACGGGAAACACCAACTTGTTTGGCTAGTTCTGAAACCGTCCAGGGATGAGCAGGATCTGTATGTATCCAGTTCAGTGCCTGACCAATAATTGAATCATTCAAGGCAAGAACTCCTACCATTTGTTCTTTCGGGGAATTCTGCATATAGTTCCGCAGAATTTCAATAAACATGAGTTCCACCAGTCGAGTCAATAAACACACACTTCCTGGTTGAACACAGTCTGCTTCTTGAATAATGTACTGAACACCAGTTTTCAGAAGCGGTGTAGTCAGATCTGCAAACACTTGAATGTGCATGAACCCTGGCAGACTTTTTAGGAAGGGATGCAGTAGCAGTTGCTCGCATTGCAAAAATCCGCACACTAAGCGAGTTATCTTCCCACCACCGCCATAGGTCAGGGTTGGGGGTTCTTGCCAGGGTGGAGAAGGCAACAATTCGACAATCGGCATCGGTGCTCCCTCAAGGCGATCGCCCAAAATGTGAGCATCTCCGTGCGGAAAAATAATGATATCACCAGGGGAAAGTGCTTGACAGATATCGGTTTTAGCTTTTACCCAGCAGTTACCCTCCGCAACAATATGAAAAGGAACAATATGGGTTGTATCAGACTGGATCGTGTGCGCGAAGTTTGAGCAGGAGGGGGTTTCAATAATCCAGGGAGTCGAAAACTCTGGACGTAGGTCAATGACTCCAGAAAATCGGATGACCCGCAGTATATCTGAAAGTACATCCATAGAGATGATGGGGGCTAGTGGAAGTAACCTGGCTACGCTAGCAGGCATCGCCTGGAGCTTTAGTCAAAAATCCTAGTATTTTAGTCATTGCATATTTAAAGCAAATAGTCAAGTATAGAGTTACAGCTATAGGCAACTTTGGAGAAGTTCTATAAGCCTGAGCAATTCAGGGTGACAAGCTACTGTTCAATGTTACTCAACTCTGATTGCCAGTTTTTTGCGATCGTTGCTTAGTTGCTTAGTTAATCGTAAATATTTGCGATATCTGTTGACCAATTAAAGGAAAATACCATGAAAAAGATGGCTATTGTTATTCGAGATGATGCATATGATCGGCTTTACACGCCATTGACATTTGCTTATGTTGCAGCGAAACAGGGTGTTGAAGTCAACATTTTGTTTGTGCTATGGGCAGTACGGGTTCTGACAGAGCAGGGCGCTAAGGCAGTCAAAATCGCTCACCAGCACGCTACAGAAGAAGAGTGGTTCAAAGACAGAGTGCGGCGTGACGGTGATCCGCTTGCGATCCATGATTTCATCAAGTTGGTGAAACGGACGGGTAATGTGCATTTCTATGGATGTCAACTGGCAGCAGCTACGTTCGATGTGACCCAATCACAGTTTATCCCAGAGGCAGAGGGCATCGTAGATTCGCTCTGGTTCTTGGAAGAGAAAGCGATCAAGGCAGATCACTGTCAGTATTTCTGATGTGGGCTATTGCTCCTCCCAATGTCCCAGCCGTGTGCAAGCAGTATTGTGTTTAGGTGCAGCGAAAGTCGGCTTGATAGGAGTGCGATCGCACTTTTAGCTGGATTATAACTATTTTCAAATTAAACAAACATCACTAAAGACAGAGGAAAATTGGCACAAGTAAGTGGCACTGTGAAGCAATGCCTATAAATAACTACAAAACTTTAAGCAGTACTAGGAGGAATAGTTCGATTTTGAACAAGTTAGTGTTAATTTTCCTTACCCTGCAAACGTCTTTACTCCTATCATTAGTTACTCAATCGGGAGCATCCCAAGTTTTACCCAATCATGCCAAAAGAATGTCTTCATTTAACCTAACTGACCAAAGGTGGAAAAATCGTGTGCTGGTAGTTTTCGCTCCTTCTGACAATAACAATGCCTATGAGCAACAGATACAACTTTTTTCTGAGTACAAAGCTGGTTTTGCAGAAAGAGACTTAGTGCTAGTTCAAGTTTTAGCAGTAGGTAATAATTATGCGAACGAAGAGCAAATAGACGAATCTTCGACTGCCAAGTTGCGCGATCGCTTTGGAATTGGTAAAGAGGATTTTCGCGTCATTTTAGTGGGTAAAGATGGTCGTGTTAAGCGCCGTGACACTGTACCAGTCGAAGCAACAACAATTTTTGATGAAATTGACGCTATGCCTATGCGCCAGCAAGAAATGCAACAGCGAGGTAGAAATTAGCTAAAATTCTACTTATATTTTAAGATGAAGATATTTAAAGTATTAGAATTGTATGTCAGTTAGGCTATAAGAGCTAAATTACAGTGTTCCACATCTTTAATCTTTGTACATAATCGGTGTGCAACGGAGTTGTTAGGTATCATGGTTGAAGTGTAATACGAGATACTCCTCATCAAAGTATGTACCATCAATAAATAAAGCATTACGCTCTAAGCCAAAACGCTCAAAACCCCGTGACCTATAAAGAGAGCAGGCTGCTAAATTGTTTGTAGTGACCGTGAGGACTATCTGTCGCAGACAACCAAGTCGTCGGGCATGGGATAATGCCTCATCAAGAAGCGCGGCTCCAACACCTCGCCTGCGAAACTCAGGCAAAACATACATACTCCAGAGAGAACCAATGTGAGCACGCTTCAAACGGCTCTCGCGTGAGAAGCCGAGCATACCAATAAGTCGATCTCTGTCGCCGAAAGCACCGAAAATGCCATTGGCAGAATCATCATGAGGGCGAAGTCTGGCAGCAAAGTCGGTCAAAGAAAAACAGGATTCCTGCTCATAACTGGAACCAAAAGCCGTCGGTGACTCTCTCAATGCTTGGAGACGCAGGTCACGGTAAACGACGACATCCTGGGAGTTTAGAAATCGGATTTCCATTTCACAAAGCGAGAAAGGATATTTAGAATTTTTCTGGATACTGACCAATTTTGATTGCATGACAACAAGTCTAATCACACGCTTGCCCCAAGTTTTCTTTTGATTATGAAGAGAACTGAGCGATCGCTCCCACTAAAATATGAAACCACACCGTTTTAGCAGTGTGGTGAGGTTTAGAATAACGCTTTTGAAATAGGAGATTTATGTTTATAACGACCATCGCGTCGTGTTATTGGAAACTACAAAGCCCAAATGCAACATTCCGGACAGCAACCAAAATTATTCGGTTGTTTTTATATGAGTACTTGACTTGATTAGAGAAAACCAATAACGGCGCTCCCAAAGGAGCACTGTTTCTTCTATTGGCTTTTGTTTTTTAGTCATTGGTCTTTTGTTACACTTGACTACAAAATCCCAAGCATATGTAATAGACCATGTCCAGTAATTAATTCAATCATCAAGCCAATAAAACCAAGCATGGCAATGCGGCCATTCCACACTTCTGCACTTGTAGTAATTCCCCATTCCCAACGCTCTGGTGGATAGATTTTGACTTTTTTCTTCATTTGGTAGACTTGCGAAAGCTTAATACTGGGAGCTTTGAGGGCATCAACTACCAAGTCTGCTAACGCTTTAATAAATACTGGATGAGTATTAAGAGCAGGTACGCGACGGAAGTTATGAATTCCTGCTTCCTCTGCAATTTCTCGATACTCAAGGTCAATTTCTTCGAGCGTCTCTATATGTTCAGATACGAAACTTATAGGCACTACAACCAAGTCTTTTACGCCTTTTTCTGCTAGTTCTGGGATGGCATCTTCAGTATAGGGTTGCAGCCATTCTACAGGGCCAACACGGCTTTGGTAAGCCAATGTATGAGCATTAGGACGATTGAGTGTCTGCATAATCAAATAGGTGCATTCCTCAATCTCTTGCTGATAAGGGTCACCTGCTTCTTCAACATAACTTTTGGGAACTCCGTGAGCGCTGAAGAATATATGAGCCTCATCTGCATTGGGCAGTTGATCAAGTTCTTGAGCTATCAGTGCCGCCATTGCTTGAAGATATCCTGGTTGCTTGTACCAGGAGGGAATAACGGTATATTCAATTCGCTGGAGTCTTGGGTCTTGTTGCCAAATTATCTCTAAAAGCCGAAAGCTAGAGCCGCTGGTACTGATAGAAAATTGGGGATAAAGTGGCAATATAACCAATTTTTCGATACCGTCTTGGTTAAGGCGAGCGATCGCTTCTTCCGTATAAGGATGCCAGTAACGCATACCAATGTATATGTTGGCTTCCTGTCCCAAAAAGTGCAGTTGTTCTTTTAAAGCTTCGCCCTGGGCTTCAGTAATACGTCGCAATGGGGAACCACCCCCTATTTTGCGGTAGTTTTCTTGAGATTTTTTGGTACGGCGTGAGGCAATAAACCAAGCTAGGGGCTTTTGCAACCAGGGAAAAGGTAGGCGAATGATCTCTGGATCAGAAAACAAGTTATATAAAAACGGTCCTACATCCTCTAATTTCTCCGGACCACCGAGATTGAGTAGTAATACGCCTACACGACCCATAGCAGTAACAATCCCCCAATCTTTTCAGCTTTTTACTAATGTTAACAATAATATCTTGATCTAAATATATAAGTTAACTAAAAGGAAAGAAGTAATGGCACCTATATTTAAGAGATTAGAGTTACAGTTACCAGTGGCTGTATGATTCCATACTCGTGTAACCGCTTTAAGCATAGCGGTGAGGTAAAATTTCGCCAACTAGCTTTGTGTGGTTTAACAATTCACTACAGATACAAAAATTATCGACTTATGTTGCGGTAGTACACAAGCAACAAAATTTTTGGTGAAATATTCACATTCGCAAAATGTAATCGACTTAGACGCTTCACCTTTATCTTTGGATAGAACAAAGCAAATACTACCTCAAGTAGATGCAAAAATAAGTTCTTTCTTTGAAACAGAGACTGATTGGGAATTATTAAAGACTAATTTGCTATAATTATCTACTAACCGAAAGCCTCCTGTAGATGAGTAAAGGAGGCATTTTTGATTAGATTAGTAATAAAAAACCTGGCACCGAGCTATTTTCACGTGGGGCAACCCC
>NZ_JAUDRH010000015.1 GCF_030381805.1 Chlorogloeopsis sp. ULAP01
TGAAGCAAGTTGTTGCGGCTAACAGAGTTGGGATCATCAACACGCCGAACCAACCTATGTATAGACGGTTGTCTGTGCTGGTGATCCACTCACAAAACCGCTCCCATGCGTTGGCGCTTGTGCGTCTTTGTAGGGTTGTGGTCATTATTTTATGAGTGCTAGATTTTTTGAAAATCTTGAGCGTAAGTTAATCTACTTACGCGTGTCCTAATCTTAGAGGAAAGGTTGAGTTTTGTAAAGGCTTTTGATTAGTTTTTATTTATAGTATTCAGGCAAAAAAATAACTAAATTAAATAGAATATTATCTATGGATTTCATATTTTAAGAAATTTTATACCAATTTAAAAAATGATTAAGGGCAGATGTATTAATAAAATCCAGATAGATTACAGCAATTTCCAATTCCATTTTCTAAAATCCAAAATCCGTCTTGAAAAGCTTTGAGCGGAGGAAAACTCCGCTCAAAGCTTTTCGCAAAATCCAAAAAGTTCCATACCAGATCTATTTTGTGTATTAACCAGGAGGCCATGCCATATGTCTTCCCCCTAAAATATGCAGATGTAAATGGTAAACTGTTTGACCACCATCAGCACCCGTGTTAATCACAACGCGATAGCCATCTGATAGCCCAGCTTGTTCGGCAACGTGTTTTGCAGTTAGTAGAAGATGGCCTAAAAGGGCAGCATCATCAGCATCAGCATCAGCGAGTTTGGGAATAGGTTTCTTGGGAATAACGAGGATATGAACGGGTGCTTGGGGATTAATGTCTTTAAATGCCAGCGCTAATTCATCCTCATAGATAATATTGGCTGGAATTTCTCGACGAATGATTTTGCTAAAAATTGTCTCTGTAGTTTCACTCATGCCAATTTACCTTTGCATCTGCTAGAGATTTTGTCATGTTTAGTGTGATTACAAAAATTTCAGCTAATGCTTGCCAGAGTCTGGAGTGCATCGATTGTGGGTATCGACGCCATTAAAGTGGGTGTGGAAGTCGATATTTCGGGCGGTTTGCCGGGAATAGTTGTTTTGGGCTTGCCTGACAGCGCTGTGCAAGAATCCAAGGAGAGGGTGAAGGCAACTTTAAAAAATGCAGGTTTTGCCTTTCCGATGCGAAAAATTGTGATTAATTTAACACCTGCTGATTTACGCAAGGAAGGGCCGTGTTTTGATTTGCCTATAAGTGTAGGAATATTGGCAGCTTCTGAGCAAGTTAATGCTGAGTTGTTGGAAAATTATCTTTTTTTAGGCGAAGTTTCTCTGGATGGGAGTTTGCGCGCAGTAGCTGGGGTATTGGCTATTGCTGCGGCTGCTCAAAAAATGGGAATTACAAGTATGGTTGTTCCTGCTGATAATGCTCAAGAAGCTGCTCTGGTGCAAGGATTGGCTGTTTATGCTTTTAAAAATCTGTCAGATGTAGCTGATTTTTTGAATAATCCAGGGCGTTACAAGCCTGTGCAATTAGATAGTACTGAAGAGAGATTGCATACAGCGTATCTACAAAGTGTAGATTTGCAGGATGTGAAAGGACAAGCTCATGCTCGTCGTGCTTTAGAAATTGCTGCTGCTGGAGGGCATAATTTAGTTTTTGTCGGCCCGCCAGGGAGTGGTAAAACTATGCTGGCAAGGCGTTTACCCGGAATTTTGCCAGTATTGTCTTTTTCAGAAGCCTTGGAAGTAACTCGCATTCATTCGGTAGCTGGTTTACTGAAAAATAGAGGCTCCTTGGTATGCGATCGCCCTTTTCGCAGCCCGCATCACTCAGCATCAGGCCCTTCTCTTGTTGGTGGTGGTAGCTTTCCCCGTCCTGGAGAAATTTCTCTAGCACATTTGGGTGTACTTTTCTTAGATGAGTTAACAGAATTTAAACGTGATGTTTTAGAATTTTTGCGCCAACCTTTAGAAGATGGCTTTGTGACGATTTCCCGTACTAGACAATCGGTAATGTTTCCTGCCCAGTTTACTTTGGTGGCTTCTACCAATCCTTGTCCTTGCGGTTATTATGGCGATACGATCCAACAGTGTACCTGTTCGCCACGCCAGAGAGAGCAATATTGGGCGAAGCTTTCCGGCCCTTTAATGGATAGGATTGATTTGCAAGTTGCAGTAAATCGCCTAAAACCAGAGGAAATTATCCAAAAGCCCACAGGAGAATCATCAACAGTAGTTAGAGAAAGGGTACAAAAGGCACGCGATCGCGCTTGTGAACGCTTTCAATCCCAACCAAATCTGCGTTGTAATGCCCAAATGCAGAGCCGTCATCTACAAAAATGGTGCAAGTTAGATGATGCTGGTAAGAATTTATTAGAAGGGGCAATTAAAAAATTAGGGCTGTCGGCAAGGGCAAGCGATCGCATTCTCAAAGTGGCGCGGACAATTGCAGACTTGGCAGGAGATGACAACCTACAAGTCCATCATCTCGCTGAAGCAATTCAGTATCGCACTATAGACAGAATGCAGTGAAAAGTGAAGAGATGATACGCTCATGTCCAGCGATCGCTTTGTATAAATGTATTTTTCGTGGTGACTGTTAGTGGATAGTGCATAGAGGTTGGTAGTTAGTGGTAAACAACCAACAACTAATGTACAGATGCTTCAAACAGCGCGTCTCTACCTACTACCTACTGTACGGGAGGCAGCGCGCCCTTGCGGAGCCAGTGCGGTGGTGAGCCAGCGCGCCCTTGCGGCTTTGCCGACTTGTAGCGACTGGCGAAAGGGTTCCCCGGCATAAAGGAGCCAGTGCGCCCTTGCGGGTTCCCCGCGTTGTAGACGCCCAGAGGGCGGCTTCCCGCAGGGTAGCACCTGGCGTCACCTGGCGTCGGGTTAAGCGCGTTGTAGCGACTGGCGTCACCTGGCGTCGGGTTAAGCGCGTCGAGTGCGACTGCCGTGCGGGTTTAGAAGATAAATCATCGGTTTTAGCCGTTCATATAATCAACGAAACTCGCCCCTACTAACAATATCAAGCTTTCAACAACGATTCTCCCCCATCAATCCAAACTTCAGTACCAGTGATATGACTGGAAGCATCCGACGCCAAAAACAATACTAATTGGGCTACCTGCTGTGATGTTCCAGGTTTACCATCAGTTAACGGAATTTCGCCTTCAGGAAACTCAACTGGTTCTTGCACTTTTTCTAGATCCTGCCTATCAGTATTTTCGTCAATATTTGTTTCAATCGCACCAGGACAAATCACATTTACACGAATGCGGTGTTTTGCCAGTTCTAAAGCTACCATTTTGGTGAAAGCAACTTGAGCAGCTTTGGTACAAGAATAAGCTGTTGCTCCAGTGTTACTAAAGGTGCGCGTACCGTTAATCGATGATGTGATAATTACTGAACCACCTTGTTTTTTCAAGTAAGGCACGGCATATTTAACTGTCAAAAAAGTCCCTTTAAGATTGACATTGATAGTTTGATCCCAATCTTCAGGTGTCAATTCTTCTATGGGAGCCCAAACCCCATTAATACCAGCGTTGGCAAAGACAATATCTAAATGTCCCCACTTGTCAATAATTGTCTGAATCGCTTTTTGCATTTCCTCTGGGTGCGAAATATCGGCAACAATAGGTATTGCTTCGCCATGATTATTATTAATTTCAGTGACAGCTTCTTCTAATTCGTCTTGAGAACGTCCCAGCGCTCCTATTTTGGCACCTTCTTTTGCAAATAGCTTTGCTGTTGCCTTAGCGATACCGGAACCTGCTCCTGTGATGAGCGCTACTTTACCTGTAAGTTGCATAAGATGATAGTCATTAGTCATTGGATAAAGATGCTTCGGAACCGAAGTGTCTTTACAATTAGTAGTCATATGATGTCCGCCAAATCAGCCATAATAAATAGTTTGCAGTAAGGACTTTAGTCCTCACTATGAGTAAACATTTTTATTCAGTTTGATTAACCGGACATGATATCAGTGGTGATAACGATAAATCAGTACTCACCAACGACTAACTTAGTTCTTTCTGGCTGCTATTTAATATAAAATCATGTCATTATTCATATTTCTAATGGCATAAAAATCTTATCTATCTAATTACATAAATATCTAGTAGGATAATTATATATATTTTTCTCGTTATTGTTTATAATTATCTCACTTCAAATTTGAGTAATTTTTTAATATTTTATATCTTATATAAATTTTGATTACTGCAATCCTTAATTTCCATTTTCATAGATGATTTATTCTGAATTGTTTAATATTCAATTATTGTTGAAAATATTTTTCTTTATGTAATTCTTGAAAATAACTATTCTGATTTTTCTATATTTTTATTTTGCATTAATTCTCTTACATTTTCAATAGGCAATCTTAATTCTTGGCTAATAGCTGCTTCCAGTAGAGTTAATTCTGTGATTGGAAACTCAAACTCTAATGCTTGGAGTACCGAGGAAACTGTCTTAACTTTTACTTTAGAAATACCTTGACTTTTGTTTATTTCTGCCTTGATTGACATAATAATTATGTTAGGCTGCTTAGTTGATTGAGAATCAACTTTTAGGTATTTTGTGGTTTGATTAGAGCGACTGATCACCCAATCCATAACAAATCCACTCCCTACCCAAAAAGCTAATCCAAGTAGTGGCAAGGGTAACCAAAATTCTAATCCTAAAGAATGTAAGATTTTAAACCAACGGGATTGGATCATAACAAACTGGAGAAACAAGTTAGTGTCAGCCCATCTAAGATAAAGAAAAATAAATGCAGCGATCGCTCTATGTTGATTTTACTGGTAGAAGACGATATAGCCCAATTAGAACCACTGCGATCGGCACTGTCAAAAGCAGGACATACCGTTGATGCCGTAGAAGATGGAGAAACCGCGCAATGGCTTTTATCTCAGAAAGATTATGACTTATTAATCTTAGACTGGATGCTTCCTAAAGTGAGCGGGGTTCAACTGTGCCAGGAATATCGAGGCTTAGGCAAAACCGCTCCGGTGCTGATGCTTACTGCAAAAGATACTACCCTAGATAAGGTAACGGGTTTGGATGCAGGTGCAGATGATTATTTAGTCAAACCAGTAGATATTGTGGAATTATTGGCGCGGGTAAGAGCCTTAGCTAGGCGTTCCCCGCTTTGGCAGGGAGATACTCTTTCCTTAGGAGATTTACATTTAAACTTGAATAACCTGACAATTGAGCGAAATCAGGTACTTGTTCAACTATCTGGACGCGAATTTCAATTGATGGAATACTTAATGCGTCATCCGCATCAGGTTTTGTCTCACAATCAAATTGAACAAGCTCTTTGGGAATGGGGAACAGAACCAGAAAGTAACGCTGTCACAACACTAGTACGTAGACTACGACAGCGACTACAAGCAGTGGGAGCCAAAGATTGGCTAGAAAACGTCTACGGCATGGGCTATCGTCTGGGCATTCCAGAAAAAAGCGAAGAGTGAGGGAGTGGGGAGATGGGGGAGATGAGGGAGATGGGGAGAGAACAACTAACTACTAACTACTGTACGGGCGGGTTTAAAAGATAAATTGTCGATTCTAACCCAAAGTTAATCAATAAAACCCGCCCCTACTAACCAATGACTAATGACTAATTATGTTTGCTTTTGCTCGTAGCCGTCGTAACTTGGGTTATTTATTTGCATTGTCAATGGGGAGTATCCTTATTGTCTTTGCTGCCATAGCTTATTACTTGGGAGTAGAAGAGCAACTTCAGGTTTTTGATGAAGAACTTTACTCAACAAGCAAATCAATTGCAGCAAATGCACGGTATCGTCTTTGGGCAGAGCGATCGCAGATCAATAAAGATGATATTCCTATTCTTGGCAATGGATTATCACCAAGTAGCCAGGTAGTATATATTCGTTGGTACAATGCCAAGAAAAAATTAGTAGGATTTAGCGGTGCAAACCCTTCTAAACGATTAACAATCGCCCCTGGTTTTCACACCATTAAAATTAATGGTAACCAAATCAATACAAGTAGTAATAAAGTATGGCTGCGAGAATTAACGTTACCAGTAATACAAAACAATGCGTTAATTGGCTACCTACAAATTGCTGCTCCCTTAACACCATTACGTGAAAGTGTAGACAGAATTAGATTATTTTTGACACTAGGTGTACCAGTAACTTTAGGTGCGATCGGTATTACGGGTTGGTTTTTGGGGGGGCTGGCTATGCAGCCAACTCGTCGTGCCTATGAGCAACTACAGCGCTTTACTGCTGATGCTTCCCATGAATTACGCGCTCCTGTTGCTGCTGTTTTGAGCAATGCACAAGTTGCATTGATGCCACCACATGATGAATCAGAGCAACGTTTTCGCTTGGAAAAAATAGAAGAAATTGCTAAATCGATGAGTACTTTGATTAGCAATTTGCTGTTTTTAGCTCGTCATGAGGGGCCTTTTGATATTACAACTTTTAAAAATATTAATCTTGTTGAACTGATGCGATCGCTTGTTGATGAATACCAAAAACAAGCTATTGCCAAAAAACTCGATTTTACATTTTACCTTTCCGAACAACCCTTGTATTTGAAAGCAGACGCAGATTTGTTAAGACAAGCTGTTAGCAACTTGCTTACTAATGCCTTCAAATACACCCCTAGTGGTGGCACTGTCAAGTTACGACTTTTGCTGCGCGGTTATCGAGCTATTATCCAAGTAGAAGACAACGGCATTGGCATTCCAGCCGAGGATTTACCCCATATTTTTGAAAGGTTTTATCGTGTAGACACAGTGCGATCGCGTCAAACAGGAGGCTTTGGTTTGGGATTGGCGATCGCCCAGCAAATTATTCAAGCACACGGAGGGCAAATTACTGCAAATAGTGTGTTGGATAAAGGTTCAATCTTTGAAATCCAACTTCCGCGTGTGGATAAATAAGCTGCCTCCTAGCTATTAATAGGAGTTTTGATGTGAATATGCCTATTTTTCTCCTCAGTAATATCGCTGTGGCATATATAACATAGGTAAAATACATTGGATTTAAAGCTTTAAATTTACTTCATAATACCAATTTGAAAAAAAAGAATGCGACAAATAGACATTGTAGAGACGTGCCATGGCACATCTCTACATCAGGATGTGTTGCAAACATTTTTTGAATCGGTATAAGTATTCTCTTCCTAAACTCATTAAATATATCAAAAAAATATAGATCCGCGACTTTTCTAAAAAGTTGGGGATCTTACAAGACACTTGTCATATTTTATTTGGTTATTTTACTTAAAAGATAAAAGAGCCAATTTTTCATACCTTAAATATTTCGTAGCAACTGTGATGTAGAAACATTTCATACTATTTCACGAAAAGGCTGATATGGATGTACCTCACCGCCTACGGCACCTCCCCTTAGTAAGGGGAGGTTGGGAGGGGTTGAATATGAATCACTCAAAAAGTGAACTGGTATCAGTCATAATTTGCTGCACTTTTTTGGAAAAAATAACTGAAACTACACTGGTTATTTATGCCTGCAATAGAATTACAACAATCTATCTTGAAATCACTCCAAAATTTGAAAAGTTTGGATGCTCTTAAAAATTTACTTTGGAGTCAATTAAATTACGAACGAGTTAATCAAGTGCTTTCTCGTCGAAAATTAGCTGAAGCAGTTAATAATGAACTTGCGGAAACTCCTTTACTATTAGCTTCTGGTGGAACTAATAATGCATTTCACATCATTTATGCGCGTTTAAAATCAGAAAACTTATCAAGACAAGGGGAAAGAAAAATAGTTGATAATTTCTTAGAACACCATCCTTACTCTCTTTTTATATTTTCTAATCAATCACAAGCACAGTGGCATTTTCTCAATATTAAATATGAGAATTTACCTCAAAAACGAAAACTTTTTCGGCGGATTACTGTTGGAGTAGGGGAACAATTACGCACAGCAACAGAAAGAATAAGTCTATTGGATCTGGAACTTCTTCGTTCAGATGCATCACCTTTAGATATTCAAACACGCCATGATGAAGCGTTTGATGTTGAAGCTGTCACCCAAGAATTTTTTAGACAATACCGTCAAATCTTTGAGAAAGTTGAAGGATTAATTCAAGGGATTGAAGTTAATGAACGTAAACGGCTATTTACACAAAAGCTATTTAACCGTTTGATGTTCATTGCTTTTATTCAAAAAAAAGGTTGGCTGAAGTACCAAGAGAAAGCTAATTATTTATCAGCTTTATGGGAAGCTTACCTTGATGAAGATAATACATTAAATAAAAACTTTTATCGAGATAGATTATCACATCTTTTTTTTACTGGATTAAATAATCCACAACAATATGATATAGCTGGTATCAATAATGGTGGCTTTTTCAAAAGAATAATTGGCACTGTACCCTATCTAAATGGTGGACTCTTTGAACAAGATGAAGATGATAAAAATTCTAACATTATTGTTCCAGATGGTTGTATAGATAGTATTCTTCATAACTTATTTCAACGCTTTGCTTTCACTGTTACCGAGAGTACACCACTAGATGTAGAGGTAGCGGTTGATCCGGAAATGCTAGGAAAAGTATTTGAAGAACTGGTAACAGGTAGGCATGAATCTGGAAGTTACTATACTCCTAAACCGATTGTTTCTTTCATGTGTCGGGAAGCTTTGAAGGGGTATTTACAAACTCAGGTATCAGGAGAGTCAGCCGAGGCGATCGCTCAATTTGTCGATGAACACAATCCAGGTATTATCGGGAATCCAGAGGCAATTTTAGAAGCATTGCGTAAAGTCAAAACCTGCGATTTAGCCTGTGGAAGTGGAGCTTATTTGCTAGGGATGCTTCATGAGTTACTAGACTTGCGTCAATGCTTATTTGCTACAAAAGGGCTTGATTCTAAAACTGTATATCAACGTAAATTAGAAATTATTGAAAATAATCTTTATGGTGTAGATATTGATATTTTTGCAGTCAATATTGCGCGATTAAGGTTATGGTTATCACTAGCTGTGGAATATGAAGGAGATGATCCACCGCCATTACCAAATTTGAAATATAAGATTGAACAAGGAGATAGTCTGATTGCACCCAGCCCTACAGCAATAGGTGTAATGAGAGATGAACTGATACGGCAGTATCGGCAAACTAAAGCTGATTATATGAGGGCGCACGAAGGAGGTAGAAAGCAAAAGTTAGAAGAAGAAATAAATGAGTTCAAAACTCAAATTGCTTTGATAACGCATGGAAGTACAAAAGTACAGGGTTTTGATTGGGCTGTAGAGTTTGCAGAAGTCTTTGCTGATGGTGGGTTTGATATTCAAGTAGCTAATCCGCCTTATGTAAGACAGGAATTGATTAAGCACTTGAAGCCAACGCTACAAAAGGTTTATCCGGCTGTTTATACTGGTACATCTGATTTATATTGTTTCTTTTATGCTCGTGCTTTACAGCTTTTAAAAGCAGGCGGGATGTTAGCGTTTATTTCTTCTAATAAGTGGTTTCGCGCTAAGTATGGGGAAAAGTTGCGTAAGCATATTGGTGATACTTGTTATGTAAGTAACGTTACTGATTTTGGTGAACTACCAGTTTTTAAAAGTGCAGCTGTATTAGTTATGATTTTTCTTGCTCAAAAAGAAAGTAAAATATCTAATATTCCACCAAGCATATTTACACAAGTTACTTCTTTGGAAGCTCCCTATCCTAACGTAAAAGAAATTATTAATAAGAATGGAAATATTTTACAAAATGAAGCTTTTAGAGGTTACAACTGGAAAGTTATTGATGTAAAATCTGCCAATCTGCTTTATAAAATGGAATTAGCATCTGTGCCATTAAGTGAGTATATTAATAGTAAAATTTATTGGGGAGTTAAAACTGGCTTTAACAAGGCATTCATCATTGATACAAAAAAACGAGCAGAACTTATAGCCCAAGATCCTAAAAGTACAGAAATTATTAAACCTTTAGCTATAGGTGATGATGTTCGTAAATGGAAAATTAATAATCAAAATAAATGGTTAATTTTTACACGCAGAGGAATTGATATTGATGCTTATCCTGCTATCAAAGCTCATTTAAGTCAGTGGCAAAAAGAATTAACGCCTAAAATCAATAGCCAACAATCTATAGGACGTAAACCGGGTAGATATGAATGGTATGAGATTCAAGATGATATTGCTTACTATCAAGAATTTGAAAAGCCTAAAATTATCTATCCTGAGATATGCAAAGAATCACGGTTCGCAATAGATTATGATGGTTTATTTATAAATAACAAAGTATTTATAATTCCTATAGAAGACCTCTATCTTCTTGGAGTACTTAACTCATCTTATGTGTGGGAATACCTTAAAAGTATTTGCTCTAAACTGTTAGGCAAAAGTTTAGAGTTAAGGAGCATTTACATGAATAAAATTCCCATCCCCAACGCTTCATCTACAGAACGCGAGGCAATATCCAAACTAGTCCAAAAATGCTTAGACGCTAAAGGCATTAACTGCGAAACATGGGAGAAAGAAATAGATGATCGCGTCGCCGCCCTTTATGGATTGTGATAGAAGTAAAAAAACATCAATTCATCATCCCATCCTAAATTCAATTCCATGTCTGTACCATTAACCTACTTAACTGTTGAAGAGTACCTCAAAGCCGAAGAATCTAGCGAGATTCGCCATGAATATCTTGGCGGTCAAATTTTTGCTATGTCTGGCGGTAGCAAGGAACACAATATCATTACCCTTAATATCGCTAGCAGGCTACGTTCTCATTTGCGGGGTGGTTCCTGTAGTGTCTTTATGTCTGACATGAAAGTCAGGATAGAATTAGCCAATCAAAATAAAAGTATATTTTACTATCCTGATGTTATGGTTACCTGCGATTCTCAAGACCAAGATCGCTTTTTCTTAAATTATCCCTGCTTAATTGTGGAAGTATTATCACCCAGTACAGAAGTAACAGACAGACGAGAAAAACTTGTTAATTACCGAAATTTGGATAGCTTACAGGAATATGTATTAGTTTTTCAAGATGAAATAAAAGTAGAAGTTTATCGTAAAGAGAATCAAGAAAAATGGTCAATGCAAACTTTAGGCAAGAGCGATAATCTAGAATTAAATTCCGTAGGGTTAACCCTAAAAATGCCGGATATTTACGAAGATGTCCTAACAGTATAAGGTGAAAAAATATGCAACCAGCTTTACACATCACAACTAAAGTTTTATCAGGAAACAAAATAGAAATTGAAATTCCTGACGCGAAAGAGGGTGATAACGTTGACGTATTTGTTATTTTGCCAGAAAAACTTGAAAGCAAACGACGTTCTGTCGTAGAGTTGATAGAAAAAATTCGTAACCAACCCTCGTCATTCAGAACTACTGAGGATATAGATAAGCAACTTCAACAGGAACGAGAGTCATGGGACTAACACTTCCTGCATCAGGGACTATCTATGTTGATACTTCAGTAATTATTTATACGATTGAAAGTAACCCTGATTATTACTCACTGTTAAGACCTCTATGGATAAAATTTCAATTAGGGGAAATTGAAATTGCCAGTAGCGAACTCATTTTATTGGAAACACTAGTTGTTCCTTTAAAAAAGGGTAATACAGCTTTAGTAGTTAACTATGAACAGCTTTTGCTTTCCTCGGAAATGCGACTAATTCCAATTAGTCAATCTATACTTCGACAAGCTGCAAATCTTCGGGCTACTACTAACCTCAAAACACCAGATGCTATCCATGCAGCCACAGCCTTATCTGTTAATTGTAACCAATTTCTTACTAATGATAAAGGCTTTCGTAATGTTCCGGGTTTACCTGTTGTCATCCTCAGTGAAGTCTTAACATCTTGAAACTATAAATGGTATGTTCCACCTCCTTCTCATGAGGCATAGCCTCTAGTTTTCATCACCATGCAGAGCATAGTAATGAGAAATTACCTGTTCAAAGATTCCAAATATTTTAAAATTCTCTGATTCTCCAAGGCTAACTCTTTAATATCTGCTGTATTGTCATCAATTCTTATCTGATTATCAATTATTTGGCGCTGTATATTAACCATTTGCCTTTGCATTTCATCTATTCTCGGCAAAATGCCACTAGCTAAATCAGTTAATGCCTGAATTGCTTTAGCATTAGATTCAATTAACTTTTCAACCTGTTCTGAATCGCTCATATTATTCTTGCAATTCCTATATAAACTTTATGCCTACACACGATATTATAGATAATCGTACCAAAAAATTAGTAGACGAAATAAACTGCATTCTAGACTCATCACAAGCAGCAAATTTTGCAGTAGGTTACTTCTTTCTTTCCGGCTTTACCGCGATTGCAGAACGTCTCAATAACATTAAAGAATTACGCTTATTAATTGGCAACACAAGCAACCACGAAACCATAGAACAAATTGCTCAAGGATACCGACGTTTAGAATTAATTGCTGATAAAATTGAAGCCCAAAACTACCCCAAACGAACAGAAGTTAAACAAATAGCCAGCGAAACAGCAGCTAATATCCGTTCTAGTATCGAACTCATGGATCAGACGGATGAAGCCGAGATGCTGGTAAAAAGTTTAGTGGAGATGATTGAAGAAAAAAGATTGTGTGTGCGAGTTTACACTAAAGGAACTTTACACGCCAAAGCCTATATTTTTGATTACGCTACTGTTTATGATGGCAAAGGTAGGGCGTTAGAACGTACAGAAAAAGGTATTGCTATTGTTGGATCGTCTAATCTTACCCTTTCTGGTATTACCCATAATACTGAACTTAATGTGGTAATTCATGGCAATGATAATCATGCAGAATTAACTAATTGGTTTGAGGAAATTTGGAATGAGGCGGAAGATTTTAATGAAGCTTTGATGCGAGAAATGAAACAATCTTGGGCGGTTTCCTCAGTTCGTCCCTATGATGTTTACATGAAAACTCTTTATTGTTTAGTCAAAGATAGATTAGAAGATACAGAGCTAAAAAACTTAATTTTAGAAGATGAAATAACTAAGCAATTAGCAGATTTTCAAAAAGTTGCTGTCAATAATGCTGTGCAAAATATTAGAGACTATGGTGGTGCATTTGTCTCTGATGTCGTCGGGCTTGGTAAAAGCTTTATTGGTGCTGCAATAGTTAAACGTTTTGAACAAACAGAACGCGCCCGTCCTTTAATTATTTGTCCGGCACCACTGATAGAAATGTGGGACAGTTATAACGAAGTCTACCAGCTAAATGCCCGTATTCTGTCTATGGGAATGTTGAAAGAAGACGAAGAAAGTGGGGTCAAGTTTTTATTAGATGATTTTAAATATAAAGATAGAGATTTTATTTTAATAGACGAAAGCCACAATCTAAGAAATCATACTACCCAGCGATATAAAGTAGTACAAGCATTTTTAGCCGCAGGTAAACGTTGTTGCTTATTAACAGCAACTCCACGTAATAAGAGTGCTTGGGATATCTACCATCAACTAAAACTATTCCATCAAGACGATAAAACTGATTTACCAATAGATCCACCAGATTTAAAAGAGTACTTCCAGTTAGTGGAAAAGGGCATAAAGAAATTACCAGAATTACTATCTCATATCCTGATTCGCCGTACCCGCAACCATATCTTACGTTTTTATGGCTACGATGCCCAAACCCAACAAGCAGTAGATCCAACTAACTTTCGGGATTATGTTAATGGAACGCGACGTGCTTATGTTATTGTCGGCGGTAAACATCGCTTTTTCCCCAAACGAGAATTAGAAACTATTGAGTACAGCATTGAAGATACGTATCAGGGGCTATACCAAGAATTACATCAATACATGGGGAAGTCTCGCAAGCGCCAATTAATCAAACCACCAACAAACGAACTCAGCTATGCTCGCTATGGATTGTGGAATTATGTTTTGAAAGACAAACAAAAGCAAGAACCTTATAACACTTTACAACGTGCTGGTGCCAATTTGCGAGGATTAATGCGGGTGCTATTATTTAAGCGCTTTGAGTCAAGTGTTTATGCTTTTAAAGAAACTATCAAAAAATTGCTAATAGTACACGAAAGGTTCTTAAGAGCTTTGTCACAAGGATTTGTTCCCGCAGGAGAGGAAGCACAAACTCTACTTTCAGAAGATTATAATCAGTCTGAAGAACAAGACTTGATGGATGCACTATATCAGTTTTCTGGTAAATATGACTTAGCAGATTTTGATGCCGAGAAATTACAACAACATCTTGAACATGATATTAAGCTACTCAAAAATATTTTGGCATTAGTTGAACCAATTACCCCTGAGCAGGATGCAAAATTACAAACTCTCCTCAAATGGTTATCTAAGCCTACTCTTAAAAATAAGAAACAGTTGATTTTTACTCAGTATGCAGATACGGCTAAGTATTTGTACGAAAACTTAAAACTACAATATAAACGAGATGATATTGATGTAATTTATAGCGGCAATAACAAAAATAAAGCGCGTTTAGTAGGAAGGTTTGCACCAAAAGCGAATAAAGAATACAAATTTAAGCAGGGAGAATCAGAAATAAATACGCTGATTGCAACCGATATTTTGGCAGAGGGTTTAAATTTACAAGATGGCGACTTAATTATAAATTATGACTTACACTGGAACCCAGTTAAGTTGATTCAGCGTTTTGGTCGAATTGATAGAATTGGCAGTGAGAAAGATGTCATTTATGGATACAACTTTTTACCAGAATTGGGTATTGAAAGTAATTTAGGATTGAAGCAAAAACTGAAGAACAGAATTCAAGAAATTCACGACACTATCGGTGAAGATGCTGCTATTCTTGACACTACAGAGCAACTCAACGAAGAAGCTATGTATGCCATTTACGAACAAAAGGGTAAACAGTTGAGCCTCTTTGAACCAGAAGAAGATGAATTTTTGGATTTAAATGAAGCTGAGGAAATTCTTAGAAAGTTACAAAAAGATGAGCCTGAGGAATTTGAGCGAATTGCTAATTTACCACATGGTATCCGAACAGCTAAATTCTCAATGCAAAAGGGAACTTTTATTTTTTGTGAAGCTTCAGATCCGACTCGCCCTGATATCAAAGGCTACCAACAGTTGTTTTTGTTAGACAGCAAAGGAAATGTGATTTCACGAGAGATTCCCCGGATCTTAGGTGCAATTAAATCTGATTCCACCACAGATACTGCAACACTTCCTAAAGACCATAATTCTACTGTGATGGGTGTCAAACGTCAATTTGCTGAAGAAGTCAAGCATCGTCAAGCAGAACGAGAATACAACCAGCGTTTAACTCAAGGTCAAAGGTATATTTTACGTGAACTGAGAATATTTTTTAAATCATTAGCAGATGAAGAAGTAAAAGCTCATGTCAATATTTTAGAGCGGGCATTTCGGAGTTCTGTCACTCAAGCAATTAACCGAGAGTTAAATATATTGCGGCGCAACGGTTCAACCAGCCAGGATTTGTTTAATCAATTGGTGCAAATTTACCGCCAACATAATATGCATGAATGGTTGAATAACAATAGTTTGCCAGGATTATCTCAGCCAATTCCAATGGTTATTTGTAGTGAGGCTTTAGTATAACTTCTCAACTCAAGCCAACCTCTTGATTAAACAGTCTGCAATACGTTGTGCTGCACCTGGTTTTCCCATCCGTCGCAGCCCATTTTCGGCAATACAGTGCAGTTGATCTGGATTGGCAAAAAGCGATCGCACGACTTGTGCAACTTCTTGTGGTTGCTCTACCAGTATCACACTTGCTCCCAAAAGGCGACTTTGGGCTTCCGCAAAGGCAAAGGTAAATTGTGGGCCGTTGCCAGGAATGGTAATTGCTGGCTTTCCTAAACCTACAAACTGTTCTGTAGCCGTACCTGCCATCGCGATCGCTATATCTGCTAAATGTAGGCAATCGTTGTAAGCACTTTGTGTCAAAATAAGGTGGGTATTTTTTTGCTTAAATATCGCAGCATTAGAATCAAGAATTTGAACTGGAGATTCTGAGCAAGGACAAAAGCCGTAAGATTGGAGAATTTGGCGCATACTTTCAAAGTGTAAACTGGGTGCGATCGCACCTAAAAACACCAAATTTTTAGAAGCACGCACTTGAAAATTTCGTTCTTGAGAAAGTTCTATCAATGCGGATACAGCAATCAAAATTTTCTGCCAGTTAGCATACGCTTCTGGAGGACGGGAACCAGGTAAGAGAGTTACAATTAATGGCCTAGCTAATTCTTGCTTTTCAATCTCAGCACCATAAAATCTGGCAGTAGGAAAAGACGGTTCTAAACTATCCATCATTGGATTGCCTAAATCAAAAGCGGGAATAGACCACTTTTTTAAGATTTGTGTAGTTAATGAATCTCTAGGAAACACAGCCCTACAACGTCGGCGACTCATGAACCAACGTTCCCAAGGATGATAAATAGAACCGGAAAAATTTTCTAACCACGCAGTTTTCTTATTGCGTTTTAGTAAACCAATTTCATCCCGCACATGATATTCTGATTTTGCCGTGCCAACAAAAGCATAGTTAGCACCGCTAATCCAAGCCAGCGATAACGGTACAATATCTCCAACAGCTAAAATAGCGCTTTGGTGTCCTAACTTTTTTTGAGAATTTACCCAATCACGTATAGCTTGAATTTGATGAAAAGTTAGTTGCACTAAACCTCCCCTGATATCACGCATCAATTGACGTTTATCCATGTAAATAAAACCGCCAGAAGGCATGGTACGTACTAAACCAATCAGAGGAATATCTAATTTTTGGTAAGCGTATCCTTCACCAACTAAAGGCAAGGCAGATAAAACGGGCGGATTTTGTAGCTGCTGAAGTTGATGTAAAATACGGACTGCGATCGCATCCTCCCCATGGCCATTGCTTAAAGCCAATAATCGCAATCGAGAAGTTGTGCCTTGAGTTTGAGATGTTAAGGGGAAGGATGACGCATTACTCATAAGAAACAAAAATTTAATATCTGCTGTCTTTTGGGGCAAGAGGAAAGAACTTGGGAGTTAGTACCATCCCTATTACCTCACCTCAGTACATAAACATAGTACAGACTAACCGCCAGTAAATTAGATTAGTATTTATGCGAAATTATTATGATAATATTTTTACTTGTAATACAGGAGTAATATAAAATACAGGTTATAAATAGCAAGTGTTGATGAGGTGCGGCGGTAAAAAATTAAATGTTCTGTGTGATACTAACATTTTTAGAAATGACTGATCGCATTTTACTTATCAATCAGCTTTTGCAATTGAGATTTTAAATTTTAGATTTCGTATTATGAGGTTAATTGTTTACCCTAATCTAAAATCTAGAAATGGATAGCCCAAACCCATATTAAAAATACCAATCTAAAACACTATGCTAGCTGGTACAACATTGCAGGGTGGGAAATATACCTTAAACCAAGAAATTGGTAGAGGAGGCTTTGGTATTACCTTCAAAGCCACTCATCACTACTTAAATCAGGCAGTGGTGATTAAAACCCTCAACGAAAAGCTCCGGCAACATCCTGATTTTGCAAAATTTGAGCGCCAATTTCAGGACGAAGCCCGACGTTTAGCAACATGTATCCACCCCAATATTGTCCGGGTTAGTGACTTCTTTATCGAAGCTGGGCTGCCTTACATGGTGATGGAATACATTCCTGGCGAAACCTTAGGAGAGGCATATGTTCTGCCAGTAATACCGCTACCTGAAGCGACAGCAATTCATTACATCCGTCAGATCGGAGCAGCATTGCAAGTAGTGCATCACAACGGTTTATTGCACCGGGATGTAAAACCAGATAATATTATCCTTCGCCAAGGAACTCAGGAGGTTGTGCTGATTGATTTTGGCATAGCCAGGGAATTTAACAGTGGTGTCAGACAAACTCATACTGGGATAGTTTCTGAGGGCTATTCTCCAATTGAACAGTATCTATCTCAAGCACCGCGATCGCCTGCAACCGATGTTTATGGTTTAGCAGCAACATTATATTCCCTGTTAACAGGACTAGTTCCGATGTCGGCACTACTGCGCGATCGCGAACAGATGCCCACTCCCCGTGAACTACAACCCCACCTAAGCGCTGCTGTTAATCAAGCGGTGATGCGCGGCATGGCGATTGAAGCGAAATTTCGTCCCCAGACAGTAGAAGATTGGCTAAAGCTGCTACCTGGAGATGGAAAAATCCCTTTACCGCAAACAGCAGTAACTCAAACGGTACCAACAATTAATTTATCTGTGCAGCAACACGAAGAAAATTTATCGAAAAGGGCTGCAATAAAAAACCAGGTTTCAGTACCTCCAGTAAATCGGAATCGAATTGCCAATCAACTGCGGCGATCGCCAAAAATATTTGTTGGTACTGGTGTAGCTGTTGTTGCTGCAACAGTTGGTTTTGGCATTACTAATATGTTATTTAAACCTCAACCGCCATCTCCAAAGCCGGTTTTTGAACAGCCTCTTATAGAATTGCAAACCACTACACCCTCGCCTGCTAATTCTGCCCAGTCAAAAGTAGAATCTACACCTGTTTCTAGCTCTCCCCGGCGTAGACGCAGTCGGAGTGTAAATTCAGAATCAAATCAAAATAATTCAGAAGAATCAGCCAAAACCACCCCGGTAGCGACAGAAACTCAACGCCTCAAATTACAAGGAACGACACCTGCTGCGTCTAACACTTCATCACCATCGCTTTTGGAAAAACTGCGCACAATTCGAGACACTCGTCAAACTCCTACCTCCGTATCCCCAGAAAATAAGTCACCATCTTCTGGTAAATTCTTTCCTTCACAATCACCAGCAAAAAGATCCAATTCAGTTGTTGTACCAACAGTGCCAGAAACCAGGGAGTTTAGACAGTCAAATCCTCCTGCGATAGAAGTTCCAACCCAGGAACTCCAACAAAATTCAAACACTGATAGTCAAATTTTTCAACGTAGTAAGGAAAATAAAGAAGATACAAATACACAAAAGTCACTATCTGAGACTGACTGAAGTACTGACAAATCGCAGGTGCTCAGATCCTCGACTTTTTTAAAAGTCGGGGATCTATAACCTCGCTGTTCCCTTGCCTCCACCCATAACTTTGTATTTTGCTAACCACTTAACTTTGATAAAGAGCAAGAGCATTCTCACGCAAAATTGCAACCGCAATCTCATCCGCTTCATTTGCAGTTAAATCGGAATCCCGAATTGCTTCCTCTAACACTTCTGCCAGAACTTGACGCCCCCACTTTGCTGCTAAATAATACAATTCTGGAATTGAATGGGCATCAGATGAATACATAACTTTACTGGTAGGGGCTAACTCCAATAATTGTCTGACTGCTACACGCATTCCCGATACGCTTAAAAAAGGTACTGCTAAACCAAAATCTAAGTAGACTTGAGGATAAACAGAAGCCAAATATCCAGCTTCCCGCATATATGGATAAGAAGCATGAAGTAGAATAATCGGAACATCCCGATACTGGGGTGACTCTAACAAAGAACGCAAGTAAAGAGGATTTGCTAATCGTAAATCTAAATCAGGATCGCCGTAGCCAGTGTGGAATTGCACTGGTAGGTGATATTTAGCAGCAATTGATAGCGCTTGTTGCAGCAGAAAATCAATTAAGTATTTGTTAGCAAGACGTAATCGTTGATACTCTAATTTTTGTTTGAAATCGTAAAAATTACAAGCTGCTGCTGCTAAAGAAACAGGTTGAATATCCAAACCAGTGCGGTAGCAAGCAATGCTCTTGAAACCTATAACTCCAGCAGGTGGTGGATCGATTTCGCTCTTGAATTTTTCTAGAAATGTCTTAAAGTCATCGCTTTTGGCAATCAGTTCTTCTGCCAATGCTTCAAGTCGCAAAATTCTTTTAACAGGAACAAATTGTTCATGCCATGACAGTGATTGGATAGAGCCTGGTTGCAATCCATCATCCAAAAAAATTGCTTCTAAATTTGCAGCATTAAAATAAAGTTTTGTTAACTTCTCTAGCCCCAAGCTTTTCCTACGCGCTAGGATTGCTTCCTCTTGTGGTTCACAGTTAAGTAAGACTGCAATTTCTCGTAGGCTACGTCTATAAAAAAAGGTATTGCGGGCATGGGAGTTAACAATCTCTGGAGCATAGCCTTCGGTAAACGCGGCAGCATAAGGATAACTGTCAGCAATTTCTGGTTGTAACAAGTTATGGGCGTGTTGGTCAATAATGGGAATATCAAACAGATTCATCTAAAATCCTCGCTGTCGATACCCGCCATAATTGCATTAGCAATTTAGCAGTAGGTTATTTACGAGTTAATATTTATAACCACAGCTATACAGTAAATATAAACTTGTTACTTTGTCTGTCTACCGCAAAGAGGATTATTCAGATTTTGTTGTTTCTACAGCAGCTTCCCAAAAACTAGCCTGCAAAGGCAGGCTAGTCAAGCTCTCCTTCATAAACAGAAGTGCGATCGCATAATCAATAAAAAGGGATATTTATTTCATATCAAGTCTGGCTAATCGCCGAGCGCTAAAATCTTTCCCTTACAGCATCAACGATAAGTCTTTCAACGCACACGATATTAATCCCTTTTCTCACAATCACCTTGATTTGTTGTAGTTACAATCAGAACAGTCGAAAAATAAACGGATAACGAACAGGTTCATTGGGTTGGCTAAAACAACGCAACAAAGCCCAAATTGTCAATCCCCAATGCAGTAAAAAGCCAAGAGCAACAACGGGGAAAAACAATATTCCGCCAATACCGAAGGTAAGCCAAGATAGAATCCCAATCGGAACTCCAATTAAGGTTGCCCAGAACCAAACATTGAAGTGAAAATTAATTGATTCTTTGGCATTGCTTTTAACAACTGGATCTTCGGAAATTAAGTTAACGGCAATTGGAATCCCAATCGACAACAATGCTGTGCTCAAGAAAATCGCCCCATGACACAGAGATGATAGCAATTTGCGCTTGTCAGAATCGTATGTGACTTGCATCCTGGTGGCTCCTCAATTCGCCTTTTAGCTTTGATTTTAGCGATCGCCTAACTAGGTTTAATATTGCAGGTTACCGTACTCAGCAATTTTTCAGGCTTTTCCTTGAGACAGATTAGCTTTGAGTGTTACTCATTAACTATGACTTAGGAGGTTTACCGAACTCTTGGCACCAAAACTTTCACAAGGAGGATTAGGCTTTGCTGACACTTGTGAAAGTTTGTAGTCAGGGCTTTAGCCCTTGAAATTGAGCGATAAATTACTGCTATTGGTTTATAAAATTAATTTGAGCATTAAGATTCACTCATACACCCTAAAATGGCAGGGATTACTCATCACAAGTTCCTCACATTATTTTTCTACACTAAAGCTATAACTAAACAGTGGATGAGTTGCTGCTTATGTATTGTGAAATTGTGAAAGCAGATGTGAATATTTATCATCCATTTTAAATAGGAAAAAGAAAAGGATGCATATGCAAACTGCAACCTTACTAGACCAAAGCAAAGAAATTTTTAGTCGCTGATCAGAACAAATTAAAAAGAATATAAGTTCATATCCATAAATGAATCGGCCAATTTATTTCCTTTGGGCAATCACCTGACATAAACAAAATTTAATGCGATAATAGCGCAGATTTTTGAGTGATGATGAGGGAATCTAGCCTCCTATTCAGATAAGTGAATTGAAGATGAAAGAATCTGGGAGGTATACAATGTTGACTAACGATTTGACCAATGAACAAGCTCAAGCGGTTGATACTGAAAAGATACGAGATCCAGAAGAAATCGTTTTCGATCTCTACAGAGCTTATGAACCATTAATCGATCCACATCTTTGGCCTTGGGAGACTAAACGTTGGCATGAATTAGTATTTTGTTTATTAACTACAATCGCAGAGCCAGAGATTTCACCTGAAACAACCAGAGAAGTTACCAGAGCGTTATCTGAGTGGCGTTTGTTAGAGGTTGACGTTCTTGCTGGCTTGAATCCAGCAAAGAACGAGCAGGATGCTTCAAATCCTGTCCTGGTAACTATAATGGCAATCTTACAACAGTCAGGCTTTGATGCTGATCAAGCTAGGATAGCGGTGACTGTTATTTGTGAAGCAGCCTCTGGGTTGAAGCAGAAGTATGAGGGCAAAGTACAGAAGTATTTTCGCAAATACGGTGCGCTCATGTTGGATGAATTAGCGCAGAATTTCTCGTTTACTGGACTCAACAATGAGGATGCAAAAAAAGCTGTTTCAATCTGGTTGCAGAACACGCTGAATATGCCTGTTCCAGCGTCAAATCCTATGGCTGATAAGGTATGTGAAAAGCTTGGCGTGGAATATAAAACTCTTGTGGAGGTGGCTGACAAGCTCAATATCAATGTTGCTTCCCTTGACGAGGCGTTGCGAGCTTATTGGGAGGATGAGCTTGAGGAGGAAGATTTTCTACCTGCTGAAGAAGAGTAGTAAAAATGGTTGCTTACCAATATTTTACAAGATATAGACAAGGAAAAATGCTTCTGAGGTACTAGGGAGGAAACATATGAACAACTTCCAAAGACGACTATCAAAGGAATCTAGAGGATATGTCAAAACTGCATTAACTACGGTGGTTGAGACATCTGTCGGGAAAGGGTTCACAGGTAAGGGAGCAAGCTGGCTTGCGAAACAGGCTGCTGGAAAGACTGTGGGTAAAATTGTAAGTGGGCCTATTGGAATTTTATTAGAAGCCTTCTGGCCAAGTAATACTATTGTCTCAGGTGCTGAAGAGATGCGTATGCTCCGAGAGTACCGTATGCGTATGCTCCAGACTTCACCTCCGTGGGAAAAGTTGCCTCAATCTATCCTTGCATTCCCTAGAACTTCGGAGCCAACAACAATAAGACGGACTTTTACTTCAGTTAAACCTGATTTTCCAGATCGTCTGAATTCATGGAACCATACGAACTATCGAGTGGATAGCGGTGACACACTGTGGAAACTCGCTCCGAAATTTGGCTACAATAAACCCCATGAATTTGTGCAAGACTTCCAGAAGCTTAATCGAGGTGTAGATCCCAATCGTATTTTTGCTGATAAAACTTACAAGATGCCTTTAAGACAGCAATTAGCCATTGAAGGATTAACTGGCACTGCTAAAAAACCTTTTGTGTCAGATTATCTTGGATCGCCAACAAGCATTAGTTTCCGAGTGAATCGTGGTGATACGCTTTGGAAACTAGCTCCTCAGTTTGGATATCAAGATCGAAGCCGATTTGTGAAAGACTTTCAGAAATTAAACCCAGGTGTAGATCCAAATCGAATTTATACAGGTAAAAACTACATTATGCCAAATCAAGTGAACTTGGGAGCTTTCAGGTTTACATAGTTTAGGGAAGTTGACTTCTGCTCTTCATTACTTTTAGATCTGAACCAGAAGAAGATAATAGATAAACCAATAAAGATAGATAGACTTACTGCTTAGTAGTCGTAGGGCAGAGGCTTCTTCCAAAGGAACTTTAGTATGAAAAGTCCTAAAGTCTATTTTACTAAAAAAAAACTTATAGCTCTTGGTTGCATGGCTGTTATTAGCATGATTGCTATTGGTGGATGTTCTCAGGGGAATGGATCATTTGATCAGCCTACACCACCTATTTCAACTGATCCATCACGTGAAGACGTGATCCAGGCAGTTCGCAACTCTGTAAGAGGTAAAACTTACACAGTGGAAGTTCCAGAGCAAAAATCTGTACAACGCACTTGTAGTCCGATTGATGTTAATAATGATATTCACGCACCGAGAAACCCAGAGCTTGCGAGGTGTCCACGTGTTGGTGCAACTGTTCAGACGTGGAAGACTGTCTATGTATCTAAGACTCAGACTTGTGAAGAACCACCAGGTGCTGAGTTTGGCTGGTTAGTTAATGACATTGGAGATGATACTTGGCGAGTCTCTCAAGCTGGAAGTGTTTGGATTGTGAAGAAACTTGAAGGAGCTAGTGCAGGTGTTAAAGATGTAATAAGGGTGTCAGGTTTTACGTTTACAATCGAGCCTCAGCAGGATTGTTAGTTTATTTCACTTTTTGAGTGATTCATATTCAACCCCTCTCAACCTCCCTTTAGTAAGGGGAGGTGCCGTAGGCGGTGGGGTACATCCATATCAGCCTTTTCGTGAAATAGTATTAGTTTATTTCTATAACGAAAAATACTTTAGCTACAAGAAAATCTCTTCATCAGTCGTTGTTGTGCCGGAAGGCAGATTATGGCAAGCTTTAGCATTTCTGGAAACATTTTAGACGTTCTCCACAAAACCATATTTCCGGGAACAGTCTTGATCAACAACGGATACATTCAAGCGATCGCCCACGAAAATGGGCAATACTACGAGCAATATATCCTCCCTGGTTTTATTGATGCCCACGTTCATATCGAAAGTTCTATGCTCGTACCAACTGAGTTCGCTCGTCTGGCAATGGTACATGGTACGGTAGCAGCAGTTTCCGATCCCCACGAAATTGCCAATGTTCTTGGGTTAGCAGGTATTCGTTTTATGCTTGCCAATGCTGCCCAAACACCATTTACGATTATTTTTGGTGCGCCTTCCTGCGTTCCTGCAACTGGGTTTGAAACAGCAGGAGCAGAATTGACAGCCAAAGAAATTCGCGAACTATTTGAGCAGGATGGCATCTGTTACCTCAGCGAAGTGATGAACGTTCCCGGCGTTTTAAATCGCACAACTGAGGTGATGGAAAAAATCCGTATTGCCCAAGAATTTGGACATCCGGTTGATGGACATGCACCGGGATTGCGTGGTGAGGCAGCACGCAACTATGCTAATGCTAAAATTACTACCGACCACGAATGCTGCACATTACCAGAAGCCTTGGATAAACTTGCATTTGGAATGAAAATTATCATTCGTGAGGGTTCAGCAGCTAAAAATTTTGATACACTACACAGCTTGATTGATTCTCACCCAGATCAATGTATGTTTTGTAGTGATGACAAGCATCCTGATGATTTAGTCAAAGGACATATCAATGAATTGGTGCGGCGTGCTGTGGCATTAGATCATGATGTCATGAGTGTACTGCAAATTGCCTGTGTTAATCCTGTCTGGCACTACAAAATGAATGTGGGATTGCTGCAAGTTGGTGATCCTGCCGATTTTATTGTGGTAAAAAACTTACAAGATTTTACTGTACTGTCTACCTATTGCAAAGGGATTTTAGCAGCAAAAGCGGGACAAGCTATGCTGGCATCTATGCCTGTTACACCGATAAATCACTTTCTCGCAACCCCCAAACAAGTGGCAGATTTTCGCATTCCCGAAGATGGCTCAACTGTGCGCGTTATGACAGCAGTTGACGGACAGTTAATCACAACTGAAAAGCATCTACCTGCCCATATTCAAAATGGCGAAGTGACTAAAGATATAGAACATGATGTTCTCAAAATCACCGTTGTCAACCGTTACCAAAATACTTCACCAGTCGTAGGATTAATTCAGAATTTTGGACTAAAACGGGGAGCGATCGCTTCTAGTGTTGCTCATGATTCCCATAATATCGTGGCTGTTGGTACAACTGACGAGGAACTCTGCGCGGCGGTGAATGCGGTGATTGATGCTAAAGGAGGTATTGCTGTAGCACAAAGCAATACTATCCAAGTGCTGACTTTACCTGTGGCTGGGCTAATGAGTGATGCCGACGGCTACTTAGTTGCAAAACAGTATGCTCAAATGGATGCTTGGGCAAAACGTCTCGGTTCTCAACTCTTAGCACCTTTTATGACGCTTTCGTTCATGGCGCTGCTGGTGATTCCCGATTTAAAGTTGAGCGATCGCGGGTTGTTTAGTGGCAAAGATTTCCAATTTGTTTCTCTGTGGATTAATTGAGACACAAGTACAATCGCCGATTCCAGCAAATCACAGTTTTAACTAATTCTGCCTTCAACTTATATACCTATTAAAATTAGCAACAGAGATAACATAAAGTAAGACAAAGTCACACAACTCTCTCACTTTATATTACTTAACACAGGCGGTAAAAATGGGTCGTTTAAATCCCTTGTCCCTACAAATGCAGATTACTCGTATGTTTGAGCAGGGGCAAAGTTTTTTTGCCACAACTAAAGTACAAGAATGGTTGAAAGAAAGAGGTCATAATCCAATGGATTATGATATTGTTTTTCATCAAAAACCTGCGCCTCCTGGTTCTAAAGAAGTAATGGTAGTGGAAATCGAATTGCGGCGTAAAGATGGACAACCCGTAGATTCCTGGTTGCAAGAACAAGCAAATTTACAAGCCTAAAATCTTGAATTTTTAAATGACATGGCAGCCAATATTAATGAATCAGCCACTTATGAAGGTGGGTGTCACTGTGGTGCGGTGCGCTTTCGAGTAGTAGTCGATAAACACAAAGCCGATGATTGCAACTGCTCAATCTGTAGAAAAAAGGGCTTTTTACATTTAATTGTGCCGCAAGCTAAATTTACTTTATTAAAAGGCGAAGATGTATTGACAAATTATACTTTTAATACAGGAGTTGCCCAACACAAATTTTGCTGTATCTGTGGAATTCACTCTTTTTATATTCCCCGCAGTCATCCCGACTGTATTGATGTCAATATTCGTTGTTTAGATGGCGATGTAGTGTCTAACTTTGAAATTGTGCCTTTTGATGGAGCAAATTGGGAAGAGAATATACATAAATTACGGTGAATTAAGAAGGTAAAAAATGCACAAAATATAGAGGTAGTAATATGTGTGCTAACTGTGGAAAGCGTTTGTTTGCCTGGATCATGGCTCAAGGTAGCGGCACTTATAACAAATTTGTTGGAGAAAAAAAGCAATCTTTATTTGCTAATCTTCACGGTAAAGTTTTAGAGATAGGGCCAGGAACTGGGGCTAATCTACCTTATTTTCCTAAGAGTATAAATTGGGTAGGAATTGAGCCAAATCCCTATATGCACAACTATTTAAAACAAGAAGCATACAAGCTAGGTTTAGATAATATTGACCTTCGTACAGGAACTGCTGAAAGTATAGAAGCTGGAGACAATAGCATAGATGCTGTTGTTAGTACCCTAGTTTTATGTTCAGTACCAAATTTAGCTGAAACCCTACAAGAAATTTTACGAGTTCTCAAGCCGGGTGGACAATTCTTATTTATTGAACACGTCGCCGCTCCTCAAGGAACTTTGCTGCAAAAAGTACAAACAACAGTGCGCCCTGTTTGGAAAATTATTGGTGATGGTTGTCATCCTGATCGCGAAACTTGGTTAGGATTAGAAAAGGCTGGTTTTACTAGTCTTAATTATGAACATTTTCAAGCACCAATGCCAATTGTTAGCCCTCACATTATCGGAGTCGGGACAAAATAACAACAGTTCAAATCAATCCGTAATCTTTGACGCACAACAGATTGTAATTTGACGATGCTATTTAATTTATTGATGCGATCGCTTAAATATTAGTAGAACTTAAACCAGACTAAAGTCAGACAAACTTTGAGTAGAACTCTTAATTAAAAGCTTTGATAAAAAAACTCATTTTTTAACTCTGTATAGCCAGTTTATAAAAGTCTGTTGAAAGCATAAATATTCTGTTATCTCTAACAATATCTAAGGAGAGTTTAGCAGTGATAAAAGTAGAAGAAATTCACTCTATCATTAAACAAGCAGCCAAAGCTTGGATGACAGGAAATGCTGATGCTTTTGCTCAGTTATTTGCACCAGATGGAAAGTTTATTGTTCCTGGTTATAGTTATGTAGGACAAACTGCTATTCAACAAGTAACGGCTGAATTTGCTGCAACTCATTCAGACGTAAAAATTGAGATTCAACAAATTCTTACTGATGGTAATCATGCAGCTGTTGAGTGGACTTGGGAAGATACAAATATAGAAACAGGCAAGCAGCAAAAAGCCGAAGATGCCATTATAGTTGATTTCAACGATGGATTAATTACTCGTTGGCGAGAATATATAGACTCTATCTAAAACACCCTCTAATTCTGAATCTTAAAAACACCTGAAATTGAAATTCCCGGCTTACAGAATCAAGTCTATTCTAACGCACTGAAAACCTACCTATTTTGAGAGAGCCAGAAGCTCTAGTTCTTGTTACCAGGTTAAAGCTAGTAACGAGGGTTTTGAGTCTTTACCTCCAGGCTGTTGGAATTGATGCAAAAGATGAAACTCCATAATTAGCTAAAACAATTTCTATGATTTTTCAATGTTTCAAGAGAAATCGTAACTAAATCGGATGTTGTCTTTCTCTATACCAGCAACTACAACTTGAAGTCCACCCATACGAATCATCCATTCAAGACGATGATCGCGGTACTCACGTTTGAATAGTCCCTGCTCAACGAGGTGCGAAAATTGCTCCAATCCAGTAATGGAGTCTTTTGCTTCCTGTAACGTTTGAGCTACACTTGGACGCACACTGACGCGCTTGAACCAATTGGCAAGTGGTGAGTTTGCTTCTGGTGCAATGTCAAATGCGATCGCTGACAAATTAATGTGGGGAACAACACACAAATCGCTCCAGCCAAAATGATCGCCATTGAACCATTCGCGATCACCTAGCTGCTTTGTTAGCCATTGGCGACACTTTGCTGCTTGCTCTTTGGCATTGCCAACGATGGTTTCGGCAAGTTCACCCTTCGCTCTACCGAAGAAGTTGATTTCACCCAATCCCCAGTTAATAGGCTCGTAGTAGGTATCCATGACATCTTCAATCATGCGGATACGAGCTCGCTCTGCCGGATTGCTTGGCAATAGTGGCGGCTCATTCCATTTGTCTTCGATGTACTCAAGGATGATTGTAGAGTCGAATATTTTAATGTCACCGTCAGTAAGGGCTGGCATTTCTGCACGAGGATTCGCTTGGAGGAACTCGCTGCCTCCAAATCCGCCTCTACTGAACTCAGGTGTCTTGAGTTCAAACTCAATCCCCTTTTCGCGTAAGGCGATTTTGGTTTTTTGTGCATATGGTGATAGCGGGTGTTGGTAGAGGACGATCATTAGTCAGGTTCTCCCTGCTAGCTGGAAAAAGGCAGTGGCAGAAGGTAACTCAATATCTTGCCTAGAAAATTTCAGAGATTTCTGTAGAAAAAACAGATACAATAGCAATTTCTGTCTAGGATACCCATCAATTAGGTTACAGCAGATAAGTAGAACGACTTGAGAAAACCAAACTATGTGAAGTAATGTAAAAATTTTGGCATCCAGTTCTTAGTAAGGACTTCAGTCCTTGTTGGAGGACTAAACTCCACCCTACGGGAAGCCGCTTTTAAGAGCGTCTAAACTACAAACCTTTATTTATTTACCTTGTTCTACTTAGGATACAGGAAACAGATGAGTTAATTTTCCTATTTCTGTAACCTGTATCCAGTTACCTACTTTACCTAAGTAAACTTTTGGCTGAGAGGAATTACTTATGCTGCTTCTTTCATTTCGGCTTTCACAGTAGCATACGCCCAATCCAACCACGGTAACAAAGCTTCAATATCTGCGGTTTCGACTGTCGCACCACCCCAAATTCTGATTCCAGGAGGTGCTGCCCGATAAGCAGCAATATCATAAGCTACTTCTTGCTTTTCCAGGAGTTTAGCTAGTTTTTTTGCACATTGTCCCTGCTGTTCTGGGCTTAACTCAGTAAACCAAGCATCAACAATCTTAAGACAAATTGAGGTACAAGAACGAATTTCTGGCTTTTGGGCTAAAAAGTCTGCCCAGGTACTTTGCTCCACCCATTTAGCAATAGCTGCGAGGTTGGCTTGGCTGCGGCTAATTAAACCAGGAAGTCCGCCAATACTTTCTGCCCATTTTAGCCCATCTAATGCATCTTCTACGCACAACATTGATGGGGTATTGATAGTATCTCCCTGAAAAATCCCTTCAATCAATTTGCCTTTTTGTGCCATGCGAAATAACTTGGGCAGGGGGCGCGGTGGTTTGTAAGTTTCTAATCGTTCCACGGCACGAGGGGAAAGGACTATTACGCCATGTTGGGCTTCTCCGCCCAAGACTTTTTGCCAAGAATATGTGACTACATCTAACTTATCCCAGGGTATATCCATTGCGAAAACAGCTGATGTGGCATCGCAGATAGTTAAACCAGTGCGATCGCTGGCAATCCAATCGCCATTCGGTACGCGAACGCCGGAAGTAGTTCCATTCCACAAAAATACTACGTCGTGGCTAAAATCCACTTGCTCTAAATCTGGCAAACTCCCGTAAGCTGCTTTCAGGATGCGAGTATCGGGTAACTGAAGTTCATCCACTACATCTTTTACCCATTCCTGACCAAAGCTTTCCCATGCCAAAATATCTAGGGGCAGTTTTCCCAGCATTGACCACAGGGCCATTTCCACTGCACCTGTATCAGAAGCAGGAACGATACCCAGGCGATAATCTGCGGGTACACCCAAAATTTTCTTAGATAGCTCAATTACTTCTTTGAGCTTGGCTTTCCCGCCTTCGGAACGGTGAGAGCGCCCGACAAAAGCATCTTGCAAAGCAGAAACAGTCCAGCCAGGACGTTTGGCACATGGGCCTGATGAAAAATGCGGACGGTGAGGTTTGGTGGTTGGAGGAGTAAGAGTTGCTGACATAGGTTGAAGTTGCAAAATCACAAATGGGGGACAAGAAACCCGGTTCCTATCAGAAACCGGGTCTTTATATATTCAATAAAAAATTAGAAACGAATGGAACGATCATGCCAGATTAATACACGTTTGTTCAAAAGAATATAAGCAAAATTTGAGGTTGAAGGCTCACAAGTATGCAGCGATCGCATAATTCATATTTTTATTGAGCAAGGTTAAATTAGCAAACTAGTCAAATTCAAGCTAGCTTAAAAGAAAGTCAGTAAAATTTACAAAATAACTAGAAATTTTATCTTGACAAAGTCATGTCTTTATTTATAGAGACAATAAGATAAATCTATTAAATCATGAACCAGGTAGATTATCTCCGGATTAGTTTAATTGATCGCTGTAATTTCCGTTGTCAATACTGTATGCCAGAGGGGGAAGAACTAGATTATATTCTCAAGCAAAATTTATTGACTGATGAGGAAATGCTCACCCTCATTCAAGAGGTGTTTATTCCTGTTGGATTTACCCGGTTTAGGCTAACTGGAGGGGAACCGCTTTTACGTCCGCGTGTGGTGGAGTTGGTGAGGGCGATCGCTTCTTTTCCCCAAACCCAAGATGTCTCAATGACGACTAACGGCTTTTTACTCGCCCCGATGGCACAAAGCCTTTATGATGCTGGTTTACGGCGCATTAATATCAGCTTGGATTCTCTTGAGCCTGACATTTTTGACCAAATTATTGGCAATCGCGGGCGATCGCGCTGGCAAGATGTATGGAATGGAATTCAAGCAGCTTATCGTGTGGGCTTCGATCCGCTAAAACTCAATGTAGTTGTGATCCCCAATGTCAACGACCACGAAGTTTTAGATCTTGCAGCTTTAACCATTGATAAACAATGGCACGTCCGATTTATTGAATTTATGCCAATTGGTAATGCTCAATTATTTGGCGATCACGGTTGGATATCTTCGGAAGAGTTACGGCAAAGCATCCGCGAACGTTGGGGCTTGACAGAAAGCCAAGTACGTGGTAGTGGGCCTGCTGATGTATTTCAGATTCCCGGAGCGAAGGGAACACTAGGATTTATCAGTCAGATGTCGGAGTGTTTTTGCGATCGGTGTAACCGGATGCGCCTTTCTGCTGATGGTTGGTTGCGTCCGTGTTTATTGAATGAAACTGGGCAAATAGATTTAAAAACTGCTCTCCGCGCGGGTATAAGTACTGCCGACTTACGGGAGCAGGTGAGGGAATTATTGGCACTAAAGCCTGAAATTAATTTTAAACAGCGCTTTTCAGGTACTAAAACAGGTGCCTATACTCGTACTATGTCTCAAATTGGCGGGTAAAAGCTAATAGCTAATAGTTAATTGTTTCTATTAGCCGTTAGCCATTAATCATATAATTACGCTTGACGTGAGTAGTATTCCACCACGAGCAGTTCATTAACACTCAGCGCTACCCATTCGCGCTCAACCACGCCATTGACTTTGCCAACTAAAGTATTTTTGTCAAACTCTAGATGACTGGGCAGGTTTGCCAAACCGGGATATTGCAAGTTAGCTTCCACCAACTTCTTGGACGCTTCCTTGTCTCTAACGCCAATAACTTCTCCAGGGCGGCACTGGTAACTGGCAATATTAACAACACGACCATTAACCGTGACGTGACCGTGATTTACTAGTTGGCGGGCTGCTGGAATAGTGGGAGCCATACCCAAGCGAAAAACTGTGTTATCCAGGCGCATTTCTAGCAATTGCAGCAGCACTTGACCGGTAGAACCAGTCACACGTCTGGCTTTGCGCACGTAACGCAGTAGTTGCTTTTCTGTTAAGCCATAGTTGAGACGAAGTTTTTGCTTTTCTTCGAGACGGATAGCGTACTCAGAGCGCTTTTTACGGTTTTGTCCGTGCTGTCCGGGGGGGTAAGAGCGTCTAGCGCTTTTACGAGTTAATCCTGGCAATTCGCCCAGGCGACGTACAATTCTAAGACGTGGTCCTCTATATCGGGACATGAGTTTCCTTAATCTAATCCTGATTCAAATGTTGCCAAATTTTTCATTGTGACATTCTCTGACGAAAAGAGCCAGAGATTCTTGGTCGATTGGGCGCACTCAAACTGTATGCAGTTGCCTACACCATGTCAAAGTTGCTTTTGTCTACAACACTGGTTAGACCGTTGAGCAGAGTCAACGGTAGTTTCTGCAACGGAGGAAACCCTCTAAAGCTCTGAGGGGCGGTTTTGCCACTCAAAATTTCTAATGGGTAACTGACTGCCTCCCCAACACAGTGTCTACCAAGCGTTCACTCTTATAAACTAAGAGTCAGTTTCGACGTGCCTCGTCGTACTGTTTAAACCTCAAGTATTAGTTTTGCAGTACTTTTTGGTTTAGATTTTAGGTTGCCATTACGCATTATATCTAAGGCATAGTTAAAGTCTTCAAGATTTAAAAGCATTGGCAAGGTTAGCAACGCATTTTTGGAGTAGCGAAAACTCCAAATAGTAATTATATCAGTGATGGTATTCATCACCACTGTAATCTAGCTCAAAATTTTATGTCTTCAACTGGTCGCAGCACTCCCGGTGCTGGAGATTCGGTGCTGGGTGTTGGGAAGGATCTATTCCCCAATCCCTAGTCCCCAGTCCCCAGTCCCTTTTACAGTTTTATTGGCGGGTTGGCATACTCTAAAGCTTCTTGCCGAAATACTATTTATCTTAATAGAAGGAGCGCAAGCAAACTTTTAAGATCGGATAGCATAATCTTGGGTGACTGGAGCAGAACGGAAATGCCAGAAAGAAAAAACAGCAAGTATCCACACAAATTTATGCTCAAAGCTAAACTAGCCCCTTGGAGGGCTGTTGGCACTGTTATAACTGCACCAACGTTGACTATGCTGGGATGGGTAGCAATGGCTCTTCCCAGTATGGCTTCATACGAGTCTTACGGAAATCCTCAGGATTATCGTGTTTGTGCAGATCAACTTGTAAATGCGGGGATCGCTATAGAACCAGCTTCACAAGCTTGTGCAGCTGCTTTGCGTCCTAGAGATTTATCTTCTTGCGTAACTAGAATTGAACGACAGACGCAAATTGCTGCGGTGGATGCCCTTCCTCGTTGTCGCCAAGCACGGCGTCCTGATGATTTACGTAGATGCGTCGTTTCTATTAGTCAGAATACGAAGGAGACAGCTAACCCAGCAGTATTAGATTATTGCAGTCGCAGTTTGTTGCCAGTGCGCTTTGCTCAGTGTGTAGTGGGTTTGCGTTTAGCAAATGACTTAGATCCATCCCAGGCTTTAAATACTTGTATCGATGGTAGCGATTTCGGTGTTACTGGCTTTTTGCCATCTTTTGTCCCTGCTAACCCCACAAATACACCATTTCAACCAAGTTTTGAAACTGTACCAACTCCGGTAGAACCAAATACAGTTCCCCCGGAAAATCCAAATACAACTCCGGTAGAACCAGGTACAGTTCCACCAGAGAATTTTAATCCCAGATAGTACTAAAAATTATTACCTTCTAAAATAAGTCAGTTTCCCCAAATCCTAACAGTCATATGAAGGGTTAAAGGGGATCTGATTGGGATATTGCTCTATAAACCAGTATCTTTTTTCTCTAGAAAAAAATCTTGGCTTTGAATCCACCAGTTGGTGGACTCAAAGTACTGGTATTTACTGCTATCAATTTCCCAATATAAATATAGAGACAGCTTTTTTGTATGTGATAGTTAGTCTTCTTTTTTGCCAACAACCATCTGTAAAATTGTTGGTTCTCCTCCGTCTTTGTGATATTTATCTGCCCAAGCACGGGTAATTTCATCCAATTCTTCCATCGCTTGCTCTAGCTTTTCTGGTGGAATATCTAGTTCTTCCAAAACTCGCATGGTATTAGGTCTTTTTTCTGCCCAATCTCGCATCATACGGAAGTAGCGAGCTGTATCTTCCACTGTAATGTAAGTACGCTCTTGATCGTCAACTGGGGCATAAAAAGGACGAGTCAGAGCATAGAAGGGCATTCCCCAAGGAGAATCGATGCGAGTTACCGTACCAGAATAAAGCAGACGGCGCTTAATATGCTCCGCTAGGGCTTCACTCAAAGGCATTTGGTGTTCTTTTGGCAAGTCTTCCTGCGATCGCTTGTGCAGAAATTCTATTAGCTCTAGAAATTCAAAGGAAGTAATCAACTGAGCATCAGGCAAATTTGGCGGTAATTTTTGCTCAATTTGTCTTTTTTCTTCGCTAGTTAGACTTGTACCAGGTACGCGGGAACGTCCTGGACGCCAAGGATACTTTTCCATCCAAACATAAGGAAATTGAATGAGATAACGCGGTTCTTGAGAACCGAGCATCTTCAGCAATTTACCCTCAGTCAATGCCTGTCTAACTTCCTCGACAATGGCTTTTACCCGCTTCGGTTCTAAGTGATGCAAATGCCCTGTCATGCGCAGGTTTTGTCCCTGCTCTAGATAGGTCATATAAATAGCACACTTAGCTGCGGTTGCGGCTGCATCTAAAAATGCCCCATGCCTGTGTCCACTCGTCCGCATGGCACTAAAAGCCAGATAAAGCATGATCTGATCCATCGCACTGGGGCCGAGGCGTTTGATCAGATCTACGTCGTTACTCATATTACAGACAGCCGTTTAGCACGTTTACAGTTTTCAGTCAATAAAAATTATGTGATATACACCCGACTGAAAGCGATGTTTTACTCAGATGATCTATTATGCTTTAACAATGTGAATTATTGGTAGTCATAATAGTGATTTAATCAGTATTTTCTGGCAATTTGGCAGAATTGTCTACCTGATTCAAATTCTTCTTTTGGTAGCGTTGTAAGCAAGTTTTGCCCAAACGTCTGTGTTTGGGCAATGTGTGTAATTGGAGGCTCACAATGCTTCTGAAGAAGCAATTTTTTTGTCAGAAAATCATAGCAATTTGGTCAAGTGTGAGGATACAACAACAAGAAATTTCCCATTCCCGCTAAACTGCGAGTTGTCCACCTCTTTGCCATTAATACTTTTGGCCAATAACAGAACACAATATGTATCGCGAACTGTTTTGGATTGCCAAAATTATGGTGAAGTTTTGATTGTAAGGTGGATGATCTTGAGGGAAAGTCATAGTCCTCAAATTTAAGGTGGTGATTCAACGCAGAAGAAACCTTGAGTCTTTTATAAAGATTTTTGGTCATCTTAGCAATTTCCATTCACCCCATATGTAAAAACATTTACAAATTTGCTTTTTTGGTTAAAACTTTTTTTCTAAAGTGGCTGAAACCTCTATTCATATCTCAGCTTTGTGCAATTTTTATGTTTCTCCTCAAAGATTTTTCTGAGGATTTGAGTTTTTCTTTAGATTTCGATTAGCTAGTTGTTTGAGACGTTTTGGTATTGTTTCGGATTTTTTCGTAGCTAAAAGCGGCTACACCACAAGTGACAAACACAACTCCTAAGACTTGTACTAGTTGCAAAGATTCTTGAATAATCAACGCAGCGAAAATCGTGGTTAAAGCAGGAACTGTTGCACCTAAAAGTGCTGAACGCGAAGCTCCTACTTTGCGAATACCAACGTTATTAAACAAATAACCACACAGAGTAAATACACCTAAGATAAAAGCGCTGAGGATCAATTCGATTAAATTGTTGGATTGAAGTTGGAGGCTCCAGTTAGTCGGTAGTGTGAGTATCAAACTAACGAAGGATAGTAGGAGCATAGTAGCGAAGTTGATCAATGTAAAAGTTACTGGGTGTATTTTTGCAGCACAGATACGAGTCAGAATCACGTAGATGGCAAAAGCCACTCCTGAGGCGATCGCTATAATTCCACCAACAGTAACATCTGAACCGATACTTGTAGAGCCTCCTAAAACCAACATCTGCCCCAAGCAAATACAAGCGATCGCAATCAAGCGGGCAGAAGTAGGGCGATCGCGAAATAAAAACCACCCCAATAGCCCACCAATTGCTGGATAAATAAAGAATAAGGCGATCGCCATCCCTGTAGGCAGTTGACTAACAGCAGAATAGATTAATACTTGTGATAAAAATAAAAAGCATCCACTCAGTACGGATAAAAACAATACTTGCTTGTATTTGTTATGAGTCTTGTAGCGCTTTTTTTGTGAGGACTCGATCAAATTTTGCAAGTCTTCCCATACTTGGGAGTGTAGCATCGGAGCTAACACCAACATCATTGGTACAACTACTAGCATCCTTAGTGTTAAAATTAGCAAGATATTACCCAGTGTTGGCAGTAACAGTTGCTTGACATCAAATACTCCAAATATCTGAGTATCTGAATGAAAAATCACTTTAATAGCTATGTTATATAGCGATGAAACCACCGTAGATAAAACTAATAAGCAAACACCAATTACTGACAACGATGTTGTTGTCACTGGCATTGAGGATGTAGGTGCTGGCGCAGGTGTAACTTTTTGCTTTGGTACTGATGGCGATTGGGATGGTGTAATGGTTAGTGCAGAAGATGAAGGCGATATATTGTCGATTTTTTGCAGCTTTCTTGGTACTAGAGAACTAGCAGTGGAAGGTGTGGATGACAGACTTGTTTGTGGAGTATTAGGTTCTATGATTATGGTGTCTTGCTGCAACTTTGTCACAGCCTCAAAGCCACCTTGCTGCCCTTTTTGAAAAAATTCATTCTCAATAGCTGATTCTGCTTGGATGACAGTTGGGAGAGATTCTGTTGTGGTTTTTTCTAATTCTGTGCGTAAACGATTCACCAATTCTGCTAATATTTCTTCCCCTTGTTGTTGTTGCATTGACATCTGAGACAATTGTCGGGAAAGGCTGCTTTGATAATTCTTCAACTCATGTTGGAGAGTGTGAAAAGTGATGGTGAGACTGTCATCTAATGATCCAAGCAGTTGTCTGACTTCGTTTTCGGTTATGGAGTTATTACTGCCCTCACTACTTGGTTCAATAGCTTGGCTTGCGAAAGCTTCTAGTGAGGATTGGAGTTGCGAGGAAATATGAGTTGCTAAAACTTGAGCTAACTGACGCAATAATCCTTGCATTTCACTTGCCTGCAAACCCTGAAGCAGTTCTTCTTTTTCTTGTTGCAGACGTTTGACATCCTCGCTGAGGCGGATTTTGTCCCCTTGCAGTTGTTTGACATCTTCCCGCAAAGACTTGAGTAAAGTCCGCTGAATAATTTGCAATTCATCAGTTAAAGCCCGTAAAGCAGTATCTGCTTCTCCAAATGGATCACCTTGTATTCGTGAGTTTTCCGATCGCTTCTCAAATCGCCCCATTGGTTTTTTACCTCTGACCCTTAACAGTCAAGCAGCTTTTCATTCACTTAGTTGCCGTTTTTGCTTCTTAAATATTTCCCGTATTGTGTCAGATAAATCATTTAGTTAAAATCAACGATTACTCTAGATTGTTTTTTATGATAAAAAATATCACATTAATCCATGATTTTTATAATTTGATATATAAGAATTTCAAAGTATTATTTTTATCATGCGATTATTGAAAGATTACTCACTATTTTAATCCTTACGTCTTGAATAATCTACCAGGACTGGCTCCTATCAAAAATAGCTCTTCTTTTTATGGCAATTATAGAAAAGAGCTGCAATCACATGAATCTTGGGTAGTAATAATGTATTTTTGAATACAGTTATTTCCGATATTGGTGAAAGTATCAAGACTGATTGAAAAAAATAATGATCGGTAAGAAATACTTGCGTAACTTGCCCGTACTTTAGTAGCACAAATCCGAATTCACTAGAATTACCTTTGTACTTAGTGATTAAGATTGTCTAGCAATGCTTGGTTCAGAACGCGAGATTCTCCGCTCCGAAAGCAGTAAAACCTCTAACCCAAAGTCTTACCAATCTAAAATCCTGGCAATACTGAAGATAAGAGCGCTTAACCCGGCACTAACAGGAACTGTCACAAGCCAAGCAGCAGCAATACCTTGAAGAGTTTTCAATTGAACTGACTGAGGATTTTGTATCAATCCAATACCAACTACACCACCGACAAGAGCGTGGGAAGTGGAAACAGGTAGCCCTAGACGGGAGGCGAGTAAGATTGTGGTAGCGGTTGCAAGTTCGGCACAAAATCCACTACTCGGTTGCAGGGAAATAATACTTTCCCCAATTGTGGCAATAACTTTTTTGCCCCAGATAGCCAAGCCGGTAACGATACCAACACCGCCTAAAATTAAAATCCAGATGGGAATAGTAATGCCACTGATGGGTACGCTACCAGTAGCATTAATGTAAGCGATCGCTGCTAGAGGGGCGATCGCATTGCCAACATCGTTAGAGCCGTGGGCAAAGGCAACAAAGCAAGCACTCAAAAGTTGAAATTTTCCAAATAAACCTTCAACAGGATTTTGAAATTTGGATTGGCTTTGTGCTACTTTCCCCTTCTCTCCCTCTAGCTGCCGCCAACTGTAAAGACTTAGCCCAACTGCTGCAATTCCTCCCACAAATAATGGAATGTCATGGGCAGGTATTTTTATTCCTACTTCCCCAATCAAAAAATTGGCGATTGGTTGAGTGACAGATGGTAAAACAATAATGCCAAATATCCCTAGTAACATAACACTTAACCAGGGAATCCACTCATTTAATTGTTTTAATTGATGCGGTTGCTCTAAAATCCAGCGTTTAATTTGACTATAAAATAAAGCGGCAATTGTACCGCTGATTAATGGTGTGACAATCCAGCCGAGAGTGATGAGTGCAATCGATGACCAATCAATCGCACTGATTCCAAAAGCTACCCAACTAAATCCAGCGATCGCGCCAACGGTAGCATGAGAAGAAGAAACAGGTAAACCTCGTGAGGTAGCAATTTGCAACCATAAACCGCAACTTATCAGCACCGTCACCATGCCAATAACTAACATTTGTGGCGTATCGACAAATAAGCTGGGATTAGCAATTTCTGTTGCTAGAGTTTCCGAGACTTTATGCCCAAACAGAACTGCACCTGTAAATTCTAATACACCAGCAATTATCAATGCCTGTTTGAGAGTAACAGCTTTGGAACCTACAGATGTTCCCATTGCGTTAGCAACATCATTTGCGCCAAGGTTGAAGGCGAGGTAGAAAGCTAGTAAGGCTACTATGAGCATAGGGGCTAGAGGTTAGGGGCTAGTAAGAGGACAAGGAGTAGGGGAGACAAGGAGACAAGGGGAGAAGACGTGAGTCACAATCCTTCCCCTTCCGCGTTTTTTCCTAATCCCCAATCCCCAATCCCCAATACCTAGATTATTGTGGATAAATCAAAATCTTGTACGTATCCGGCGTAGGTGCGATCGCTTGCTCTACAGCTTGAGATAAATCTTTCAAGGGATAGCGATCGCTAATTAATGCTTGCACGTTAATACGGCGATTAAAGACAATGTCTGCCGATAGACTTTGCAGGCGGTAAGATGAACTGTAACTGCCAATCAAGTCTATTTCTCGACGGTAGAGAATATTTGGGTTGAGAGGAATTTCCACTTCATCGGGAAACTCGGCAAAAAAGAGGATTTTCCCACCTTTGCGAGTACAGTCGAGGGCTTGAAAGAAAGCTTTTTCGCTAGGCACGGCAAGCAGAGTGACATCTACACCCATACCGTTAGTGAGTGCTTTAATTTTGTTTGGTAAATCGGCATCACGAGCATCAAACGCCGCTTCCGCACCCACAGCCAAAGCTTTTTCAATGCGGGAGGGAATTAAATCGGTAGCGATCGCTTTCGCCCCAAAATATTTTACCAACATCACAAACATTAACCCAATTGGCCCCGCCCCAGTAATCAAAACCGTTTGCCCAGGAGCAATTTGCGCTTTTTTCACTGCCTTGAGACAACAATTCGTTGGTTCAACAAAGCTTGCTTCTTCAAAACTGATATTATCGGGAATGGGAATTAGCCCACCATTGCGGACAATATGACCAGGAACCTTCACATAATCGGCAAAACCGCCGCCACTGGGTGCAAATCCTGCTGTAGTGCAGATATTTTTATAGGTATCGCACATCGAGAAATTGTCATTTAGGCAGTAATCGCAACGCATACAAGGGATATGGTGCATCACTGCTACTCTTTGCCCTACTTGCCAATTTTTTACCTCTGCACCCACTGCTGCAATGGTTCCCGCAGTTTCATGCCCAAAGATGCGCGGCGGTTCATATAAGGGATAACGAATTTTTTTAATATCCGACTGACACAACCCCACTACCCGCACCTGTACCAGCACTTCATCTGCTTGGAGTGTGGGTTCGGGAATCTCTTCGTAAGAAAGTTGATTGACGCCTCTAAATACCTGTGCTTTCACGTTGATCTCTCACCGCTCAACGATCTTAGATTTAACACTACAGGCGTTCTTTAAGCTATGAATTTTGAGATATTTTGTTTGTAATGCTGCTGTGACTATAAAACATCATCAAAGCCAAGCTCTCGAATTTTACTTACAAATTTTGATAAATTCGCTCCATCGGGCTTATTTAATAAAGCAAGTAATTCTGTAACAGTCAGGGAGTGTCTTCGATACTTTTGAGACTGTTTCCGCACTACTTGAACCATCTCTTCAGGGTAATGGTCGAATAGGTCACTCAGAAAATTATCTGGTAACTGTGCTTGAATATTCCAAGGAGTTAAAGCTTGGGCATCAAAGTCTGTAAGATTTTTAGTAACAATAATATCAGCCCTCGCTACTACCGCAGCAGCAAGAACATGACGATCTTTAGGGTGATTTGTCATAGCTTGCTCAAGCCCTACTGGTACTTGAATCATTGCTTCAGGAAAAGCTGCTTTCATTAGCTCTTCAAGGATTGTAGCTTTCTCAGCAGAAATTTTCCCTTTCACAACAAGATTGCCCAATGCTTCATCTAAAATTTTCTGTGACCAATAAGTGTATATATAAACCCGCTTCAGCTGTCGATAACAAAGTATTGCGTAGATACATAGGAAATAACACGCAGGCATCTAAGAGAACTTTGAGCATAGTAATTTTACTGTTGTAATTACTCGTCCTCGTACAAACCTGCTTCTTCACTAAGTTCGACTAATTGCTTTAAAAATTGGCTACGTTTTTGAGATCGCTGTTGCTTGTATTTCTTCAAATCCTCTAAGCGCACACGCCGATGGGAACCCACCTTGATGTAAGGAATTTCCCCTTGTTCTAATAACTTGATTAAATAGGGACGTGAAACATTGAGAAAGTCAGCAGCTTGCTGTGTTGTCATCTCCTGCTCTTCGGGGACTATAGATATAGCCTTACCAGATGCCATCGCATTGACAACTTGACGCAGCACTTGACAAATACTTTCAGGAATGTAAATCTCTTCTCCGTTAGCTCCTACAAGTTTTGCTTGGGAGCCTTCATGTGTCAGTATGCGTGCCAATTGTCTGATGGATTCCACTTCTTGCTGTTTAGCCATTACTGACTCTGTTGGCGGCCTTAACATGATGCTTTTAAGAGACAAAATACTTCTAGCTTATCCAGAATAACATATTACATATTACATAAACGAAATAATCGAAAAACAAGAAATAAATAATTTTTTTGTTTTTAGTAAAGACCAGTTATTTTTCGTCAGAAAGTTAATCCAGTTTAGACATAGGGAATCATAAGCAGAGGCGGATTTCACAATTCTGCGTACATGGCAAGTATTTATAAGGGACAAATATGGCTAAAAAAACTTACCAAAACAAAAATCGGGATCTAGATGTTTTGTTTAGAGATATTGAAACCTGGTTCACTGAACAGGGCTATCAGACACAAACTAATAGAACAGACGGAGCTTGGTTCTTGCAAGCTGCAAAAACCGAGATGTGGCGGAAGGCGGTTGGTGCATCCAGAGCATTCAACGTTTTGATTCAAGGACAAACGAATGATTTTTCTGTGGAACTTAGCACTGGTGAATGGGCATCAAATCTAGCTGCTGGCGGCATTGCAGCAGTTTTGACAGGTGGTGCTACTCTGCTTATCAGTGGCTTTACAGCAGGCTGGTCAAAGAAAATAGAGAGTGATTTGTGGAATTTCATCGATCAGAAGGTAATGTTTGGTGAAAAAGCCAAGTCTACTCAAGAATTGGTTGTCATGAAGGCTCAAAGTACTTTGGAAGAGAAACTAAAACAGCTTCAAGATGCCTATGAACAGGGCTTCATTGATGAAGTTGCTTACAACACCAAAAAGCTGGAAATGGAAGGACAGATGCAAGCTAGTAAGCAGAATGCTAATACTGAAGAAAAACTTATGAAACTCAAGGGCTTACTTGATGCAGGAATTTTAAGCCAGGGTGAATTTGAGATGAAAAAGGCTGAATTGATGCGAGAGTCTTCTAATTCAGAATTGGATGCTCAAATTTCTAAGCTCAATGCCGCTGTTGCTGCGGGAGTCTTGACACAAGAGGAGTATGAAAGCAAGAAGGCTGCGATAGAGAAGCAATCCGAACTTGCTACAAAAATTAAGCAGCTTGAGAACGCTAGAGATGCTGGAATCATTACCCATGAAGAGTTCGAGAAGAAAAAACTAGGGTTGCTTGTCTAAAAGTTAGCATTTGAGTAGATTATGGCTGCGGTTGTCTCTTCCCATCAGTAAGGCGATCGCAGAAGGCTAACACTTGATTTGGGTAAAAAATGTCGAATATTCCCACTTCAGAGCAGAAAACCCAGTGCTTCAATACTATGTGTTTGGTTTAGCAAGCTTTACTTACCTATCAATCTAGTTCGCATAGATGAGCGAACAGGCAACGTCTTCTTTCTGGCGGGTGAGGAAAATATTATTGAGATATTTCCTAACGGAAAGTGGAGGTATGTAGGATGAGTAAGCCTGACTTCAAAGCAATGAGCCGGAAAGATTTACACGCCTACGTGCTTGCTCACCGAGACGATCAAGAAGCCTTTTATGCCTATGTAGACAAGTTACACGCAGAGGCTACTTGGATTGAAATGCCACCGTTGCAGTCAGTCGAAGACTTAGAGAATTACCCAGAATTTATTGAGCATCTTTGCAAAAGTTCAGAACCACATTAGGAACTTTATTTAAAACTTGCTGAAATTTATTCCAACTACCGCGTTTTGCTTTTTCTTCTATATAATCTTTGGGCATCCATGCTGAAACTTGTGCCGGTAGGGCGATCGCTACAAGTTGTTCAAGGGACATATTTTCTTTGGCTGCTAAGGCTTCAATTTGTTTATATAAAGAATCGGGAATTTGTACGTTTAAGTTGCTCATGATATCTCTCCTACATATTGTAAGAATTCTTTAGGAGTTAATACTCAAATGCCAAATTTTTCTGCGGTTTGAGAATTTCTTCGTACTCGAAGATTAAGGCGATAGAAATATTTAACTGCCAACGAGAATCGTTAAGCATTATTAACAGCTTGTAGGATGCGCCACGGCTGGAGTATAGACCAGCTAGTAGTACGTTAGTGTCTAGTACAATTTGATACGGCATTGTCATGTTTTGACGGTTTACGCACAAAGAAAAGAGATGATGAATCAGACATACACAGCTGATGTCTTAGTTGTCGGTGGCGGAGCAGGGGGAACTGCTGCTGCTATTCAAGCAGCGCGGCGGGGAGCAAAAACTATCCTCGTGAGTGAATTTCCGTGGTTAGGAGGAATGCTAACTTCTGCTGGAGTATCTGCACCTGATGGCAATGAGCTAGAAGCTTTTCAAACAGGTTTATGGGGTGAGTTTTTAAGGGAGTTGCAGCAGCGACAATCAGGAGGATTAGATAACAGTTGGGTAAGCTTTTTTAGCTACGATCCGCGTGTTGGTGCGGAGGTTTTTGCAGATTGGGTACGAGAGTTGCCGAATCTGACTTGGATTTCTGGACAAGTACCGCGCTCGGTTGTTCGGGAAGGAAATTGTGTAACTGCTGTTGAGTTTAAAGATTTTACCGTTCAAGCTAAGGTAATTCTTGATGGAACGGAATTGGGGGATTTGTTGGCTTTGGCTGAGATACCTTACCGTTGGGGTTGGGAATTACAATCTGAGTGGGGAGAACCCAGCGCTCCAGTTAGTTTTAATGCTTTAACAGCAAAATATCCCGTGCAGGCTCCTACTTGGGTAGTCTTGTTACAAGATTATGGTGAGATTGTTGCCCCAGAAATACAGGCTGCACCTAATTACGAACCGTCACTGTTTGCTGGCGCTTGGGATAACTATGGTGCAGAGGCATTTTTAAATTATGGGCGATTACCAGGGGGCCTGTTTATGATGAATTGGCCTATTTGTGGTAATGACTATGGTGAAGGAGTATCACGACTAATTGAGTCAGAAACGACACGACGTGAGTTTGAAACAGAATGCCTCTATCATAGTCAAAATTTTGCCTGTTATATTCAATCTCAATTAGGTCGTCGCTTTGGTTTGGCAAATAATATTTTTCCCAAAATTTCAAATCAAACAGGCGCTTTTGCACTTTATCCTTACTACCGGGAAAGTCGCCGCTTAGTAGGGCTAACAACTGTTACAGAACAAGATATTTTACCAATAACAGGAGCTAGAGTTGCAGCGCTAAAAGAAGATGTGATCGCTATTGGTAATTACGCTAACGACCATCATTATCCGGGTATAAAGTTTGAGTTGCAACCAAAATCCATTCGCTGGGGTGGACGTTGGACGGGTACTCCTTTTACAATTCCCTACCGTTGTCTCATTCCAGTAGAGACTGATGGTTTATTGGTATGTGAAAAGAATATTTCTGTATCTCATATTGCTAATGGAGCAACGAGATTGCAACCTGTAGTAATGGGTATCGGTCAAGCGGTGGGAATGGCTGCTGCTATTTGTGTAGAGTTGAATTGTCAACCGAGGGATTTACCTGTAAGAGTCTTGCAGGAAGCTTTACTACGAGATCGGCGATCGCCCGCAGCAATTATTCCATTATTTAACTTATCACCTCTTCATCCTCAGTGGTTGCAATGGCAACTACATTACCTAGACAACCCAGAGACTTATCCAGTGAGTGGCAATTGTCCTGATTCATTACCTGCTCAGTACTTTCAAGAAAAATACTCTAACTCTTTTAGCGGAATTTTACACAAATTGGCTCCGCAAGATTACAGATTTACTATTACTACGCCAGCCCCATATCAAGGGCAAACTTGGCAGCTTGTAACTTTGCGATCGCCTATAAATGAGCAATTACAAAATAGTCTCCACAACCAACAAACGCTTAAAATATACGGACGTTTAAATCAAGCAGGTAACTGGTTGCTAGTAGAAAATATTAATTGCTAAACAAATATTTCAGGATCTAGGTTAATTACGATTTGATTGAAAAATGAAAAAGACGCAGAGAATTTCTCCGCGTCAGCCCTTATTGAGTAGTCCACCACACAAATTATTAGAGGCTGTAGAACCCCGAATTTTCAAACAAGTCAGGGTTCTGAGCACCTGTGAACTGTCAAAAGAATATATTAGTTCTGCCTGTTTTAAGCAGTTGTTTTCTCACGGTTGTAGTCCTTAGGCTTTAAGCCATTCAAAAACATTGGCACAAACTTTTCGATAAAAGCTTGTGGATCTCGCTGCCAAACTCTTTGTGCTACTTCAATTCTGGTGAACTGTAACTCAGGAGCTAGCAAAGTTTTGGGTAAGCGCTCTATTAGGTATTGAGGGCGCTGCCAAAGCGGCATTGTATTTGCTACTTCTACTAAATTAGCTAGTCGTCGAAGTTCTGCCCCCAGCGTGATATCCATGCCGGCTTCAAATGCTGCTTGTTCAATCGCAGTATATTTACGCTTGGCTTGTTCGACTTTTTGTCGATGTTCTGGACTTTTGTCTGCCAGCTGCCCTAACAAACGATTGCCCCAGCGAACATGTCCTGCCTCCTCTGGCAAAATTTTTTCTATGGTTTCGCGAATCTTAATATTTTCTTCTGTCTGCGGCCCCTGCTTGAGAGCATAAATGTGGGCAGAGAAATATTCACAACCGCGTTTTTCTGTGACGTTAATGGCAGCAAGGGCAGAAATTACAAAATCGTCACGGTCTTTGGCTGGATCTTTTTGTTCGTGATCAAGCAGCCGTTCAAATTCATCTATGTATGAATTTCCCGGAGGATTACCAACATTGGCTCCTAATTCAACCAATACATCAGTTAACCACATAGCATGACGAGCTTCGTCACTAATGTGGTGAGACAAGTCTCGTACCAGTTCAACTGGCTTGCCGTCGAGTTTTTCAATTAATTCTGTGAGATCTTTGCAACTGCGTTGTTCGCTATAACGATAACGGTTGAGGGTGATGAGATGGAGTTCGCGATCGCCGATCACTCCTTTCAAAATGTCCCTCGCACTCAAAGCGTTCTGAAATTTCCGTGGATAAGCAACAGTCATCTGCTTTTATGAAGTTTTGTAAAACTTATTTCTAATGTTAACGTAGGAAAAAATTAATTTCTCAAATCTCAGCTTAATATTTTGTGACAAACTTGATAGTAGATTTTCTATGCTGACAAGCTTCTTGAATTCAGCTTAATAAAAATATCAGAGATAGAAATAATATAATTTTGATTTACTTTTATTTACCTACATTTAATATTTTTTACTGATAAATCATTCACCTTAAGAAGGATTTATATCCTAAGTGAAACGAATCTCAAGAGGGATGTTATTCATTATTTGCTTTTAGGCAAAATGGGAAGATTTTCAATGATTTTAATTAGGCTATCAACCCCCACTATTCCATTCGTGCTGGCTCGCAATCATATACAATATTAATTTTTGTTAAAATGTATCAATCCGTAACAACTGATACAGAATTGATTTGATAGATTATTGATAGAGGAAAAAATATACTAGAACAGCAGGGAGAAGTTAGATTATGTCTACTCAAGAAAGAGCTCGTGCTTTAATGATGCGTCATTATCAACTGATTAAAAATCGTCAACAGTCGATGTTAGAACGCACAGGCGAAGAAATCGGTCTTCCTGGAGAAGTATCCCATTACTGGAATCCGATTCAAGGGAAAATAGATCCTAATGCTCGGATGACTTATGATCGCAGCAACGCGGCTATGAGCTAGATAGTCAGAGTTTGATAGTTGGGAGTTGAAAGGTGGTAGTTGTTATGAACAACCAACGACCAACAAATAAAAAGCCAAAAAAGCCACCCTTAGTGGGTGGCTAAATTTATGCATTGATTGGGACTAGTTTTGCCGTCAGCGTTAAAATGTTAGTTTCTAGTAAGCTATCGCATTGTTTTGAGGTGTTCGTAGTAAGCGATGCACACGCTCATGGACTAAAGTCCTTACTACGAAATTAATACAACCATCGTAATTAATGCGATGAACTACTAGCCTCTAGTCCCTAGTCCCTAGCCCCTTCCAATTAACAGTCGTAATAAAGAGAAAATTCATAGGGATGGGGACGTAACCGCATGGGGTTAACTTCATTATCTAGCTTGTAAGAAATCCAAGTTTCAATGAAGTCTTCTGTAAATACGCCTGGTTCAGTCAAGAAGGCATGATCGTTCTCTAGCGCTTCTAATGCCAATTCTAGAGAACCAGGAGTAGAAGGAACTTTCGCCAGTTCTTCTGGGGAGAGTTCATAAATGTTTTTATCCAAAGGTTCGCCAGGCTCGATTTTGTTCTTGATACCATCTAAGCCAGCACAGAGCATGGCAGCAAATGCCAAGTAAGGGTTAGATGTAGCATCAGGACAACGGAATTCTAAGCGCTTGGCTTTGGGGTTAGTGCCAGACAGAGGGATACGAATCGAAGCAGAACGGTTACCTTGGGAGTAAGCCAAGTTTACTGGTGCTTCGTAACCAGGCACGAGGCGCTTGTAGGAGTTGGTGGTAGGGTTGGTAATCGCCAACAATGCAGGTGCGTGTTTGAGAATACCACCGATGTAGTACAGTGCGGTTTCGCTCAAGCCAGCATATTTATCGCCTGCAAATAAAGGTTGCCCGTCTTTCCAAATGGATTGGTGGGTGTGCATCCCAGAACCATTGTCTTGGAAGACTGGTTTGGGCATAAAGGTAACGGTTCTACCATATTTACTAGCTACATTCTTGATGACGTATTTGTATGTCATCAACCAATCAGCTGCTTCGATTAATTTACCAAAGCGGAAACCCAATTCACACTGCCCACCAGTTGCTACTTCGTGGTGGTGCTTTTCAATTGGTACTCCACAGTTTGCCATCGTCAGCAGCATTTCCGTCCGCATATCTTGCAGAGTATCAGTTGGAGCAACTGGGAAGTAACCCTCTTTATAACGTGGTTTGTAACCCAAGTTAGGGCCTTCTGCTTTACCGGAATTCCAACGACCTTCTACTGAGTCTACATGGTAGTAGCCTTCGTGAGAGTTTTGATCAAAGCGGACATCGTCAAAGATGAAAAATTCCGCTTCCGGGCCGAAAAACGCTGTGTCACCAACACCTGTAGAAACCAGATAGTCTATCGCTTTCTGGGCAATGACGCGGGGACAACGACTGTACCACTCCCCTGTACGGGGTTCTTTGATGCTGCAAATAATGCTGAGAGTCGGTTCCTGCATGAAAGGGTCGATCCAGGCAGTGTTTGGATCGAGAACCATTGCCATATCTGATTCGTTGATGGCTTTCCAACCCCGAATGCTGGAACCGTCAAAAGGTACACCGTCTGTAAAGCTACTTTCATCGATTTGGTTGTGGAACACTGTCAGGTGCTGCCAAATACCTGGCATATCGATGAATTTCAGATCAATCATCTGAATATTTTTGTCCCGAATTTGTTTCAGGACTTCTTGTGGGGTTGTCATGGCTACTCCTTCTCTACCGTTTTAGTACCGTTTTAGTACAGTAAACCACAATGTTAATGCACGCTGACCCTATTCGGATAAACCCAAATCTAGAGACACCCTGCAATATCCTAAGGAGATAAAATAGGTGCATTTTGTATTATTTGTTACGGTTTTGAAGTTTACAGCTTATATTAACCTTTGCTAACCAACTCTACAAAACTTGACAGTTCATCTCATAGGGACAACTTTGGCTTAGAATCCTTAATTAGCGCATACATTGTTTTTGTGCCTGGGTTTCTTAAAAAAAATATTTATTGGCACAAAAATTAGCAGCTTACTAAAAACAGTCAAATAAATATCAAACCATAGATAGGAAAGATTGGGAGAAAAAGGAATGCGGGACGCAGTCACAAGCTTAATTAAGAATTATGACGTTGCTGGGCGCTATTTTGACCGGAATGCGATCGACAGCCTCAAATCTTATTTTGAAAGTGGCACGAAGCGCGTGCAAGCAGCAGGAGCTATCAATTCTAATGCCTCAGCAATTGTCAAGCAGGCTGGTTCTCAATTATTTGAAGAACAGCCAGAGTTGATTCGTCCTGGCGGCAATGCCTACACTACTCGTCGGTATGCAGCTTGTTTGCGCGATATGGACTACTACTTGCGCTATGCTACCTATGCGATCGTAGCTGGTAGTATGGATGTGCTAGATGAGCGAGTATTGCAAGGTTTGCGGGAAACCTACAATTCTCTGGGGGTTCCCATTGGCCCTACAGTCCGTGGTATTCAGATTATGAAGGATATTGCGAAGGAGCAAGCACAAGCGGCTGGTATTGCTGATACTAGCTTTGTAGACGAGCCATTTGACTATATGACTAGAGAATTGAGCGAGCAGGATATTTAGTGCAAGAAGGCAGGAGGCAGAGGGCAAAAGGCAAAAGGCAAGAGAACGCAAGTTTTAATGCTTAATATAATCTGCTTTTTATCTAGTTCTTTCTGTCACTTTGCAGTAGTCAATTCCAGATCTAAAAAAATTGATCTATCGCACTTTGGCTTGATTGACAAGGTGCGTTTACTTTTTTTTAATACTAAAAATTAATTACTTCATTCCTATAGGACTTATATTTTGTATTTGATTTTATTTTTGAAATATGTGGTAGGGTGTGCCAGCGAAGCGTAACACACGCTCTAAATGCTTCGGTGCGTTAGGACTGAGTCCTTAACACACCCTACATAATACTTCCTTCTGCCACGCCAGTCGCACTCGACGCGCTTAAGCCGACGCCAGTTAAGCTCATCCCCCAGACTTCAGTCGGGGGGATGAAAGCGGGCCGAAGTGAATTGGGAATTGGGCATTGGCCAATGCATGAATGCCCCTTGCCCCAAGACGACGGACGACGATTCTGAGCGCCCCTTAAAGGAACGGGCTTCCCCGTCGTCTTTTGGTGACGCCAGGTGCTACCCTGCGGGAAGCCGCCCTCTGGGCGTCTACAACGCGCTTAACCCGACGCCAGGTGCTACAACGCGCTTAACCCGCAAGGGCGCACTGGCTCCGCAACGCGCTGGCTCCTCTGCCCTCTGCTTTCTGCCTTCTACAAGTGATAATTAGAAAATACATGAGACAGTAAGCAAAAACACTCGTAGAACAGAAAATTGGTTAAGCAGCGATTAGATACTTTGTTAGTAGATTTGGGGTTGTGTACTTCCCGTCAGCAAGCACAACGGTTAATTCAGGCGGGTGAGGTAACTGTGAATCAGCAGGTGTTGGATAAGCCAGGAACAGAAGTTGAAACGTCGGCTCAAATTCAAGTCAAAGAGCGATCGCGTTTTGTTTCTCGTGGTGGAGAAAAGCTTGCCAAGGCGTTAGAAACTTTTACTATTTCTGTAAAAGGGCGTATTTGCCTGGATGGCGGTATTTCTACAGGGGGTTTTACTGATTGTTTGTTGCAAGCTGGGGCAAAACAAGTTTATGGGGTTGATGTTGGCTACGGGCAAGTGGATTGGAAGTTGCGTAACGATCCACGAGTAATTTTACGAGAACGCACTAATTTAAGACATCTTATGCCTGAAGAGTTATACGGTGTACCCCCTGAAGAAACAGGGGGAGTTTACGCTGATTTTGGAGTGGTAGATGTGTCGTTTATTTCTTTAACTAAAGTTTTGCCTGCACTGTCGCTTTTACTACAACCTCCCCGTGAAGCGGTTTTGTTAGTTAAGCCACAGTTTGAAGTTGGCAAAAATCGTGTAGGTAAAAAAGGTGTTGTGCGCGATCCTAAAGATCATGCTGATGCTATTTTTCAGGTGTTGCAAAGCGCTCTAAAATTAGGGTGGAAATTCAAAGGTTTAACTTACTCACCTATTACCGGGCCAGCTGGAAATATTGAGTATCTTTTGTGGCTAGGAATGGAAAGTGAAACTTCATCACCTAATTTAGAAACTATTCAAGAAATTACGAAATCAGCAGTACTTGAGATTAGAGAAAATTAAACATCGTAAATCCGACACTCAGCTGCATCTGGGTGAGTTTCGCAGTAAATTTCTAGTGCAGTTTTCTTTTTTGCTGTCATCAATTGATGAAATTTCTCGGCTTGTAGTTCCTCTACAATTTCCCAAGCCACAGCGCAGTTAGTAGAGTGATTTCCTTTTACTTCACAGGTTGTATGGGCTTGAGCAACGGCTTGGGCAATAGCTTGCTCAATATCAAAAGGTACAGAAGTTTGGATTACATCTAAACTTTTTGCCATTGTTTTTATGTTTTGCATAATGCAATATAAGTTGGCTGAAAGCTCAGATTAATTCATGAGCTTACACTTCTAGTTTATATAGGCTTTTTAAAATAAAGTAGTAATCAAAATAATCATTTGTGGATGAGGTGATTAGCTCTAATTAACTTATAAATTAAATAAATAGTAATAATTAACTATTTATTTTTTTAAATTGGTTGTATATGAACAAACTATAAATAATTAATAAAATTTTAATTTTTATTGCTTTAACTAGTGTAATTTTTGATGTTATTTTGAAGGTTAAAAAATAAAAACCAAATTTTCAGATTTGACGAACAAGAAATAGTTTGACTATGATCTGAGATATTATCTTTTGGTCTGATTCAAACGAGAGAGGCAATTATAAAGCGATCGCCAAAAGGAATAAAGAAAAGATTAAGTTATTAACCGATCTGCCCCCAGCTAGAAGCACTCGCTTTATAATTTGTAGAAAATATACACATAACTTAATCAACCTTAACAAACCTAGTCACTGATTTAAAAATGTTTTCTAACGAAAAAGAGAAGTTTTTTCACACAGAACTAGTCAAGTATGGCGTAGATTATCAAAGAGCTGCTAAAGTCGCTAAGATTTTGGTATCTGAGATGTCAGAACAGTTTTTAACTGACGAAGAAATAAGACTTGCTGAAGACGTTTGCAGAGAGTGGTTAGGAAACCACAAGCGTTTGACTTCGATATTCAAGGAAAATTAGCGCTAAAGCGAATATTTAAGTTAAGTTAGTCATCTATTATTCCCAAATTTTGTCCCAATTCCTGTCGCAGACGGTACAAAATAGTGTTGGGTTCCACTTCGGCAAGAATTTCTGCAATTACCGTACTAGCGCCCAACTGCCCCCAGCTACAACCTTTTTCGAGATAGACTTGGGCAGCCTTGCCGACGCTGTATGCTCCATAGCTGGCAATCCCAGCTTGTGCGATCGCGCTGCCAGCAAAAGCGGTAATATTGCTAGGATTATCACCGGAGGCGACAGCAGCTGTAGTTTTACCTAAACCTAGAATAAAACTGCTGCCTAGTTCTGTGAGCAGCAAACCACCAGAACTTAATAAGATTGTTCTCAAAAGCTTACTCGCTTCATAGCCAGTCATGGGCAAGCCATACAACCGAGCAAGAGAGCGGATTAATGCCAAGTCGGCTACAGTTCCGCCCAATACATCTAAAAAAGCGATGGGATTTAATCCTACAGCTAGAGCTTTGTACTTTGTAAATTGCCAGATCAAGTCTTCTGCTTCTCGATTACGAATATCGACAGTTTTCGACGCGATCGCCTCTTGGGCTTCTTTTGCTTGTACGAGTGCGTTTAAAGCTAAAAGCGATCGCCCTTCGCGGTTGAGAATTTTCAGGATTGTCTGTTTGAGTTCGTCTATTTGTGGCGATGGTGCTTCCCATTCATAAGCCACCTTGCCATCAGGATACTCAACCCGCACTTCAAGGGGTGCTGGCTCCGCCGCTACCATAACAATTTCATCAGGTTGTAGAGGTTTTGCTTGCAGATTACCCGCACCAAGTTGTTGGAGATTTTGGTAAATTTTTGCTCGATCTGTATCTGGGTACAAGTCTATTTTGTTAAACACCAGAATTAGAGGCTTTTGGCTATAGCGCAATTCACATAAAGCTTGATATTCAGTGCGAGTGATATCGCCAGCAACGACAAATAAAATTAAATCTGCCTGACGTGCGACTTCTTTTGCCATTTGCGATCGCGCTTCTCCCGCAATTTCATCTAATCCAGGTGTATCAATTAGTTCTACTTGTACTTTGCCAGCAGGATTCCAACTTATAGAACGAGGATACTGAGTTACGCCATGAAGGGGGCCTGTTTGCAGAAGCTTTTGCCCTATTAAAGCATTCAAAACTGCTGACTTGCCACGACTAACCAAACCAAAGGCAGCAATCCGAATCACATTATAGTCTAGTTTATTAAGTGTAGCATTTAAGACTTCTAATTCCGGTTTAACTAAACCCGCTAACTGTGGATTTGATGATGCTTGTCCGGGTTTACGGAGATTGCCATACCAAGAGAGTGCTTGTCTAAGACTAGCACGAGCACGATTGAGGTGAGTTTCTTGTAGGTTCTTTGGCACTTCGTTGAGTTGAGTCAAGGTTAGAAAGCAAACAGTTAGTTATTTATATTGTGTCGAATTTTGAAGCTATCTGTGTCTTGTGTCAACTAAACATGAAAGCTCTGTAATATACCCGACTTCTAGAGAAATTGGGGAACTGTGTTTTTACAAAATCAATTTTGACTGACGAATATGGGAAAACTAACTTTAACAACTAGTTTGATTTGTACAACTAGTTTAATTTGTATAACTAAGTTTACAAAATATGAAATGCTTTACTTCCAGAAGCTTTATAAAAATACCTTTACGCGCCCTATTAATAGTTCCCTTCGTCGCTCAAATTTCTATCTCGGTTGGTTTAGTCGGATATTTATCATTCAAAAATGGACAGAAGGCAGTGAACAATCTAGCCGAGCAGGTGATAGATAAAAGCAGCGATTTGGTAAATCAGCATTTGAATATCTATTTGGCAATGCCGCATCAAATTAATCAATTAAACGCAGATGCTATAGAAACGGGAATTCTCGATTTACGTGACTTTGAGCGAGCAGGAAAATTCTTTTGGAAACAGACACAGCTCTATAAAAATTTAGCTTACAACGGCTATACTCTCGTGACAGGGCAAGGGGCAGGCTCTGCAAATTATCCGGGCAGCAAATCTACCACAATAGAACTGTATCCTCTTGTAGCTGTCAAAGGAGTTTCTAAAGTTTCTTCCTATGTGACGGATGCCCAAGGGAATAAGGCAAAGCTAGTTAATACATATGATTACAACAGTTTTGAACAACCTTGGTATACAGAAACAGTAAAAGCTGGTAAACCAATTTGGAGTGGTATAAGTACTTGGGATGGTGAGGTTGATTATATCGCCGCTTCCGCCAGTTATCCCATCTATGAAAAAAGTGGTAAGTTGATTGCTGTGTTTGGCGTTGATGTACTGCTTTCGAGTATCAGTGATTTTCTTCGCCAAATTCACGTTAGTCAAAATGGTAGTGTTTTTATTATTGAACGTAATGGGTTATTAGTTGCAAATTCTAGTTCCCAAAAACCCTATGTGATTGTTAACGGTAAAACTAAACGATTGGCTGCAACTGACAGCCCCGATCGCCTGATTCAAGTAACTAGCAAGTATTTACTGCAAAAGCTGGGTGATTTTGACAAGATTCAAAACCAACAGCAATTGACATTTGATTTCAAGGGCGATCGCCAATTTGTTAAAGTTACTCCTTGGCGCGATCGCTTCGGTTTGGATTGGCTTGTGGTTGTGAGTGTGCCGGAATCTGATTTCATGGGGCAAATCTACGCCAATACCCGCACTACATTTTTCTTATGCCTGCTAACTTTAGGAGTAGCATCTATTGCAGGTATTTACACATCTCGTTGGATTACCCAACCAATTTTACGTCTAATTCAGACAAGTCAGGCGATCGCCACGGGAAACTTAGATCGTTCGGTAGAAGTAAAAGGAATTGAGGAGTTGGAGATACTGGGAAAATCCTTCAACCACATGGCTAGGCAACTGCAAGAATCTTTTACAGCGCTCGAAACAGCGAACCAAAAATTGGAAGAGGCTAACGCGGATCTTGAGGAGCGGGTAGAAACACGTACGAGTGAACTTTTAGCAACAATAGCTCAGTTGCACCATACCCAAGCGCAGATGGTGCAGGGTGAAAAAATGTCAGCTCTTGGTCAGATGGTAGCAGGCGTTGCCCACGAAATTAACAATCCAGTTAACTTTATTCATGGCAATCTCACTCATATTGATGGGTATACTCAGGATTTATTACGCTTGTTGCAACTCTACCAAAAGTACTTGCCTGAACCTCCAGCAGAAATAGCCGAAGAACTTGTCGAAACTGACTTTGACTTTTTGGAACAGGATTTAACTAAGGTACTCCAGTCGATGCGCATCGGAACGAACCGCATTCGTGAAATTGTACTGTCATTGCGAAACTTCTCACGCTTAGATGAAGCAGAGGTGAAAGAAGTTGATATTCATGAGGGCATAGATAATACGCTCGTAATTTTAAATAACCGCTTAAAAGCAAAACCAGATAGTCCCGAAATCCAGGTAACTAAAGAGTACGGAAAGTTACCCTTAGTAAGGTGCTACGCTGGTCAAATGAATCAAGTATTTATGAATATTCTCAGCAATGCCATTGATGCATTGGAGGAGTGCGATCGCCAGCGAACATTAGAGGAGATTCAAGCCCAGCCCAGTGTAATTCAAATTTCGACGGTGGCTAAAGGTAACACTGTTACTATTAGTATTAAAGATAACGGTTCTGGCATGAGTGAAGCAGTACGCTCCAAGTTATTTAATCCATTTTTCACTACAAAGCCTGTTGGTAAAGGTACTGGTTTAGGTTTAGCTATTAGCTATCAAATTGTCACTGAAAAGCATAATGGAAAACTTTCCAGTTATTCGCAACTAGGACAAGGAACTGAGTTTGTAATTGAAATTCCCATTGTGTAATTATCTATAATAAATCAGGTTTTATTTCTGAAAATATACGTAGTGGCGTGGCAAGCAAGTAGGGTGTGTTAGCGACAGCGTAACGTACCTTCCAAAGGTTTTGGTGCGTTTTTTCTTTTGCCTTTCGCTATAGAAATTGACAGTTTAGTTTATCATCTTTGCGGGAAGACCCCATACGCAGCGTAGCGGAGTGTGGGGGACGGCAGTTGCTACAACGGGGGGAACCCCCGCAACGCACTGCCTCATGAAAGCAAAGCCAAAGTCTGTAGCACTTAACTAATTAACTTAAATTGGATAAGTATTGTATATTAAGCACTATGGGAAACAAAGCTTACAAATTCAGGCTGTATCCAAACAAAGAGCAATCAGCATTTTTGGCAAAGTGTTTTGGTTGTTCCAGATTTGTGTACAACCATTTTTTGAGACTCACAACAGATATTTACGCCGAGTCTAAAAAGTCTCTGCGTTACAAAGAATGGGCAAAACTATTAACAGGTTTAAAATCAGAATTTGAATGGCTTAAAGAAGTTAATTCTCAGTCACTACAGCAAACCCTTAAGGAATTAGAGTCAGCATTTGTCAGATTTTTTAAAAAGTTAGGAGGATTCCCAAACTTTAAAAAGAAAAGTAATCGGCAATCGTTCAGAGTGCCACAACACTTCTCTATAGATACCAATGGGTTTCTTAAGCTCCCTAAGTTGACACCTATCAAGATGGTGATTCATCGGGAGATACTAGGAACACCAAAAAATATCACCATATCCAAGACACCATCTGGGAAGTATTACGCATCAATAGTAACTGAGCAAGATATTCCTCATGCACCTTTGAATGGTGACAAGATTGGTTTAGATTTGGAACTCAAGGAATTTGCAATTACATCAAAAGGTCAGAAGTTTGAGAACCCTAAGTATTTTCAACAATCTTTACGCCGACTCAAGATTAGACAAAGGAGATTAAGTAGAAAAACCAAAGGTTCTAGTAATCGCAATAAAGCTAGATTAGTTGTAGCTAAAATTCATGAAAAAGTGGCTAATCAACGGCAAGATTACCAACACAAAATTAGTCTGAAACTGGTATCCGAGAACCAAAGAATATCAGCAGAAAGTCTAAATATTAAGGGAATGGTAAAAAACCGTAAGTTAGCAAAGCAAATAAGTGATGTAGCGTGGGGCAACTTCCTCACCATGTTGGAATACAAAGGGGATATGTACGGATGCGAAATGCACTATGTAGACAGATTTTTCCCTAGTTCTAAGAGATGTTCCCACTGTGGATACATCAAGCAAGATTTAACACTAGCCATTCGTGAATGGGAGTGTCCAGAGTGCAAAAGTTTTTGGGACAAAGATATTAACGCTGCCCTGAACTTGATGCTGTTCTCTGAATCAAAAATACCCTTGGAAGAAGGGAAATCTACGCCTGATCAGCTAGTTGTAGACGCCCCTTGTGGGCGGCTTCCCGTAGGGTAAGACTAGGGATGAACCGGGATACTGGTTCAGGACAGGAAGCCACAGGTGTAGCGTAGCGTAACCTGTGGTACTTCACTTGCTAGCCTGAAACGGCGTGTACTTTCCACCTAATGCTTCAACAATTGTCCGTGTATTAGACTCAATCATTTTGATATAAGAATCGCCCTCACTTCCAGGCGCACCAATCGAATCCGAATAAAGTTGACGCGGTGCTAAGTTCACACCTGCTTCTTCGGCAACTGTCTTAATTAAGGCTGGGTTAATAGTTGTTTCTGCAAAAATTGCCGGAACACCAATTTTTTTAATTGACTCTACCAATCTCTGCACAGTTTGGGCGCTTGGTTGTTCTTCGGTACTAATGCCAATTAGTGTACCTGCAATTGGTATTCCATAAGCGCGTCCGTAATATTGAAAGGCATCGTGAGTTGTCACGAGTTTGCGCTGGGCAGGTGGAATTGTCTGGATTTGTTGGGCAACCCAGCTATCTAACTGTTTTAATTCTGTGGTAAGTTGCTGCGCTCTCTGGGTAAATTCTTCTTTATCTTCTGGTGATAACTCAATCAAAGCATCCCGAATTGCGTTTACCATAGCGATCGCATTCTTCACATCACCCCAAACGTGCGGATCTGGAACTACTTCGCCTTTACCCTTATCTAGTTGTAAAGATTTGGCGGCTTCTCCTACTGCTACCTTTCGCGCTTTTGTGCCAGATGCATTCATTAACCTAATTAATCCGGGTTCCAAGTTATAGCCGTTATACAAAATCAAATCCGCTTCTTCTAAAACCCTGCTGTCTTTTGGTGTGGGTTCATAAACGTGCGGATCGGTGCCTGGTTGGAGAATTCCTGTCAGCTGAATTTCGTCTCCTCCAACTTCTTCGGTGAGATCGGTAATAATCGTACTAGTTGCTACAACTTGAGGCTTGCCATCTATAGTTGCCCTAGAAGAGTTCGTTTCTGTACAGCCAAGTAAAGCAAACCCTAAAAGTACTCCCACAAATATCTTGTCAAAAGCAACAGAAAAAAAGACTTTTGACTTCCACTTATTGGCAATAGTAGTCTCTGCCTTCGGTATTAGTTTCATTGATGAAGAAGATTACTCCCGGCTATAGATGTTTTCATTTTTCTTTCATTTTTATAGTAAACTGAAGCCAATCAGTATGAAAACACTATTGTGAAAACCTTATTTTTTCAGCCAAACTCAATTCCATTTCAGAAAAAAGTTGAAATGCCAGTTCCCGTAAGTAAGCTTACTAATACAAATGCAACGGAAGCAATTTACATTGCCCATTTAGGAGTGCATTATCGAGAAGTAGAAGCGCTGCGAGATGTTAACTGCATTATTAAACCAGGGAAACTAACAGGTATTTTTGGCCCTAATGGCGCTGGGAAAAGTACGCTTATGAAAGCGATGCTAGGATTAGTTCCTAGTCGTGGTACAGTTTTATATCAAGGAAAACCTTTGATGCAGCAACTTGAAAAAGTTGCCTATGTACCACAGCGCAGCCAAATAGATTGGACTTACCCTGCCACTGTTTGGGATGTAGTGATGATGGGAAGGGTAAAAAAAACAGGATGGTTGCGTAATTTTAGTGCAGTTAGCCGCCAAGTTGCCAAAGCTGCACTAGAAAGAGTAGGCATGAGCGAGTACCGTAACCGCCCAATTGGACAGCTTTCGGGGGGACAGCAACAACGCGTATTTTTAGCGCGTGCGCTAGCACAGGAAGCAGAAATTTTTTACTTTGATGAACCATTTGTAGGAATAGATCAGAAAACTCAGTCAGTAATTTTTGAAGTCTTTAGTGAACTCACTGCCGCCGGGAAAATAGTCTTGGTTGTCAACCACGACTTGGGTGAGTCTATTTCTCATTTTGATGAGTTGATTTTATTAAATAAGGAGTTAATCGCTACAGGTTCCCGACAGCAAGTCTTAACCGAAGATAATTTGTCCACTGCTTACGGTGGTAATGTAATGTTTTGGAAAGAGGCAGCGTAATTAGTCATTAGTCATTATTACAAAGGGCAAATGACAAAGTATAAACTATGTTAGAAGCGTTAATTGAGCCTTTACAATACGGCTTTATGCAGCGATCGCTCGTTATTGCCATTTTAGTGGGTTTGTTGTGTGCGGTTGTTGGTAGCTACTTGATGGTACAGCGACTAGCTTTGTTGGGTGATGCAATCAGTCACTCGGTTTTGCCGGGACTTGCGATCGCTTTTCTGTTAGGGGCTAATATCTTTATTGGGGCGTTTATCGCGGGCGTGGTGAGTACCATGTGCATTGCCTTAATCAGAACGCGATCGCCCATCAAAGAAGACGCTGCGATGGGGATAGTTTTTTCTGCATTCTTTGCCCTTGGCATCACATTAATTACCACAATTCAAAAAGAAAATAAAATCGACCTCAATCACTTCTTATTTGGTAACATTCTTGGCGTCACTGTACAAGATGTGCGCGACACTGCCATCATTGCTGCCATAGTCTTAATAGTAGTTTTTTTCTTATATAAAGAATTGTTATTTTATACATTTGATCCTTTAGGGGCGCAAGCAGCAGGTTTACCAGTAAATCGGCTCAACTTAGGACTTATGTTGTTGATTGCATTAACAATTGTCGCTAGTATGAAAGCCGTTGGTGTCATTTTAGTACTATCTCTGTTAATTACACCAGGGGCAACTGCTTATTTGTTAGTTAAACGCCTGCATCAAGTGATGATTTTGGGAGCAATAATAGGAGTAATTTCTAGTATTAGCGGTATGTATATCAGCTATTTTTATAATTTACCCTCTGGGCCAGCAATTGTGTTAGTAGTATCAGGGCTATTTGTATTGGCATTACTCTTTAGTCCTCAACATGGTGTTTTAAGAATTAAGCAGCTACAGGGAATGAAGGAGTAAAGGGTGATTGGAGATAAGCTTGAAGACTAACAATGATTACTGAATAGACATAACTTGATAAAGTAATCTAAAAAAGCAGTTTCATAATCAAAACAATGAACGCAAATAGTCCTAAAATTCTCGCCCTGGATTTTGATGGTGTAATTTGCGACGGACTAATTGAATATTTTGAGGTGGCATGGCGTACCTATTGCCAAGTTTGGTTACCGACTAATGAAACACCACCAGATGTTTTAGCTTCTAAATTTTATCGGCTTAGACCTGTAATTGAAACAGGCTGGGAAATGCCTGTTTTAATCAGAGCTTTGTTAGAAGAAATAGTAGAAGAAAAAATTCTTCAAGAATGGGGAAGTATTGTTAAAGAAATCTTATTAAAAGAAAATCTGAATTTTAAAGAAATTGGTACGAAATTAGATAAGTTACGAGATGAGTGGATAGCTACAGATTTAGATGGATGGTTGAGTCTGCATAAATTTTATCCAGGTGTAATTGAGAAAATAAAAGCAACTAATGCTAGTTCAACTAAGCTATATATTATTACTACAAAAGAAGGACGTTTCGTACAAAAGCTGTTACAACAAGAAGATGTTTATCTAACATCAGAAGTAATTTTTGGCAAAGAAGTGAAGCGTCCTAAGTACGAAATATTACGAGAATTAATTAAATTGCATAACATTACAGCAGATGCAGTGTGGTTTGTAGAAGATAGACTAAAAACATTACAAGTAGTAGACAAACAAATAGACTTGCAACAGGTGAAACTATTCCTTGCAGATTGGGGTTACAATACTCCATCAGAAAAGGTAACAGCCCAAAACGATCCGCGCATCCAGCTACTATCACTTTCGGAGTTTGCTAAAGATTTTTCAGAATGGATAGTGGTTAGTGGTTAGTGGTGAACAAGTAACTACCTATTACTACCTACTGACTACTCAATTATACAGACGCGATTAATCGCGTCTGTACTAACTACTGTAAGGGCGGGTTTTAACAACAATCTCTCTAGGATGACGAAATATCTAAATAAACCCGCCCCTGCAAATGACTAATGACTAATGACTAATAACTAAATTCTATGCTTGACCTTAACAAACTCGCCCGCCAAATGCAGGGTTTGAGCCAACATCTGACGCTAGAAGCTGCTGCTAGTCGCCAACGTTTAGAATTAGCCCAACAATATCTCTGCAAAGCTTATGATTCTCAAGCGGAATTAGTACAGCAACAGGAAAAATGGCGCGATCGCATTCTCTTTGCCAATGCCACCCCCCTCGAACCACTTAATACCTGCATTGATATTCCCGTTCCTCCTAAAGTTCATACTGTCATCGCTACCGACGGTTCTCAAATTGCTCCCAACCACCACGAAATCGCCTATTGCTACCTCCTCAATATTGGCAGAGTCGTCTTACACTATGGACAAAATAAACACCCGCTTCTAGATAGTTTGCCAGAGGTATTTTATCGTCCAGAGGATTTATACGTTTCTCGTCAATGGGGAATCAGAACTGAAGAGTGGATGAGTTATCGCCGTACTGCTAGTGAAGCAATGGTGTTGGCAGAACTAGCCTGTAGTGTAGTAGAGGACACGGAGACACGGGGACACGGAGACACGGAGAATCAAGAGGACAAAGGGACACAGGGACACGGAGACACGGGGAATGAAGAGAACAAGGGGACAAGGGAAGATAATACCCTAACTTCCCCATCTTCCCTATCTTCCCCATCTCCAAACACCCCATCCCGAATCCCTACCCTCGCAATGGTGGATGGTTCGTTAATTTACTGGTTTTTAGAACAATTACCCTTTGATGCACGCGATCGCATCTTACCCCCTATCCTCGAAGCTTGGCGGCAAATGCGTGATGCTCAAATTCCCCTCATGGGCTATCTGAGTGCTTCTCGCAATATAGAAGGAATAAACTTTTTACGTCTTTTAGCCTGTACCCATCCCGCACCCGACTGCATGAGTTTTTGTCCAAATCAACTGGATAAGGTTCCTTGCAAGGTATTTGAACCACTCCGGGATTCTACCCTTTGGGCAACACAACTTAAACCGGGGCAACGTAGCCCTCTGTGGCGTAGTAATGCCCGTATTCTCGACTTATATCAAGGAGAACAGGTTTACTTTTGTTATGTTCACGTTGGTGCAGAAATTGCCCGAATCGAAGTGCCTGCTTGGGTAGCTGAAAACAAACCTTTATTTGACGAATCACTAGGATTGATGTTGGCACAAGTACAAAAAGGATACGGTTATCCAGTGGCTATAGCCGAAGCGCATAATCAGGCAGTGGTGCGTGGTGGAGATAGAACACGTTTCTTTGCTCTTTTAGAAAGACAGATGATTAAAGCTGGTTTAAGGAATGTGGGAACTTCTTTCAAAGAAGCACGCAAGCGAGGGAGTATTGCATAAAACTCAAAACTTCCACAATTAGTTGAAGGCAAAGCTACATATACGTTATGTATGCGACAATCTCGGTTGAGTCAAAAATATGAGACTCAGGTATTGAGATCCCCAACTTTTTTTAACAAGTCGGGGATCTACAATCTCTCATAATTTGCGTGACAGACTACTACAGTTAATGAACTATATTCAGGTAGTTAGCCATTAGCTTTTTAGCAGTCTTTTTTAAAATTTTAGGTACGCTTTGATACTACTTTTGTAAGTTACCTATGTGTAAACCGCATTCTTTGGCTGTGGATTCTTCCCACCACCAGCGCCCTTCACGCTCGTGCTGGTTGGGTAATACAGGTCTTGTGCAGGGTTCGCAACCAATGCTGATAAAACCGCGTTCGTGTAATTTATTGTAAGGCACATCTAAAGCACGTATATATTCCCACACCTGTGCAGAAGACCAATTTGCTAAAGGATTGAACTTAATTAATTGATGGTCTTCGGTAGAGAAAGCGGTGTCAACTTCAATTACAGGGATATAATTACGGGTACTGGGGCTTTGGTCTTTGCGTTGACCTGTGATCCAGGCATCAAGGGTATTAAGTTTGCGGCGCAGGGGCTTTACTTTCCGTATACCACAGCATTCTTTGTGACCATCCTGATAAAAGCTAAATAATCCCTTTTCTTCTACTAGGGCTTGTACTTCTGCTGCATCCGGGAACATTACTTCTAATTTAATACCATAATGTTCTCTTACTTTATCCAAAAACTGATAGGTTTCTGAATGCAAGCGTCCAGTATCAAGGGTAAAAACGCGGAAGTTATTGGTAATTTTTGATGCCATATCAATGAGGACAACATCCTCTGCACCACTAAAGGAAATCGAGATATTGTTAAAGGTTTCCAGGGCAAATTTGAGAATTTCTCGTGGTGTTTTTTGATTATATTCTGCTTCTAAGGCGGCAATATTTAAATTATTTTGGGCGACTACCATGTTTGAATGTTCTCCTCTTGCTCACCCTGAATTTTACCAATTTAAGATGCTTTCGTGTGATTGCTCTTGGGGCGGCTCTTCTGGAGCGTTACCAAATTTTGTAGGTGGGTTATGGGTTAGATATCTCTAGCAAGATTTGCTTGTGAGCAATTGGGTTTTTTGGAAGTAGATGGCGATCGCGTTTTTAATTGCTCTGATAGGGTTTCACCCAAGGTAAGCCTCTTGTTGGGATACTGCTCAAGAAAAGTTGCTTGAAATCGTCCAAAATATATGAGGATAACAAACTCAAAACTCCAATAATTGTGCTTGTCAACACGAGCTTTATAGGAATACCTACTAAGAGGAAAACCAATGTTAACAATGCCAAAAATCCAGTACCTAGCTGACAATATGTTCGCGCTTTTTCGATAAACAGCACAGAATTACGGCAATGGGAACAAAGCTTTGTATGTCTGTGCCATCTGTCATATAGCTGTTCATTATTCAAGTCTTTTGCACTGCTTTCTAGAGAAACTGCCCAACCAGGGCTACCTCCAGCAAATTCATCTAGCCATTTTCTGAAAGTAACAATACCGATATCAGCAGGGGAAGGCATAAAGTATGCCTTTTGCCATTTTTTGTGTAATGATGACTCAATACTCTCTTGAGAGTGCATCACTGTTAAATCTTGGTCACTCAGCTTGTATGTAGATAAATGTTGTAACCCGATGCGGAGATATTTTGGCAGAATCTCCAATAAAAAGTTTTTTGGAGCCGCAGCGCCATCAGAAATAAACTTGCCAATATATCTACAGTAACCCGGTTGCGTGGGAACAAAGTACAACTGAAATAGAGTAATTTTCCCATTCGGATAACGATATATTGTTGTGTTAGCACAAGGCGGAGTAAACTTCCGTGTGGCGTCCATATCTTTGTTGAGGAGATTGTAGCCTGAGTGCTTAAGGGTAAAACCTTCTTCGGCAGACATTTCTCCCATAACTGCAAAATTTTGGATTGGCACTGTTGTTTTGGGAGAAAAGTAGCCAATTCCTTCGTGCAGAAATTGAGCATGAGATGGATCAAAGGTGCTTTCAACAGATACTGTATAGCCAACGGGAACTTCTGTCATGTGCCATGCTCCAGAAGATGTGTCCAATTCGCATTCTGGGATGGTAGCCGGATGCTTTAAGATACAATCCTCAAAGGCTGTTGTACTATCATCTGGCCAAACCCAAAGAAGTTCTTGAGCAATTTGTGTGGGATAGGTAGTAACGTGGGATTTTAAACTATGGCAAGCAGTTTCTTCTGCGCTACCAGTTAACATCGGAATTCTGGTGCATTCACCTTCTGTGTTAAAACACCATCCGTGGTGTCTGCACATTAAGTTGCCATCTTCATTGATACTTCCCAGAGATAGCTGTGCTAGTTTGTGAGGACAAAAATCATCCATTACTACCCACTTTTGATTTTTATCTCTCCAAATCACCAGTTTTTTGCCCAAAAGTGTGACAGAATTTGGAGAATCAGGATCTAGATAGCTTAATGGGCTAATTGGATACCACTGTTTAGTCCATGAAAATTGAGTTTCCATAAAAAATTTACTCAATTGTTGGTCACAAACGCTTTTTGTGCATTTTAATTTTTAGCTTAATACTAAATCGCGTTCAGAGATAAAGTAATGAACCACTGAGGCGCGGGGAACGCAGAGAGAAGAAAAAGAGAAATTTACCTGTATGAATGCAATTTGCGTATCAGGCGATCGCATATTGCAAAAGAACCCAGTTTTTTGAAGAACCGAGTTCTTAAAATTTTATTGTAATTGTCTAATTCAGGTTCTAGCTATCAAAACTGTCAATTTCAAATTCACAAGCTCTAGAAACCTGTTCTGCTGTAAATGGTTCAAAACTAACTAAAGGTAACATTGAAGGATTGTTTATCAATTCTTTTGCCAGTAATAATCCAGTAATTGTCCAGGTTTGATATTTTCTGGCTTGTTTGCCAATTAGTCGTCCCTTCTTACCATCGTAATACTCTGGCCATTCATCATCTCTAAGGCGTGCTTGGGCAATTTCAATAGCCTTTTCTGCCAGGCACATTCTGTTAGTTTTTACAGCAGCAGCAGCCAACATCCACATCAAGACAGGCCAATTACCGCCATTATGATACGACCAAGGTATATTTTTGGGATCGCAGCCGGTAATCATTCTATATTCTTCGTTTTCCAATGCTGGGAAAACGATTTTCATTGGCATATCTCCAACTAGGTCTTGCCAGCGTTTTTCAATTAAATTCATAATAGCTTGTGATTGCTCTTCGCTTGCAAGATCTGAAATAATTGCCATTAAATTTCCTAGTGCAAAAAAGCGGGTATCTAGCTGTGATGGGCCAACATTTCCTGCTAAATAACCACCTGTTTTTGGCAGCCACCTATCTAATTCATAATAGGGAAGTGAGTCTACGTAGATGTTGAACTGGTTTACTGCTCCCTTGCCATATTCTTCACCTTTATACCGATAAATAGCATTGAGGCGAGCTAAATCTATCCAATAATGTTTGCGAATGTGAGCGCGCAGAACTGGTAAGCGATTATCAATAGCGTTAACAATATCTTGATTACCATTACAAATTAAAAGGTCACGAGCAGCACGTAATGCTGCATAAAAGAGAGATTGAATTTCTAACGGATGCCCATAAATTCCTAAACGACGGTCAATCATACAGGCACCATCTGGAACTAGCAAAGTGGGATACATATCAAAACGTGTCGCCAAGCATAGCTCCATAATTAACCTGATACCGTATTGAAAATCAGGTTGATATGCTAACGAGTAATCTTTGGTGGCGGCAACATAAGCTTTTAATAAAATCATCCACCACAAACAAGAATCTACTGGTGTGACTCTGGCGATCGCGTGTTCACCAAAGTCAGCTTCTAAATATTCTTCACCATTATGAGAAACTGCTTTGAAGCTAGCTGGTATCATGCCTCGACCTGGTTTGTAGGCATCTAACTGATCCTCTTTAGGCTGTAACTTTAAAGTTTCTTCGAGAAAGTTACGAACAATATCTGTTCTGCCTTTGATCAGAAATAGTATGCCAGAAGAAACAAAATCTCTAATAAAGCATTGATCGTAATTGAGCGCGTCTACTGTTCCATCAAGAGCAGCTACTGTTCCAACAGGACGCCCTTGATAGTACATAATTGTTTTTTCTAGTGCTTCCCATGCTTCATTTTCTAGAGATTTAATTGTAACCAAGTCTTCTAGTTGCATTGCCAGAACCGCTCCCTATAAGTTTAGATTTAGATTTTTTGGTAGACGCATAATGCTTTATTGATCCCACTTTTATCATCATAACAATCCCATCTTTATGAATGATAATTGTGGGAATAATTAGCATAAATTGAATTGAAACAAATGCCTATTTAAACAGGCTGATTGACATTTAATTACTTGTATTTAGTCTTTATACAGTGAATGAAATTTAGTATTTCTCCACCATATTCAGTTAGATAATTGCTGATTTTAGTCAGAGCAAATCTATCTAGCAATCATGAGTTGCTATGCTTAAGAGTCCATGAGTTTACTTGACAATACAAAAACATATCTCGTTACGATTGAAGTTTTTGTGTCAATACAAGACTCGTTTAAGTAATTTTACTTGAATTTTAGATGGATAGCTGAGGCTGTAGATGAAATGAACTGAACCTCATAATAAAAAATTATAACGAATTTTCACATTACGCAACATAGACTTAAAAAATTATCTTTTGTTCCTTTTGATAAAAAGTATTTTATACTGCTCGATTTTGCTTAGTTACTTAATGAAAGTATCTATGGGCAACGTTTCCAAGTGATGCTATCCAAAATCATAAAATAATCAAGTAATTTTTAAAACATTAAAATAATTATTAAATGACGTCAAAGAATAGTAACTATGCAAGATCGGGATTGAGACGCTTTGTAAAGCGGCACATTAACACTCTCAGGCTGAAAGCCTGGACGGCAGTTGCTACAACGGGGGCTTTGGCCCCCACGGAGGAGGCAGCGCCGTGGGCGGGTTTCCCGACTTGTAGACGCCTGTCAGGGCGTATACGGCTAAACAAACCAAGCCTGCAAAGGCAGGCTAATAATAGGATCTTTCTATCGGAATAGTGTATATTCAAGGCGATCGCACAATATACAAATTATTAAGAGCGATCGTGTTTGGGAAAGGGAAATTTGCCTAGTTGGTTGATGTGATTGGAGAGTGCATTAGTACTATTATCTGGCTTTGCTGAAAAGATTTTGAAAAACGAACCACATAGACGCGGTAGGCGCGTTCGCCGTCAGGCGTTGCGTTAGCTAGCGACTTCCGTTCAGCGTTGGGCGTAGACGCAAAGCGGCTTCTTGCAGAGTAGCCCTTCCCGCAGTCTTTGCTGTTCCCGTTCCCTCGTAGAGGGTTCCCGCAGGGTAGGGTAGGTACGGCTTCCTGCAGGATAGAACACAAAGAGAGGCTTAAGTGGTTTCTACCTTGCCTAAACCAAAGTCTTACAATAGTCCTCTGAAATCTTCACGGCTGATTTGACAATCACGGAGTATCTGTGTTAATAGACCTGAACCAATTGTTTCACCTGAATGTACTGGTATAACAGTTCGACGACCATCACTGTGCATTCAAAAATGATGACTACCAAGCACTCTGAGTACTTCAAAGCCTGCTTTTTTAAGGGCAGCAATTAATTCTCGCCCAGTTAAACTCGGTAATTTGCTCATACCTCAACCGAAACTCTCTGTACGCCAACAAATTCGAGTTTTTCGGTTTGGTCTTCCTCTACTTCTAAACATAGCTCGATAGCTTCTCTGATGCGTTCCATAAGTTCATCTAAGGACTTTGCTTGAGTATGGCATCCAGGAAGACTAGGCACAGAAGCAACAAAGTAGCCCTCAGAATCACGTTCTATGATGACGTTGAATTCTTTGCTCATTTTGAGATTGCTATTTTGTAAAAATATGTAACTTGAGAGTAGCTGAGTTTAGCTGTCTAAGTTTGTACCAAGTAACTCTAATGCGCATCAAGCATAATTTGCTTGCATCAGTACTTTTTCTTCTATCTGCTCGAAAACGGTCATTGCACTATTAATATTAGTTTCACTCACTATGCTGGGAAGCTTATTCTTAGACCCTAGCAGATTTGATTTGACTCTTTAAGGCTTTAGCCTCAGAAATTTTGTTGTCAAAGGCTATTAAATTAACCTTAAGGCTATCTACCAAGGAGGTTTGCTCATCCAGATCAAGCTTTAAAGTCTTGGCATTTTCGGCAAAAAAATTTTTTGTTCTAGCGCTTGCCTTGCCAGATGATCGTAGTTCTTTTGCACTGCTAATCTGGCACGTTTCTGCCACTTATTTACCTCGGCTTGTACTTGTTCGTACTGTTGCTGGGTTCTTTTTTGACGCACCATTACAGGAATGAGAGATTGACGCAACTGGAGTAACTCTTCCTGCATATCCTCAATAGCAAGGTCTAGTAATTTTTCTAGATTAATGTCAATTTCATTTGGAACATAATTTTGAATAGCTTGAATTATTAGGCTTATACGGTACAACTGTTTTTCCATCGCTTTATATTTTCTTGTGCTAGTTAGAAATTTAATAGTGAGAATTACTACTATCAGTCTATGAAACGTAAACTTGTATCGCCTCGTAAAAAGCAATGAAATATTCCTTGACGATACTTAAATTTTGTATAAAGCCCGGCCTTAAGCTATCTTATTTTTTTAGTTAACAAAATGCTCTTAATATGACTTCTACGCTTCCTCACAAAAAAGCCAAAGCCCTCAAACCTAATAGCCGTCGTCCTGCCAAGGAACTATGTAGTGAATGCGGTCTATGCGATACATACTATATTCACTATGTCAAGGAAGCTTGCGCTTTTATTAATCAACAGATAGATGATCTTGAAGAACAAACCCATACTCGCTCCCGCAATTTGGATAACCCTGATGAACTCTATTTTGGTGTTCATCAAGAGATGATGGCGGCACGGAAAACTGAACCAATTCCTGGTGCTCAGTGGACGGGTATTGTTAGCACGATCGCGATTGAAATGCTAAATCGCGGCATGGTAGAAGGTGTTGTCTGTGTCCAAAATACTAAGGAAGATCGCTTTCAACCGATGCCGATTATTGCTCGTACTCCAGAAGAAATACTGGCAGCACGGGTAAATAAACCAACGCTTTCCCCGAATCTTTCCGTATTGGAACAGGTGGAAAAATCAGGGATGAAGCGGCTGTTGGTGATTGGTGTTGGCTGCCAAATTCAGGCGTTGCGTGCCGTGGAAAAAAAACTGGGTTTAGAAAAGCTCTACGTTTTGGGTACGCCTTGTGTAGACAATGTGAATCGGGCTGGGCTAAAAAAATTCCTAGAAACCACAAGCAAATCTCCCAATACAGTTGTGTATTACGAGTTTATGCAAGATTTTCGGGTTCACTTTAAGCACGAGGATGGATCAACAGAGACTGTGCCTTTCTTTGGCTTGAAGACAAACCAGCTTAAGGATGTGTTTGCCCCTTCGTGCATGAGTTGCTTTGATTACGTAAATTCTTTGGCTGATTTGGTTGTGGGTTATATGGGTGCGCCTTTTGGCTGGCAGTGGATTTTGGTTAGAAACGAACGCGGAAAAGAAATGCTGGAATTGGTAAAAGATCAGATCGAAACTCAGCCAGTGATGTCCAAAGGCGATCGCAAAGCTGCGGTGCAACAAAGTATACCAGCTTACGACAAAGGTGTAACTCTGCCGATGTGGGCAGCAAAACTCATGGGGGTGGTAATTGAAAAAATCGGCCCCAAAGGTTTAGAATATGCTCGTTTCTCGATTGATTCTCACTTCACCCGCAATTACTTGTATGTGAAGCGGAATCATCCACAGAAGTTAGAAGAGCATGTGCCAGAGTTTGCCAAGCGGATAGTTGGGCAGTACAAATTGCCTGAGTGATACAAAATTATCCAAAATTGAGTTGTGTAAAGGGGTTGTATCCATACTGAATGCAACCCTTAAATTGTCCTGTACGCCAAGCAAAATCCATTAGCCACCTACCCAAACTTTTTTTGTCACGTACTTTGAGTAGAAGGTGTAACGGAAGTACTACTGCTGCTTTGACAAAAGTTTTCCATGTGATTAGTCTAGGCATACCTTTTGGTAAATGCTTTCTATACAACAATGGTTCTTGACAACCCATGTTCCAGCTGCGCAGATACATTCCTTTTAAAGTGTGACGAAATCGGAAATATATCAAAGCTTCTGGAATATAGTGTAGTTTTGTTCCTGATTGCTGTATTCTCCAACAATAATCAACATCTTCAATGCCTAGAATTGATTCATCAAAACCACCGATCGCTTCATGAATAGAACGCTTGACTCCAAGATTATTGGCACCCGCAAATGGTAAATAACCTGCGGCTTCGTGTAGTCCAGTTTCTTGGATGCCAAAGCATTCAAATACCCAAGGTTCGTTGAGTTTTTTATAATCCTTTTGCCCAGCAACAAAGTCATACTTTTTGAGTGCTTCTCCCATCGCTGCTACCCAACTAGGAGCAATGATATCGTCTGCATCACAAAATGCTAATGCCTTTCCTTTAGCAATACTTACACCCACATTACGCGCGTGTGCTGCTCCTCTTTTTTTGGAAGCATCAACCAATCTCAGATTAGGTATCTTATTCTGAAATTTTTCTATACTTGCAATTGTTTCATCAGTAGAACCATTATCTGCAAAAATAATTTCCCAGGGTTCAGACCATTTTTGTTGAGCCAGTGCTTCTAATTGCATGACAATTGTATCGCCTGCGTTATAACAGGCTATAATTACGCTCAAATTCATACCAGTTGACTTCCTTAGAGAAAAACTACTTAATCACGCAAATTACGAACAAATAAAAATTTTATGATGAGGAAACTTGGTAGCAAACTGTTATTGTTTACTACTAAAATTAGTAAATTGTCGGCAAATTTTTAAATTATCTCATCAGATTTAGCTGCAAAAAATCCACATACTTCTAGCCACTAGTAAATTTATTTAGTGATAGAAAATATGATTGCAGAATTTGCAACAAGGTGAGGCAGTAATCGTCTTGTTTAGATAGTTAATTGATAAAAGTGAAAATCAATTCAGAACTTGATGAAATAGTAATGTAGTCAAAAAAATATTGTGAATAGATATGCAACAAATATGCAACGGATGTACAGCAAGCAAACGCCTGATAGATTCTTTTTTATTTAACTGATACCAACTCTATATAAGCGTGAGTTCGACTAGCCTGCCTCCGCAGGCTTTGTCCGTTTAGCTGCACCCTTGTAGGGTGCCGACTAGTTTGAAAACACACCTTATTATGTCGAAATATTAAGCCACCCCCACCGCTTCTATTGCTGCTTCCAGGGCGATCGCTATATGAGTCCAATGGGTTCCGCCTTGGCAGTAAACAATATACGGTTCCCGCAAAGGGCCATCGGCTGAAAATTCTAGGGTACTACCCTCAATAAATGTCCCACCAGCCATGACTACTTTGCTCTCATACCCTGGCATTTCTGCCGGTTCAGGATCTAGGTAGGAACCAATCGGAGAATGCTGTTGTATTGCCCGACAAAAAGCAATGAGCTTTTCTTTGGAACCGAGTTTAATTGCCTGGATGACATCGCGGCGAGGAGCGAGGGGTGCGGGATTAACTGGATAACCAAGTTTGTCAAAAATGTAACCAGTTAAATGAGTGCCTTTCATCGCTTCCCCTACCATCTGGGGCGCTAAAAATAAACCTTGGAAAAGCAAGCGATTTTGGTCAAAAGTAGCACCACCATAACTACCTATACCAGGAGCGGTGAGACGACAAGCAGCAGCTTCTACCAAGTCAGCATGACCGGCAACGTAACCTCCAGCCGTGGCAATGGTTCCACCTGGATTTTTGATCAAAGAACCCGCCATCAAATCAGCACCGACGTGGGTGGGTTCACGAGTATCGATGAATTCACCGTAGCAGTTGTCAACAAAGCAAATGGTGTTGGGGTTTTGCTGTTTGACTGTGTGAACAATTTTTTCAATTTCAGCAATTGATAAACTAGAACGCCAAGAATAGCCACAAGAGCGCTGAATTAATACTAAACGGGTGCGATCGCCTATCGCATGGCTTAAAGCTTGCCAATCTACTGTTCCTTCTGGAGTAAGATCCAATTGGCGGTAGCTAATGCCAAACTCGATCAGGGAGCCTTGACTATGACCTCTTAAACCAATGACTTCTTCTAATGTGTCGTAGGGTGCGCCTGCCACCGCTAGCATTTCGTCACCAGGACGAAGGACACCGAATAAGGCAGCTGCGATCGCGTGAGTTCCCGAAACGAATTGCACTCGTACTACTGCAGCTTCAGCTCCCATGACTTCGGCAAAGACTTTATCTAAGGTTTCTCGCCCCAAATCATCGTGTCCATATCCTGTGACACCTGCAAAATGGTGTGCGCCAACTCTGTGATGGCGAAAAGAATGTAACACTCGTTGAAGATTTTGCTTGACCTGAGTGTCAATTCCAGAAAAAATCTGTAACAGTGCCTGTTCTGCTTGCCGCAGCTGTTCCAAGCTGTTCATTAGTCCCCCATTCGCAAAAATAATAATTATGCGGATTTAAAAATCACGCTTTCTCAGGCTGAACAAATTTTATTCAGGTTACTGCATGACAATTGCTACCTCAACCAAACCTCAAATTCACTGGGTTAACACCCTATTCTTCGTTGGTGTGCATCTCGGAGCTTTGCTTGTCCTACTGCCTAGTAATTGGAACTGGAAAGCAGTAGGTGTGGCGCTACTTCTTTACTGGATTACCGGCGGCTTAGGTATTACCCTGGGATTTCATCGCCTTGTCACCCACCGCAGTTTTCAAGCTCCTAAGTGGTTGGAATATTTTCTCGTATTTTGTGGCACACTTGCTTGTCAGGGTGGGCCAATCGAGTGGATTGGTACACACCGTATACACCATCTGTACTCAGATCAAGAAAAAGATCCCCACGATTCCAATAAGGGCTTTTGGTGGAGCCACATGGGTTGGTTGATTTACAAAAGAGACGAAGATGAAGCAGAAATTCCTCGCTTTACTAAAGACATTGCCGACGACCCAGTTTATCAGTTTTTAGACAACAATATGATTTTCATCCAGATTGCTCTGGGTGTAGTACTGTTGCTTTTGGGTGGTTGGTCGTTTGTTGTTTGGGGAATTTTTGCCCGCATTGTTTTCGTTTGGCACTGCACTTGGTTGGTGAACAGTGCCACCCATAAATTTGGCTATCGCAGTCACGAATCTGGTGATAACTCAACTAACTGCTGGTGGGTAGCCCTACTCGTGTTTGGTGAGGGTTGGCACAATAATCACCATGCCTATCAATACTCGGCTCGCCACGGTTTGGAATGGTGGGAAATTGACCTCACCTGGATGACTATTCAATTGCTACAAGTACTTGGCCTGGCTACGAATGTCAAGCTGGCAGAGAAAAAGTAGTTAAATGACTTAGTCGTCAATCATTAAGTGATGAAGTAGCGCTGTGTGCGATTTTTAGCTACCCTCGCTTCTGGGTAATAGCCCCAGAATAAGCGGGGGTTTTTAATCTTAAAATTTTAGAAACAGGGCAGTATGTACGTGCATTGAGAGGCATTAGGTTGATATAATCCAAAGCGCTAATGTTACGGAACTTTGCGACAAGCCACTTTTTTGAGTGACTTGAGTGTGAGGTTTTTTGTTTTGAGTTATTCATGACAACAACAACAATAAACACCCTAAAGCCAGCTAACGACCTTGGAACTTCCAACTTCCAGCTCAAAGATATTATCAAAAGCCTACCTAAAGAATGCTTTGTCAAGGATCGTCGCAAAGCTTGGATAGGAGTTCTGACTAATGTGTTAATGGTTGGCTTAGGCTATTGGAGTCTCGCTATTGCTCCTTGGTTTCTCTTGCCCATAGCCTGGATTTTTACTGGCACTGCCTTGACAGGTTTTTTTGTCATCGGCCATGATTGCGGTCATCGTTCGTTTGCTAAACGCCGTTGGGTAAACGATTTGGTGGGGCATTTAATAATGATGCCCTTAATTTATCCTTTCCATAGTTGGCGAATTCAGCATAATTATCACCATGCTCACACCAATGAATTGGAAGAAGACAACGCTTGGCATCCAATCAGACCAAAAGAATATGAAAGTTGGGGGAAACTCTCAAAGTGGGGTTTTCAGCTGCTCATGGGTAAGCGCTTATGGTGGATAGCCTCAATTTTACATTGGGTAGCTTTGCACTTTGATTGGACTAAATTCCGTAGTAAAGACCAATCCAGCGTTAAGCTGTCTGTAGCTGTAGTTTTGCTGTTTGCAGTCATAGCTTTCCCCTTAATGTTTGCCACTATTGGAATCTGGGGATTTATTAAATTTTGGTTTATTCCTTGGCTGGTTTTCCATTTCTGGATGAGTACTTTTACTTTGGTTCACCATACTGCTCCAGAGATTCCTTTTGTGGAATCAACAAAGTGGAATCCTGCTTTAGCACAATTGTCTGGCACAGTTCACTGCGATTACCCGCGCTGGGTAGAATTTCTTTGCCATGATATCAATGTCCACGTTCCTCATCATATTTCTACAGCCATTCCTTCTTATAATTTGCGGCTAGCTCATCGCAGCCTGAAAGAAAATTGGGGGAATTATCTATATCCTGAATGTCGATTTTCTTGGTCTTTAATCACAAAGATTACAGACAAGTGTCATCTATACACAACTAATGTTGGGTATCAATCCTTTAAGGATTATCATGCAGCGCAATCAACGGCTTCTCGTTCGGTTTGATCTAAAGCCAAGCAAGCGTTGATAGTTGTGTCCATCTAAACCGATGCTGGCAATTCACTATTCAAATGCGTGGAGAATTGCCAGTATATTCTCTTGGGTATTGCAGATTTAAGACGACAATACCTTATACCATTTTGGATTTTGGATTTTGCGAAAAGTTTGTAGACGCGGAGTGGCTTCCCGTAAGGGTGCGGTGAGCAGCGCCGTGGTGAGCCAGTGCTCTTGGTAGGGTTTCCAACGGACAGTTCCTACAACGGAGCGGAGCCTCCGAAGTCGCCCCAACGGGGGGCTTTGGGGCCCCCACGGAGTGGGGTTGGGGGGAAACCCCCGCACGGCGCTTCTCTTGGCAACGGACTGTCCTCCTCCACAGGCGACTGGCGTAGACACGAGACGGACGTAGTCCGGCTTCTCGCAGAGTAGTGGCTTCTGAAACCCCGACTTGTGGCGACTGCGTACACGCGAAGCGGGTTCTCGTTAGAGTACCCGGAGGGAGGTTTCCTCCGAAAGCGTTGCTCCTCCACATGGAGGCTCAAAGCTTTTCATGACGGATTTTGGATGATGAAACATTTATTAGATAAGCGTTTCAGATTTCTATCTGTCACAATCCTTTTTCAAATTGGGACGACAAACAAAATGTCCGATTTATATCCAACAACAAAAGACAGTGCAATCCAAAGTTACTCAGTTAAGCAATCCTTCTAGCTGCGAATCATCCTATGAAGCAACCACGTTACCGTTTTCTCTTGGTGATTTGAAAACTGCAATTCCAGCAGAATGTTTTCGTCCTCACACGGGAAAATCTTTATATTATTTCTTTCGTGACATTTTGTGCATTAGCCTTCTGTATGCGATCGCTCTCACTTGGGATTCTTGGTTTTTCATGCCGATTTTTTGGGTAATGCAAGGAACGATGTTTTGGGCTTTGTTCGTAGTGGGGCATGACTGCGGACATCAATCATTTTCTAAACACAAATGGCTCAATGATTTAATTGGACATTTATCTCACACGCCAATACTTGTTCCTTATCATGGCTGGCGAATTAGCCATAGAACCCATCATAAAAATACTGGTAACATCGATGATGATGAAAGCTGGTATCCCGTGACGGAATCACAGTATAAGGCAATGCCCTTGGTGCAAAAAATTGGGCGTTATTATTTGTTTTTGTTAGCTTACCCGGTGTATTTGTTCAAGCGCTCTCCTAACAAGTCAGGTTCACACTTTTTACCTAGCAGCCCACTTTTTAAACCTTCAGAAAAATGGGATGTTATTACCAGCACTACACTTTGGACTTTGATGCTCGCTTTGTTAGGGTTTCTCACCTATGAATGGGGTTGGATGTGGTTGCTGAAATACTACGTTGGGCCATATATCGTATTTATTATTTGGCTTGATTTAGTCACATTTTTGCACCATACTGAACCTGATATCCCTTGGTATCGCGGAAACGATTGGTATTTTCTCAAAGGTGCTTTGTCAACTGTTGACAGGGATTATGGTTTTATCAATCACATCCATCACGATATTGGTACTCATGTTGCTCACCATATTTTCCTGAATATCCCTCACTACAATTTGAAGCAGGCAACTGAGGCAATTAAACCTGTTTTAGGTGATTACTTCCGTAAATCTGAAGAACCAATTTTAAGTGCTTTATGGCGTTCTTGTAGAAGTTGCCATTTTGTACCGGATACTGGCAGAAAAGTTTACTACACCAGCCCCAGAAAGGGATTAGGGATTGGTGATTAGGGACTGGGGATTGGGTTCAAAGCGGAAAAATTAGGAAGGGGCTGCAAAAGGTATTGGGGACTAGAAACAGGACAAGGAGCATGGGAGACAACAAGACTTGGGGATAAGACGTGAGTCACAATCTTCCCCTTGTCCCCCCTATCCTCTTTCACCGTGTCCCCGCGTCCGGTGTGTCCTCTTCTTCCCAATCCCTAATCACCAGTACCCAGTACCCAGTACCCAGTACCCACCAATCAGAATATTTGGTAGGGGAATCAGAGCCGCATTCTATTGATGATTAAAACCTGCCATTGCCTTGCACAATGTGCTTGACAGTAGTTAAACTTTCTAAGCTAATTAAACCGCGTCGATGACCTCTTTGATTAGACATACCTAGAAATACCCCATCTCCTCGCGCTGGATTGCGATTAAAGCGCGGGGAAGCATTAATGTAGCTGGAAGCGCTGTTAACTCCCAGGGCAAATTGTCGGCTTTCTTGGTAAGATTCTGTGACAATACAGTCGGCATGACCGCTACTATAATGATTAATCCAGGCGATCGCTGCTTCTAAGCTATCTACAAGTTTGAAAGCTACTGTATTGTTTAAATAAGCGCTTCCCCATTCTCCATCCTTAGCTAAGTGCAGCTGCGGAAAAGCTTCTACTAATTCCGCATCTGCTTTGATTTCAAAGCCTTTTTCCTGTAAGCTATTCCACAAGGTAATTAGGGATGATGGCATCGCTTGGCGATGAATTAGTACTTTTTCAATGGCGTTAACAGGATCTGGCTCACTACAATGGCTATCAACGATCATCCAGCGCACCATTTCTAAACTGCCACTTAACGACCAATATAGGTAACAATTACCCATTGCTGACTTTAAAACTGGTGCTGTGGACTGCCGCACTACCTGCTGGATTAAGCTTGAACGCCCGTAGGGAATAACTAAATTCAGGTACTGATCTTGGCTAACCAAATCGCGGATGGAAGCGCCATGTTCTGCTTTGATAAGTTCGATGCAGCCAGAGGGCAACCCTGCATCGATAATGGCATTTTGTAGGGCATTGGCGATCGCCTCGTTAGAGTGACTAGCTTCGGTGCTGCCTTTGAGAATCAAAGAGTTGCCAGTTTTGATACACAAACCAGCTGCGATCGCAGCTAATTCTGGGAAGGCTTCATAAATAAAAGCAATCACTCCCAAAGGCATTAACTGTGTATAAGTTTGAGAGTCTTCGAGTTGGTAATCAGCACTCCGTACCCGTCGCAGCGGATCTGATAACTCCCCTAACCTTTGCAAAGTTTCTACAGCCGCTTCTAGTCGTTTTGGCGTTAGCTTCAGCCAATCCAAAATTAAATCCGGTACAGCCATTTCCCTGCTGGCTTCTAAATCCAAGGTATTGGCTTCCAGAATATCGTCAAAAGACTGCCTTAATGCCTCTGCCATTGCCAATACAGCACGACTGCGATCTGCTCCTTTGGTAATTCCCAGCTTGAAGGAAGCGCCATATGCACGTCTAGCGCTGGCAATAGGTTCGAGGTTATCATCTAAAACATCCACTATCATTGAATTAACGTCTGTAGGTAAGCCAGACCATTAGTGCGGGTAGAATCGCCAGCAGCACCGCTACCATTGCCCAAGCTATGATGCTCGATCCACTTGCCAATCGCAGTGCTAGTGGCAACCATATAATCACTAACACGAAAATAATACCAAGCGCTACTGGTAGATAGCTTTCTCCTAAACGAGGATGAACAACTTGCCAGCTAGAACCATTCCAGCGCCAAGCGCGTTTGTATGGATAGGTAGTGGAAAGCTGCTCCAGCACATAACCATTATCTTCTACTACAAATATTTGCTGACAGCGATCGCATCCAAATGCTTCTGTCAGGGTAATCGGAACTAACCGTCCCCGACGACGACAGGGACAGGGGTACTCGCTATTGAAATCAAGTTTTTCTGGTTTTTGTGATTGCACAAGCGGTCTTATAACTTGAGCGTGTTTATAAAAAGCAGGGAAAACACTATCCCCTTGTTAAGGTTTTTGGGGCTAGTTACTTTACCTATGCACTCTTTTTATAGCAATTTCAGTCAGTTTGTGTGTCTGTTCACCACAGATATATTTTGGCTCAATTCAGCATCGAATAGAATCTGCACCTGAGAATCTAGTTATGTAGCCAATCCTACATCAATCCTTTTTGTTGCATCTAAGTTACATCTAAGAAGACTTCTATTTCCTTAACACTTTGCAAGATAGCCTTTTTCTTCACAAAAGACTTTTTAATTTTTACTGTTAGCCTGAGAATTAAAAAATGGAGACAGATCAAAACTACGAATATCACACTCAGATGTTTTAAGTTCAACATCTAAGTTTTTACATGGGTTAATACAGGTATATTATACTTCTAATCTTTAAAGCGGGTAACGCGATTCGAACGCGCGACATTCACCTTGGCAAGGTGACGCTCTACCACTGAGCTATACCCGCAAACGCCACATATATAAATATGTCAGAATAATCGCTGGTTGTCAAGGGGTGGTAATAAATTTTGAGGGGACAGGTGATAGGGGACAGGTGATAGGGTATTGGGTATTGTATTTTTCTTATGCCCTATGCCCTATGCCCTATGCCCTATGCCCTATGCCCTATGCCCTAGCTCCTTAAGCTAGTTCTTCTCCAGCTGTTGAGAAATCGCCTACGCTGGCACTTTTGAGTGAAGGTGGTAACGATTGCGAATCACTCGGATAGGGCTGATTAAGGTTAGAGCGTAATTTCCGCATCAAGCTGCCCATTTCCAGAGCATTCATGGCATAATCCCAACCGTGATTGCTTTTAATGCCGGCTCGTTCTAGAGCTTGCTGCATACTATCGGTGGTTAAAATGCCAAAAATCACGGGTACGCCAGTTTGAAAGGAAGCAGCAGCAATACCTTTTGCTACCTCAGATGAAACATAATCGAAATGAGGCGTTTGTCCTCTAATGACAGCGCCTAGGCAAATTATGGCATCGTAGCGACCTGAAAGTGCAAGTTGGCGAGCTACCACCGGAACTTCAAAACTCCCCGGTACCCAAATGTAATCGACTTGAGAGCCATGAGGATCGACATCGACGCCGTGGCGTTTCAAGCAATCTTGACAACCCTCTAACAATTTGGTGGTAACTAAGTCATTGAATCGACCTATTACCAGCGCAAACCGCAAAGGCTCTGTCTGCGTAAAAGTTCCCTCGAAAACTGCCATGACCGCCTCTAAATCAACTATACTCTTGCAAATATATACATTTCTTCTTTAAAGACAACAGGAGCAGCACAGATAATAAGACGTGGAGAAAGAGAGACGCGGTGACGCGGAGAGAGAGTAGGGGCAGTGCCTTGTGCCTGCCCTAAAGGGGGAAAGAAATTTTCATTTGCATTCCCCGTGTCTCTACCTCCCGGAGTCTCCGTGTCCCCACGTCCCCGCGTCCCCGTGTCAGGTGTGTCTCCGCGTCAGTTGCGTGTTCTGCTATGTTATTAACCTGCTTTGTTATTGCGGTTTTTGTCTAAACTACGAAAAAGCTTAATGCTGCGACTACAAGTACCAAGGCAATCCAAGCTCCAGATCCGAGCCACAGCAATTTTTTAGAGTCATTCCAATTTTGTGGAGTGGCATAGGCAACGGGAACGCCAATTACCATCACAAAAGACAGGAGGACTAAAGCGAGCAAAGCAAATTGGAATATGATACTCATTTTCCCTTCTCCCAAGACAGCGAAAATACTAAAGATAGAATATTTACAGGGCAAAACAGATAGTTTTTCCTTATTGTTAAGCTAGCAGAATTTGCAACACTTTAGTCATTAGTCATGTGTCCTCTGTCTGAATACCAATGACTAATGCTCATGACTAAATCACTATGGACTTAATTTTGTGCCACACGACAGCTGATTTTGACGCCCTGGGGGCGGCGATAGGACTGACACGCTTGCTGCCTGGAAGTAAGATTGTGCTAACTGGTGGTGCTCACCCACCTGTGCGAGATTTTTTGGCATTGCATCGAGACGAATATGCGCTGATTGAACGGCGTTCGGTAAATCCAAAAAAAATTCGTTCTTTGACTGTGGTGGATACGCAACACCGCGATCGCCTAGGTAAAGCTGCTGAATGGATAGATTTACCCCACCTAAAGAAAATCGTAGTTTATGATCATCACCTCGAACAAAATGGTGATATCCCCGCTACACAAGTACATATTTCGCCAGTAGGAGCAATTACAACTCTCATTGTTGAGGAATTGCAAAAACAAAATATTTTTCTTTCTTCTGCGGAAGCAACAGCGATGGCTTTGGGTATCCACGTTGATACTGGTTCCCTTACTTATGACAACGCTACACCACGGGATGCTCTGGCGTTGGCTTGGTTAATGCAACAAAAAGCAAGTTTATCGGTAGTAGCAGAGTATGTTGAACCAGGCTTGTCTCCCCAATTGCAGCAGTTATTATCAGAGGCTCTTGATAATTTGCAGTATTTGTGCATTAGAGGATATACATTAGCTTGGGTAAGGTTGCAAACCAATGCTTTTGTGCCAGGCTTGTCAAGTCTTGCTTCCGAGTTGATGGAGCTAACAGAAATCAATGCCTTGTTGCTAGCTGATGAATATCCTTTAGGAGGTGGTGAATCGCGTTTAACTATCATTGGGCGATCGCAAATTCCTGGTGTCAATCTCAATCAAATATTTCAACCACTCGGTGGTGGGGGGCATTCTCAAGCCACATCTTTAAATCTAAGGGGAGCCAACTACGAAGAAGTTTTAAATCAACTCTTAGAAGGTTTAAAAGCTCAAGTTCCCCATCCACCAACGGCACGAGATTTAATGTCTTCTCCAGTTCGTACCATTCGCCCAGATACAACTATTGAGGAAGCACAGCGAATTTTGTTGCGCTACGGGCATTCAGGTTTATCTGTCGTGGATGCCCAAGGAAAGTTATTAGGTATTATTTCCCGTCGAGATCTTGATATTGCCTTGCACCACGGTTTTAGTCACGCGCCTGTCAAAGGCTACATGACTATCAATCCCAAAACAATTACTCCAGATACCACACTCCCAGAAATTGAATCGTTGATGGTGACTTATGATATCGGGCGCTTACCCGTGTTAGATAATGGGCAATTGGTAGGAATTGTTACCCGCACTGATGTGTTGCGGGAACTGCATCAGGAAAGAGAGGGGAATAAAAGAGGGGGAGAGCTAGAGAAGGAGCGAGAGGGAGAAGATGTTGAGGTTCCTAACTTGGCAGAGTTGCGCGATCGCCTCGATCCTAAACTTTGGGAATTACTTACCAAAGCGTCTGTACAAGCTAAACAACGGGGTTGGCATTTGTATTTAGTGGGTGGAGCAGTACGCGACTTACTACTAGCCAAAGAAGCTTCTGGCACCTTGATGATTCAAGATATCGATTTAGTAGTCGATGGCTTCCACAAAGCTGCGGATGTTGGTGCTGGGGTGGAGTTAGCAAAGGCACTTCAACAAATTTATCCGGCAGGGCGGTTAGAAATTCATGGTGCTTTTCAAACTGCTGCCTTACTGTGGCACAAAGATCCAGAATTAGATTCTCTATGGGTAGATATTGCCACTGCCAGAACCGAATTTTATCCTTACCCAGCTGCTAATCCGGAAGTTGAAGCCAGTTCGATTCGTCAAGATTTATATCGGCGAGATTTTACAATTAATGCCTTGGCACTGCGACTCACACCTCCTCATGCTGGTAAATTGCTTGATTTCTTTGGTGGTTTATTAGATTTACAAGCAAAGCAAATTCGCGTTTTACACGCCAACAGCTTTATCGAAGATCCTACCCGCATTTATCGTGGTGTACGTTTTGCTGTACGCTTCGGATTTAAAATTGAACCGCAAACTGAAGAATATGTTCGCTATGCCATTAACAGTGGCGTTTATGATCGCACTGCCAGAGAAAATAATCGCGCACCTGCACTACAAACACGACTGAAAGCAGAATTAAAGCACATTTTAGAAGCGCCTTATTGGAAAAGGGCGTTACAGCTACTGGGAGACTTGGGAGCCTTACAGTGCATTCATCCCACCCTAAAGCTAGATGAAGATTTGCTGCGGTTGTTACGGTTGTTAGAACGCTGTTTGCGAAGATTCGATCCCCAGCAAACTTTGATTGTTCATTGGCAAATGCGTCTAGAAGCGATCGTTGCTCATTTAGCTCCAGAATATCGTGCCAAAGTCGCAAAAAATCTGCAAATGCAAGAAGACAGTATCGAGCGCTTGCAGAATTTAGCTCAGGTGCAAGCTGAGGTGAGAGAATCTTTGCCTACGTGCCAGCGCCCTAGCCAGGTAGTGAAGTTACTACGCCAGTGCGACTTACCCATGTTGATTTTAATTGCCCTGCACAGTTCACGAGTAATTAGACAGCAGATATGGCATTACTTAACAGTTTGGGCTAACGTTCAGCCAATTCTCAATGGTAATGACTTGAAGAAATTAGGTTACAAACCTGGGCCACAATATCGCCATATACTGGATGATTTACTAGCAGTTACTTTGGATGGAGAGATTAAAGATAGAACAGAAGCAGAGAACTTTTTGGCACAGCATTATCCTAAGTAATTGCGTTGAGGTAGAGAAAATTTTAACCATATCGTAAATATTAAGTAAAACAACCAACTTAAAAGTAAAATTCGTCCTACAAGATCCCCGACTTCTTACTAGAAGTCGGGGATATTTTCTAAACTTGAGGCTGTTTAGCTCCAGGTAGCGAAAATCATAATACTCCAAGCGATCGCCAAAATTTTTATCCATTTGCGGAATTGTTTTCTGCTAGACTGTAAATAATATCAAATCTCTCAACCAACATAGCCACAATGAAGTAGTAGTAAGAAGGCGTTGTGCAAACGCAGTAGGTGTGAAAGAAAAATCAGCACGATAACTACGGCTAGTTCGCTGTCAAAAAGCTATGTTTTAAGTAAAAAAAATTCCTCTCAATTCATATTTATATCAAGTCGCTCTTGCAAGAATGCGGCTGGGTATTTTTTGCATATTCAGCCCTCAACGAAAGTAGAGACGCGATATATCGTGTCTGGTACACGCTCTGTATTTGTATCAGATTTTTTGTGAAATAGCATAAGTGCTCGCTACAAGCAAATAACATTTGTAGCCATTTTTGGAGAAACGGTACTAAGAGGTTTGCAAGCTAACAGGTGGGCGCTATTAAACGTGATAAAGGGTTGAGAATGTCGAAAAAAACAATACTAATAGCTGAAAATTTAGCCTACAAAATCAACGCAAATATAACTTTATTTAAAGGAGTTAATTTGAGCATTGAGCAAGGCGATCGCATTGCTTTAGTTGGTAGTAACGGTACAGGTAAATCAACTCTTCTGAGGATTATTGCGGGGCAGGTTTGTCCAAATTTTGGTTCTATTAAGCGGAATGGAGTTATTTACTATTTGCCACAAATTAGTACTATCAAAGAGCAAATTAAAGCTAATACAGTACTTGAATTGTTAAGTTCTATCTCTGAAGAGTGGTGGCAGATTGAGGAGATTTTACACACTAGGTTCACAACAAACATTGACCTATCTCTACCAATAGCAAATTTAAGTGGAGGAGAATTAACGAAACTATTTTTGGCTATTGGTTTATTTCAACAGCCAAATCTGCTGCTTTTGGATGAGCCAACAAATCACATGGATCTTGCAGCACTAGAAAGTTTGAGATGTTTTCTCAATGATTTTAATGGAGCATTTATTATTGTCTCTCATAAACCTTTTTTTCTGGATCGGGTAGTAGATATTACTTGGGAACTTACGCCCGCAGGGATAAAAGTATATGGAGGTAATTTTTCTTTATATCGAGAACAGAAAGAAATAGAACTGGAAGCAGCCATGAGAACTCATGAGGTTGCAAGAAAAGAACTGAAACGAGCCAAAGAAACTGCTCTCAAAGAACAAGAACGAGCAGTTCAATCTCGTAAAAGTGGTCGTGGTAAGTTTTTAGATGGCAGTATAGGTAGAACAGCAGCAGGGCTAATTAAAACCAAAGCAGAATCATCAGCAGGAAATCTGAAAAAGAAAAATGAAGTTGCATTAGCTAAGGCAACTCAAAAAGTGGCTGAAACAAAAATCAAAACAAAAAAAATTACCAGCGTTCAACTTGAAGAAAAAAGTCAAAAATCAAAAAATCTAATTGATATTCAAGGTGCAAATCTCTGGGTATCAAATCGCCTACTAATTAAGAACATCAATCTGCATATATCTTCTGGTGATAGAGTGGCGATCGCAGGGGCAAATGGTTCTGGCAAATCTAGTCTCGCTAAGGCAATTTTAGATTCTTCAGAAGAAGTATTTTTTGAGTCAGGAGAAATTTTGCTATCTCCATCCATGAAAACTGTGTACTTGGATCAAACTTATGCACTAATCAATCGAGAAAAAACTATTCTGGAAAATATGCAAGCTGCTAATTCCAGCCTTAATTACCAGCTTTTACGTCAGCAGTTAGGACACTTCTTATTTAAATATGATGATGTCAATAAATCTGCATCAGTGTTAAGTGGAGGTGAGTTGGCGAGATTAGCGTTAGCTATGATTAGCATCTCAGAAATTGACTTGCTAATTCTTGATGAACCAACTAATAACCTAGATATCGAAACTGTTAATCAATTAGTAGAAGGGATCAATGAATATCAAGGCACACTTTGGGTTATTTCCCATGATTTAGATTTTTTGAGTCGAATCAATATTACCAAAGCATTTAAGTTGAGTCAGCAAGTGATGCAAATGACAACATATTTACCAGAGGAATCTGAACAATACTATCAAGAATTACTTAATAATTCATAACTTAGAACTTAGTATGAATTATTGACAAGATATCCTGTTCCCTATTTCCTATTCCCTGTCACCTGTTTCCTGTTCCCTATCCCCTATTATTTTTCCTTGGGGATATTCTAAGTTCTCCCCAATGGTATTAATTTTATTTCTCAACAGAAAATTGCTGACTTGTCGCGAGTAAATATTCTAAGAAAGTATTAGCAGTAATCGAAAGCTGCTTTTTCTTCGGATATATTACCTGCCATTGGCAACGAATTGGCAATCCCTCAATATCCAAAATTGCCAGTTGATTTTTCACTTCTGTAAACTTTAAGGTGTGCAGTGATATTACTGAAAGACCTAAACCGTCAATTACAGCTTGGTGAATAGCTTCATTACTGCCGAGTTCTAGGTTGATTCGGGGTGAGATTCCATGCCGCTCAAAAAACTTTTGTATCACCTTGCGCGTTCCCGAACCCTCTTCTCGCACAATCAACGGTTCCTCTGCTAAACACTCCAGAGGTAAGTTACGCTGCTTTGCTAAGGGATGATTGGCAGGAGCGATCGCAACTAGTGGATTATCTAAAAATTGCTTTGCCTCTATATCGTCTCTCTCTGGTGGACAGCTGAGAATATATAAATCGTCAAGGTTGTCGTTCAGCCTTGCCAATAATGCTTCATGATTGGTAACCTCCAGAGAAACACTAACACCAGGATAAAGTTCGCAAAATGGTTTTAATAGTTTAGGAATGAAATACTTAGTCGTAGTTACTGCCGCTAGTCGCAGGCGTCCCTGTTTCATTCCCTTCAAGTCATCTATAGTTGTTTCTAATCGTCCTAAGCACTGAAAAATTTCTTGACAGGTACTTAAAACTTCTTTTCCAGCTTCTGTAAGGAAGACACGCTTACCTACTTGTTCAAATAGGGGCATGCCAATAGCCTGTGTTAAATGCTTAACTTGCATAGACACTGTAGGCTGAGTTACGAACAACTCTTCTGCCGCACGGGTGAAGCTACTGTGCCTTGCTGCTGCTTCAAAAGCCTGTAACTGATCGAGCGTAATAGACTTCAGGAACATATCCTTTTGTCTGATTTCCCCTAAAGAACTTTTCATGGAGACACGTTTACTAAATAGATAACTTACCAGCGCTTTCTGGCTCTCTGCGTAGAGAAGTTTAACAACATGAGTGTTGCTTAATCTTAATATACAGTAGTTTAACAACATTTATGTTGTTTAAGTCGAGCAGTGTAATACTCCAAGTCATAAACCCGGTTTTAATCAATCCCTCAAAGTTAGTACTGTCGGCAGTTAGCTCTTCACAGGGAAGGAATACAGGAATTTTAGTTGTGTTGAAAAATGGCTAAATATTTATTCGTAGGTACTTGGAGGTCATTTATAAAGTAAATATTAAGTAGGGGAGGTAAAAAACGGTCAAATGTTCTGCCCACCGAACTTCAGAGTGGTGGCTTCCGTCGATCTGAGTTCTCGTTTTATTACAGTTGTGTTACGGCTATGTAAGGATTTGAGCGTCGTAGAGAGTAGAAGTTAGCTGTAATGCACCCTACACTTACACCTAGAATTTAAGATTTATTTTATAAATCATCTCTTAATCACGATGAATATGTGGCTATGGGGTGCAATAAAATCACTAAATCGCAAGTCTATATATTTCTATTGCCAACAAAAAAGCAGAAGCAGCAAAGCAGACGGGCAAGTTATAATTTTTTTGCGGATAGGCGTAACAAAAATTTATGAGTAACCCCCTTGTACAAGCATTTTTTGTCGGCAGAGCAGTAGCTGAAGTTCTTTCTGAACGTTTAGAAAATGCCTTTACCGATGCTTTGAGTGAACTAGGCAAACTTGATGCTGAACTTAGAGAAGAAATGCGCCAGTTTACAGAAGAAGTCATGGAGCGTGCAAATCGAGCAGCTGATGCAACTGCCAGTGGTGTTAACACTACAGTAGTTGGGCAAACAGCTTCCGAACCTATTGATTTGCAAGCAATGATTGATGAACTGCGAGCAGAAATCGCCCTCCTGCGAACAGAATTACAACGTTATCGCAGCAGTAAAGGCTGATAAAAATAAACCCATAGTTAAGGCGGGTTTATGTAGAAAATATTTTATAAAGTTTAGAGAGATTGTCCCTAAAACCCGCCCGTACAGTGGTGAGTTGTAAATAACCAACAGCTAACAACAAATAACAACCAACAACCAATTAGGGTTAAGAGTGTCTTCTATCCCCACTATCCCCACTGACTCGGTTAAAAACCAGCGGTACGCAAAACTTATGGAACAAGGTTATACAGATAAAGCATACCGTTGGAATCGCGAAAACTATTCCAGTAGACGGCGTTTTGTAGATATTTGGTCATTTGTATTGACCTTATTGTTCAAGCTTTGGCTTTACAAAAAGTCTTGGAGTTACCCAGGTGGAGTTACCGAAGTAAAGCAAACTGCTAGACGTAAAACTCAAGCAGTCTGGATTCGTAATACTCTACTAGACCTGGGGCCAACTTTCATTAAAGTAGGGCAACTTTTTTCTACCCGTGCCGATATATTCCCCGGTGAATATGTCGAAGAACTTGCCAAGCTACAAGACAAAGTACCTGCTTTTAGCTATGAGCAGGTAGAAGCGATCGTTGCACAAGAACTGGGCAAAAAAATTCCCGAACTCTTTGAGAGTTTTGAACCAATTCCTTTAGCCGCAGCTAGTTTGGGGCAAGTACACAAAGCGGTACTGCATTCGGGGGAAGCAGTTGTTGTTAAGGTGCAACGCCCTGGGCTAAAAAAGCTATTTGAAATAGATTTAAAAATTCTCAGGGGCATTGCTCGCTATTTTCAAAATCATCCTGAATGGGGACGAGGACGAGATTGGATTGGTATCTATGAAGAGTGTTGCCGCATTCTTTGGGAAGAGATAGATTATCTGAACGAAGGACGTAATGCTGATACTTTTCGTCGCAATTTTCGTGCTTTCGATTGGGTGAAAGTGCCGCGTGTTTATTGGCGCTATACCTCCTCACGAGTGCTAACACTCGAATATGTTCCTGGTATTAAAATTAGCCAATACGAAGCTTTAGAGGCTGCGGGCTTAGATCGTAAACAAATTGCCCGTCAGGGCGCTCAAGCTTACCTGCTTCAGCTACTAAATGATGGCTTTTTCCACGCCGATCCCCATCCTGGTAATATTGCTGTTGATCCTGAAGGTGCTTTAATATTCTACGATTTCGGCATGATGGGGCGGATTAAATCTAATATCCGTGAAGGGCTGATGGAAACTTTGTTTGGCATCGCTTCCAAAGATGGCGATCGCGTTGTCAAATCCTTAGTTGATTTGGGCGCATTAGCACCAGCAGAAGATATGGGGCCAGTGCGACGCTCTGTCCAGTATATGCTGGATCATTTCATGGATAAGCCTTTTGAAAATCAGTCCGTAGCTGCTATTAGTGACGATTTGTACGAGATAGCTTATAATCAGCCTTTTAGATTTCCAGCGACGTTCACTTTCGTGATGCGAGCCTTCTCGACTCTAGAAGGCGTGGGCAAAGGCTTAGATCCTGAATTTAACTTTATGGAAGTTGCTAAACCGTATGCAATGCAGCTTATGACTAATATGAATGGTTCTGATACGAACAGCTTTTTCAATGAATTAGGCAAGCAAGCTGTTCAAGTAAGTAGTACAGCGCTGGGACTACCACGTAGACTGGAAGATACGTTAGAAAAACTAGAGCGCGGAGATGTACGTCTTCGCTTCCGGTCTATAGAAACAGAGCGTCTGTTGCGCAGACAGAGTAATATTCAGTTAGGGACAACCTATGCCCTATTAGTCAGTGCTTTTACAGTTTCAGCAACGATTTTATTCGTTAACCATTATCTGTGGCTGGCAATATTTATCGCTTTAATCGCAGTGGTTATATCCTGGCTGCTGATTAGACTGGTGATGCGCCTCGACCGTTATGACCGTATGTATTAATTGATGCAAGAATATATGAAACTTCATTTTACCGGTCTTAGTGATTCGGGACTTATTCGTTCTAATAATCAAGATTCTTACTATACCGATCCAGAAGGACGCTTTTTCATTGTTGCTGATGGTATGGGTGGACATGCAGGAGGTGAGCAGGCAAGCCACATCGCTACCCAGGAAATTCACAAATATTTAATTGAGAATTGGAATGGTTCTAAATCTTCCTCCCAGCTTTTAGAGGAAGCTTTATTCAAAGCAAATGAAGCGATTTTACAAGATCAGCACAATCATCCCGAACGTGCTGACATGGGGACTACAGTTGTGGTGGTAATTTTTCGCCCCGGAGAGTCACCTTGGTGTGCTCACGTTGGTGACTCTAGACTGTATCGTTTTCGAGATTCTCAATTAGAGCAAATTACCGAAGATCACACTTGGGTAGCACGCGCTCTGAAGATGGGTGATATTTCTCTAGAAGAAGCACGAATTCATCCTTTTCGTCATGTCTTGTCTCGTTGTTTGGGACGTGAAGATCTAAATCAGGTTGAAGTGCAGCAACTAGATATCAAAGTAGGCGATCGCTTGCTGTTATGCAGTGATGGTTTAACAGAAGAACTTGTTGATGAAAATATAGCTTGCTATCTCCAAGAAAGCCCCTCGGTAGCAAAAGCCGCTATTTCCCTAGTTGAAGCCGCTAAACAGCAAGGTGGACACGATAATATTACTGTCGTCATTGTTGCTGCTGATTAACCTCCAATAAGTCTGTAGTGGAGTTTAGCAGAAATAACTATCCAATAGAAAAAAGGTTCAGAGGCTGATGCGAAAACTATCTTTTCTCCTGCCTCCAGCATAGCTGCCTTCTGCCTTTATATTGTTTTTGCAGTAAATATACTCATCGTTTTGTTCAGATTGAGCATTTTTCCCTTTTACAACTTGATAAAAATACATTTAACCTCCGCAGTAAGTCATCTACGGAGGTTGAATTTACATTATTTGGCAGGTTGACATCTTGCAACTGATAGAGTATAGCAATATAATTCACGTTTACACTCCTCCCTCTTTTTGCAGTTACAGCAAATCGGTTGCTATCTGTAAAATCAAACAGCAGATAACAACAACACAAAAATAACTGACTGGCTTTGATAAAGTAGGAAATTAACCTACCTGTTACAGGGAGAAGAAACTCAAGCTCAAGGGCTTAAAAAACCCTTAAACTCACCGAAATTAGCAACGGTAGACTTGAGGTTTATATCAGTAGACTGAAAATACAGAATGTCACCTAGCAAAAAACACTCCAAAAGATTATGGGCAAATTTGTCAAACCTTTGTTATCTTTCTTAAAATAGGAGGAACAAATATATGACAAAGTGCTACCCCATAAATAAGCCGCTTTTGGGGTCGAGTCACTAAGATCACCTTTACTTATATTTTTTAGGAGTTAATCATGGATAAGCCAATCGAACTCACTTTGGAACAGCAATTTAGCATCCGCTCTTTCGCTACTCAAGTACAAAACATGAGTCACGATCAAGCTAAAGACTTCTTAGTTAAACTTTATGAGCAAATGGTTGTACGGGAAGCTACCTATAAAGAACTTCTTAAGCACCAGTGGGGATTAGATGCCGGCTCTTCTTGGGCAGCGTAGAAGTCTTGTGTCGCAGTGGGCGACCTCCTTCTCTTGCTCGGTTCCAATGAGGAAAGGAGCTGGGGATGCCGGGGCGTCAACTTTAACGAGTTACTCTTTAAAAGACATCACACTCTACACACAGAGACCTAGAGTACAAAAACTTGTTTATTAGCAAGTCTGGAAAACAAAGTCTCAAACTAAATTTTGGTGTTGAGAATCAATATTGCGCTTGTATTCACAAAATACTTTATAGAAATCAAGCTTACTTAAGCTTGTCTGTATTTTGTCACAATGCAAAACTGCACAGAAAGCAATCTGTACAGTATAAAGTTAACTCAACCTTCAATACTCTTGTAAGGAGTCATTTATATTTTTTATAACTTTATTTTGTAACTTTCGATAGACTCCCTTAACAATACTTAATATCTAAATAAAATCTTAGTACTAGCGTTCTATAGTGTGATGTTATTTGCATTTAGGCAGAGAGGTCGAAGGGTAAATCAGTATTAAGCCCTTCTAACTTCGCTAGAATTTGAGGTTTCAAATTTTCGTATTCGACCTTAAGTAAACTTTTGCTAAGTTGGGGTTCGCAAGCAGACGCCGATGTATTGCTTATTGTTACCCATTGTTGCAAATATTGACGTTGAAAAGGAGCAATAGTAGAAAGTAGCATCTTACTACAGCGATTTGGTGTCTCTCTAGCAAAAAAAAGTAAGTGGTAGAAACCCTTTTGTGACAATAGGCGAGCTATTTCTTGACCGATATTTGTTTTAAGGTCAAGGTAGTAAGGCAGCCATTTAGCGCCATGTTTGCGGTTGTAGACAACAGTAATCCATAGCAACATGGGGTGAGGAGTAGTGATGAAAAGAAATTGGTTGTAGCGGCTACAAACTAAACGCTTTTGAATTTCTTCTTGAGGAAGCATAATCCACAAAGCAGGAATTAGTTCTGCCTCGATACGGATGGGATGAGGGAAAACAATGTTAGCGATGGGTTTATTTTGCGGCCAGGAGAATCGTTGAGTAATTTCACTATTGGATGGTGTGATTGTAGAATCGAGCTTGGGTTTGTGCTCAAACTCTGCTTTTATGGTTGGGGGTACCAAAAGCGATCCAGAAGCCGACGCGCTAATGTTTGGCTGTTGAGTATGAGCAACCTCAATTTGCTCCAGGGATGTTAAAACTTTAAGAATTTCACCAACAGTTTGAGGGCGATCGCCTGGTGCTTTAGCTAGACAACTCATGACCAAATTTTTTACTTCATTTGGTAGTTGCAAAGTCGGGGCAGCTTCCGAAAAAGAACGTGGTGCTTTTTGGTGATGTGTTTTATACCATGCTCCGAATGAATGTGTTGGTGCTACTAAGGGCATTTTCCCTGTGAGCATTTCAAACATCATTACACCCAAACTATAAATATCAGAACGATTGTCTAATTCCTTACCATCCATTTGTTCGGGTGAAGAATAAGCCAGCGTACCCAAATAGTAGTTTGTATAATTATTATCTGCTTGTAACAATTTAGCGATACCAAAGTCTAAAACTTTGACTAATTCTCCAAAACTGGCATCTTGAATTACCAGCATATTGCTGGGCTTGATATCGCGATGGATAATCGGACAGATTTTGCCATCTACCATAATGCCATTGTGAGCAGCCTGTAATCCTAAGCTGATTTGACGTACAAAACTTAGGAATCTTGGTAAAGATAGGTGCTGCTTGCGAATAACATCACTGAGACTAACTCCTTGTAAGTATTCCATAACGTAGAACGGGGTATTATTTTCGTCTACGCCATAATCCATAACTCGGACAACATGAATGCTTTTTTGTCCTAATAACGCACAAGTTTTCGCTTCTCGCTCAAAACGCTCCTGTAATCGCATTTTGTTATTTTGGACAGATAAAGCAAGAAATTTAACGGCAACGGGTACGCCTCCCAACAATATGTCCTTGGCACGATAGACTCGTCCCATTGCTCCTGTACCAATTAAATCTTGAAGCTGATAGCGATTGCTGAGTAAGCGACCAACATTGGGGTCTGACATAGAAACTTCGACTCCAATTTAATATTGAAAAAGAGCGAATTTCACCACCCTATTTCTGAAGGCTGGTGATAATTGTGTGAGTGGGAAAGTTGGCCCCTAATAAATGGGAATGGCTAATTTAGTGTAATAGCTTGTAGCATTCCTAACTTTGTGTCTGATTTATTTTGCCCATTTTTGCCACGTTTAATTAACTTTGGTAAGGAAAATTGTTAGTCGTGAGTACAAAGAAAGTTTTAAGATCGTCATTCGTCATTGGTTAGTACAGAAGTACCATGGCACGTCTGTACATTTGTTGCGTACTACTATTTACTCAACACTAATCGCTCAGTTGACCCGTTGACGCTCTATGTTAGCTTCCATTGTGCTACTTAGGTAGTGACCAACCATAATGCCACTAGTGAGGTAATAGGTATCATTATTGATGCGGTGCAAAGTCTCAAAACCACTACGACGTTCGCGATCGCTTAATACCCAGTAACGCTGGACAATAGTATCTATACCAATCCAACCCTCTCCTTCGATCTGTCCTAAAATATTATGTTGAAGTAAAAAATTATACTGTTTATTTCCCCGATCCATACGCCCTTTGTATTGCAAAGCAATGTCCGCAAGATCGCTGCCTGGAAATATTAATTTTGTTGCCATTGTAAACCAATTATCTCGATTCCAAGCCACCAAGGTCATACCCTTAACGTTAATTGGAGTACCATTACGTTCTAGCCAACTTCCTTGCAACGTCCAGCGTCCTGGTTCCAGTAAAAATGTATGATCCACCTTGTCACCCTGCTATTGATCGAGTATCGCCAACAGTATAGCCCTTGGTTGGGGAGGGGGACAGGGGACAGGGGACAGGGGGAGACACAAACCACCAACCACTGTACGGGAGGCAGCGCGCCCTTGTGGCTACCCTCCGGGAAGCCGCTAGCTAACGCAACGCCTGACGGCGAACGCGTCTAGTGCCGACTTGTAGCGACTGGCGTAGACGCCGAAGGCGGATAAGTGAAAGTAAGGGTTCCCTGGCATAAAGGAGCCAGTGCGCCCTTGCGGGTTAAGCGCGTCGAGTGCGACTGGCGTCACCTGGCGTCACCTGGCATCGGGTTAAGCGCGTTGTAGACGCCCAGAGGGCGGCTTCTTGCAGGGTAGCACCTGGCGTCACCTGGCGTCGGGTTAAGCGCGTCGAGTGCGACTGCCGTGCGGGTTTAAAAGATAAATTATCTGTTTAAACCCAAAGATCATCAGCAAAACCCGCCCCTATCAATAACCAATGACTGTTAACTAATGACTAATTACGGTTCGTGAACTTCTCCCAAAAGTACTTCTTGAGGTGCTCCGGTAACTGATGGGAGGTTACCTGGAGTACCTAATTTTCGCCAGTAAGCTAAGACTGCAAAAGCGATCGCTTCTTTGAAATCTGCGCTCAATCCTGCTTCATCTGTTGTTAAAACTGGTGTAGGTGCTAAAATTTCCTGAAGACGATATTTTAAATAGAGATTGCGATTGCCACCACCACATAAAAATACCCGTTGTGGCATTTGCGGTAAAAAAGTGCGATAACTATGAACAATCGAAGCTGCTGTCAGTTCCGTAAGAGTCGCGAGCAAGTCAGCAGGACTTATTTGGTAGGATTCGGCGTCTTTTACACACTGTTGCAGATAAGTAACACCAAATAATTCTCGACCTGTAGATTTGGGTGGTGGCAGATGAAAATAATCTTGCTCAAGCCATTGTTCTACTAGTGCATGGCAGGGAGTACCACTTGCTGCCCAAGCACCGTTTTCATCGTAGGTTTTAGTATTATTTGTTAAATATTGTACTGCCAGATCCAACAGGCTATTTCCCGGCCCAGTATCCCAACCGCGAATCTTTTCTAGCCAGTTGTCTTGATGCGCTGGCATATAAGTAACATTACCAATTCCGCCAATATTTTGAATACAACGAGCCTCTTGAGGGTGACTGAGTAAAGCTGCATCTACACGAGGTACAAGGGGCGCACCATGCCCACCAACAGCAATATCTGCTACACGGAAGTTACTGACTGTCGTAATACCTGTTAAGTTAGCAATTACAGCACCACGACCAAGTTGAAGGCTGTAACCTAAAGAGGATGCAAAGGCGCCCAGACGCGGAGACACGGAGAAAGAAAATGTCCCCGTGTCTCCCCCTCCCCGTGTCCCCGTGTCCTTATTTTTTGGTGGTCGATGGTAAACTGTTTGACCGTGGGAGCCAATTAAACTAGCTGTTTCGTGACCATTTTGAATATTTTGTGCAGCTTGGGCAAAGGCTTGAGCGATCGCATCATCTAATTCTGCAAATTCTTGCATGGAGATAGCTTGTCCACTACAAACAGCCAAGATACGTTCTCTCAGTTCCTTTGAGTAAGGATAGGTTGCCCCAGCTATCAATTCCACTTTTAAATCAAAATCTGTGCCGGAAATGTCTACCAAGGCGGCGTCTATACCATCTACAGATGTCCCGCTCATTAAGCCGATAACACGAGTCATTTTTTATTGGTTAGTAGTTAGTAGTTAGTGGTTAATTGCTCTGTTCTGCCCCTTTGCTCCCCTTGTCCCCGCGTCTGTTACTCCTCTTTTCTTTTCTCGGTAGCGATTATATGCAAATCAACGTTTTTGAGCAATCTAACTAATTTTTGAGTTAAAGAGCCTTTGAGGAGTATTTGCCAGCGAGAGCGCTGACTTTCGCCGATGATAATCTGGGTAATGTGGTATTGATGAGCAACTTCGGCGATCGCTTTAGCGATATTACTGCTGGTAACACGAATAAAAGTACCTTCAAATTCTTGACAAAGCTTCTCACACATATCTATGTGCAGACTTTCTTCTTTTGTGAGAAAACGGTCTGGATCGGCTACAAATAAAGCAAAAACAGGAGCGTTCATGTAGTTAGCTAACCTTGCTCCTCGACGCAATAATTGTAATGAGTTTGGATAAGTGGAAACACATACCAATACCCGTTCGTGTATGTTACATACTTCACCATTGAGGTTGCCGCTAGGGAGACTAGCATTGAGTTCTCTTGCGTCTTCTTCAACGTTATCTGCTATCTCTCGCAATGCTAATTCTCGTAAAGCAATTAAGTTACGGCGCTGGAAAAAGTTATTGAGTGCTTGGTGAATTTTTGGCTGGGCATAGATTTTACCCTCTAGTAACCTTTCTTGCAGTGTCTCTGGTGTAACATCTACTACTACAACTTCATCTGCTTCATCCAGAATACGGTCAGGTATGCGCTCTCGTACTACCACTCCAGTAATTCTTGCTACTAAGTCATTAAGACTCTCCAAATGCTGAATATTCATAGTGGAGTAGACATCAATGCCGTTGTGCAAAATGACTTCTACATCTTGGTAGCGTTTTTCGTGGGGTAAACCAGGGGCATTAGTATGTGCTAGTTCATCGACTAAGACTAATTGAGGCGATCGCGCTAAAATTGCGTCCGTGTCCATTTCCATCAGCATCAAATTGCCGCGTGGAATTTTTTGACGAGGTACTATTTCTAAACCTTCCGCTCTTTCTGCTGTTTCTTTGCGTCCGTGGGTTTCTAACAACCCAATCACAACATCAATGCCTTCTTCTTTGAGCAAATGGGCTTCTTCTAGCATTCGGTAGGTTTTGCCAACTCCTGGAGCCATACCGATAAATATTTTATGTTTACCGCGCCGTGCTGGATGAATAGGGAGATTAGTAGTAACTAATGGTGTAGTATTTGCTAAATTGAGGTTATCTTCGTCCAACATTTCACCTTTAGTAGTATCTTAAAAGTGAGTTTATATCTATTCCAAATTACTGATTTTCTCTACGGTTAATTTCTTGAAGATCAAGTGCATAATTTAATTTCAAAATATTCACGCCAGGCTCTCCAAAAACTCCTAAAAATTTCCCATCTGTATACTGTCTTAGTAACGGTAATATTTCTTCTCGGTTAATCCCACGCGCACGAGCAACTAGAGAGAGTTGCTCCTGGGCTGTTCTCACCGTAATATGAGGATCTAAGCCAGAACCAGAGGTATAAATGAGATCCGCAAAGGGTTGAATATTCTCATCTGTGAATTCATTGGCTCGTTCTACAATCCGATTAAGTAAATCTGGACTGCTAGGAGCAAGGTTGCTGGCACCTGATATCCCATATGGTTTGCCTATTTTTCCTTGGCTATACCTAACAGTACTAGGGCGTCCTTGGAAATAGCGATCTGAGCGGAACTGTTGCCCAATCAAAGCCGAACCAATTGCTTCTCCTTGAATATTTTGCATAATGCTGCCATTAGCGTGAAACTTGAAGGCAGTTTGGCCTACTCCCAAGATTATAAGAGGATAGATAATTGCGGTTACCAACCAAAGAAGTATAGTAATACGAATAGCTCTAGCTATTTCTCGAATAATAGACATAAAAACTGTCCTTAGTTGCCTGAGTTACCGATAAAGGTGTTTATCTTTTAAGTAAAAGGCAGATGGCAAAAGGTAACAGGTAAAAGGCTGTTTCCAACTGCTTTCAGTGAAGTTGCCATTTTACATTTAATTGTGTCCACCTACTTAATTGATTGAATTAGAAACGTTCTGGCTGAAAAACAACAAAAAATAAGTAAATTATCAGTGCCAGTGTTACTAATCCCAAAATACCAATCGCCCATGCAGAGCGACGTTCTAATGTACCTTCAGCAGTGGCATAAACAACTGGGGCAATAATTAAATTTACAGACAATGCAATAAAAAGAATCAATGGCAATTTATGCTTGCGCCATTGCAACCAAACAAAGGAAATTGCCTCAATCATATCTGCTAATAAAAATTTGCGCGATAAATTAACTGGTTTCATAACTTTTTACCTTCTCTTGTGCTTATACCCTTAATTGCTTATTTATTCCTTTTGCCTTCTGTCTTCTTATGCCAACCCCACTACCGTAATAATTAAATCAATCAATTTAATTGCAATAAATGGTGCAATTACACCACCTAAGCCATAAATTAAAATATTGCGTTGTAGCAGTTGATTAGATGTTAGTGGTCTAAACTTTACACCCTTAAGTGCTAAGGGAATCAAAGCTGGAATAATCAAAGCATTATAAATAAGTGCTGACAGCACAGCTGAATTAGTGCTGGTTAGCCTCATAATATTTAAACCTTGTAGGTTAGCAGAAGCAAATAAGACTGGAATAATCGCAAAGTATTTAGCAATATCATTGGCAATCGAAAATGTTGTTAATGCTCCGCGAGTGATCAGTAATTGTTTGCCAATACTAACTATATCGATTAGTTTTGTAGGGTCTGAGTCTAAATCCACCATGTTAGCTGCTTCTTTAGCAGCTTGAGTACCAGTATTCATTGCTACTCCAACATTAGCTTGTGCTAAGGCGGGGGCATCATTAGTACCATCTCCAGTCATTGCCACTATTTTGCCTTCTTTCTGTTCTTTTTGAATTACGGCTATTTTGTCTTCTGGGTTGGCTTCAGCAATGAAATCGTCTACTCCAGCTTCTTTGGCAATGACAGAAGCGGTGATGCGGTTGTCACCAGTCAACATGATGGTACGTACTCCCATCCGTCGCAGTTGCTCGAAGCGATCGCGTATTCCTGGCTTGACAATATCCTTGAGATAAATCACACCGAAAATTTCGTTATCAAAGCAAACTGCTAAAGGTGTACCTCCCTGTTGGGAAACCATTTCGTAGGCGCTATCCAATTCCGGTGAGGTGTTGCCGTTACGAGAACGTACAAATCCCTTAATTGCATCTACCGCTCCTTTACGCGCCTGTTGCCCATTGGGTAAGTTTGTTCCGCTCATGCGAGTTCTGGCTGAAAACTCAATTCCTTCAGATCTGTCAATGTCAAAATTAATCCTTGCTCCTAATTTTTCTGCCAATCGGACTATCGATTTTCCCTCTGGCGTCTCATCGAATACACTCGCTGCCAAGGCTACATAAGCAACTTGCTCCATAGAGTGTCCGTTGATTGGAATAAAACCTTCTGCCAAACGATTACCCAAGGTGATCGTACCTGTTTTATCGAGAACCAGAGTGTTAACATCGCCACAAGCTTCTACTGCTCGCCCTGAGGTAGCAATGACGTTAAATTGAGCAACCCGATCCATTCCAGCAATACCAATGGCACTCAGTAAGCCGCCAATAGTTGTAGGAATCAGTGCTACCAACAGAGCTACCAAAATTGATACACTGACTGGACTGCCAACTGTGTTGGCAATAGGTGATATGGTAACAACGACAAATAAAAAGACTAAGCTGAGGACTGCCAATAACACTGTCAGGGCAATTTCATTTGGTGTTTTGCTGCGATCTGCTCCTTCTACCAGAGCAATCATCCGATCAATGAAGCCTTTGCCGGGATCGGCAGTGATCCGAACAATCAACTCGTCAGAAATAATCCGCGTACCGCCTGTCACGGAGCTAGCAACATCAGAGCCTGTTTCTTTTAATACTGGTGCCGATTCTCCTGTAATTGCCGATTCATCAACACTGGCGGCACCCATAATCACTTCCCCATCGGCGGGAATAATATCACCTGCGACGACGTAGACAGTATCACCTCGTTGCAAGCTGGTGGAAGGAACTTCTGTGATCGTGCCATCAGGAGAAAGTTTTTTCGCTATGGTTTCTGATTTGGTTGAGCGTAAGGCGTCGGCTTGCGCTTTACCACGTCCTTCTGCTACTGCTTCGGCAAAATTGGCAAACCAAACAGTGAAGAATAAAATCAATGTAATTAAGCCATTGATCAAGCGTGGGTTATCACCGGGAACAGAACCAAATAATTCAGGATCAATTGTGGCTGCAAGAGTGACAAGTGTACCAACCCAGACTAAAAACATAACTGGGTTTTTCACTGCATCTTTAGGATTAAGCTTGACAAAGGCGTCCTTAATGGCTCTTTGATAAATTCCTTTAGTGTTTACCTTTGCTTGTTTACGGGCATGACGGCGATCGTATGGGCGAAAACGTTGGGGTTTATTAGGTGGTTTGGGGGTAGTTGCAACTGGATTCATATTATGTAAGGGAACGGGGAACAGGGAATAGGGTTGGGGAGGGGGAGAGTGGGGAGAGTGAGAGCTAGGGGCGCCCTCTGGGGTTAGGGGCTGTGGGGGAGATAAAAAGAATCCTTATTCCTATCCCCTGTCCCCTTAACTGCCAGTGGCAATTTTAAAACCTTCGGCGATCGGGCCTAATGCTAAAACAGGGAAGAAAGTTAGTACTCCTAAAATCAGAATGACTCCAGCTGTAATGCTGGTAAATAGGAGAGTATCAGTTTTGAGAGTGGCTGGGGTTTCTGGAACTGTTTGTTTGTTAGCCATGCTGTCAGCTAATAGCAAGATGGCAATAATGGGAACGTAACGCCCTAGCAGTAAGCTGGGAATTGTACTTAAATTCCACCAGAGAGTGTTATCTACTAAACCCTCAAAGCCAGAGCCATTGTTTGCACTTGCTGAAGTATATTCATAAACTACTTGAGAAACTTTGTGAAAGGTAGGATTCGTAATTCCAGCGATCGCTTCTGGAAGATAAAAAGTAATGGCACTGGGAATTAAAACTGCTATTGGATGAATTAATAGCACAACACTGGCGAGAACAATTTCTCGCTTCTCAATTTTCCGCCCCATAAACTCTGGAGTACGCCCTACCATCAAACCAGTTAAGAAGACAGTCAGAATTACATAGATTAATAGGTATGCAGTTCCTGTTCCTTGCCCACCCCAAACTATTTGCAAAAACATATTTAATAAGGTAGAAAAACCTCCTGTCGGCATCAGAGAATCGTGCATACCGTTGACAGCGCCAGTCATAGTACTAGTAGTCATGACTGCCCAAAATGCAGTTAGTACAGAGCCAAAGCGAACTTCTTTACCCTCTAAATTTGGCTGTTCAATACCTAAAGCACTATTAATTAGAGGATTGCCTTGATATTCTCCATTAGCTGTAATGCCCACTAAAATAACAAAAATCACAAATACCATCCAGAACAGCAGCCATGCTTGTTTGCTATTGTTGGCAAAAATACCGTAGGTGTGAATCAACGCTGCTGGAATCGAAATCATAGCGAGCATTTCGATTAGATTAGAAGCACCATTGGGATTTTCAAAGGGGTGGGCAGAGTTAGTGGCAAAAAAGCCACCACCGTTTTCACCCAATTGCTTAATCATTTCAAAAGAAGCTACTGGGCCTCTGGGAATATACTGAGTAGAGCCTTCGATTGTTGTGACAATTTCGGGGCCTAGAAATGTTTGCGGTACACCTAAGATAATTAAGGCGATCGCCCCAATTATGGAAATAGGTAGCAAGATTCGTGTAATGGCACGGGTAAGATCTACGTAAAAGTTTCCCAGCACTCTACCTGTTAAACCACGAAGAAAGGCGATGCCTACTGCCAAGCCAGTCGCAGCTGAGGTGAACATCAAAAAACCTAAAGCTGCTGTTTGGCTAAAATAACTGAGAGTTATTTCGGGAACGTAGTGTTGTTGATCGGTATTTGTGAGAAATGAAATTGTTGTGTGTAGTGCTAAATCCCAACTGGGGGCATTAAAAGTATTAGGATTTAGAGGCAGAATTCCCTGAAACTCAAAAATCAAGTAGACAGCACTGCCCATGATTAGATTGCTGACAAGAACAGCTCGCGCATACTGCCAACCTGTCATTTCTTGCTTGCCACGCACACCTGCTACTACGTAGATAATTCGCTCAATCGGATTCATGATTGGATCGAGCAAAGTTCTTTCACCTAAGAAAATACGTGCTATGTATCTACCGAAAAACGGAGCGATCGCTATTAAGATACAAAGCGTTAACCCAATTTGCAAAAAGCCTTGTCCCATATATTTTAACTGAATTATGGATTTTGCTTTTGTTTAGCTTTATTGCTAAAACTTGACTAATTCATTTGCTTCATTTTCTCAATCTGGACTCTTCATTTTTTTTGTATAAATTCCAGATAGTTATAGTCAGTAAATAGGTTATAAATAAAATCAAATTGATTGGAGCTATTACTATTGAACTATAACTAATTACTCAATTTGAACCTATCTACTTAAAACCTTCTAACGAATGTAATTCTTTTTATATTTCATTCATTTCTCCTGAATTTTAGAATCATAATTTTCACTTGCAATCTATATATATTATTTATACTTAACTCTTGTCAGAATCTCTCCTTAAAGATTATCCTACCAGAAGCATTAAATTGTAAGTATAGCTTTATACACAAACATAAGTTTCAATTGTTCAGTAGACATATATTAAATTTATCTAGACTATGAGATTTGGATAGTTGAGAAGGTCAGGCTTTTAATTAGGAATTAGTAGCTGCTCAGGAGTCAAAGAAGTGTAGACAAGATTATATTGTATATATAAGACTTTTTGAATAATTCAAGCTATGTTTTTGCCAATCCTGTAAGTTAGTCAAGAAAACAATTAAATTGTCATTACTTTTTTTAGATATATGCACAAGCAATCAAAACTTATTAACTTTTGAAAACACATAAATATGTTGTACATTAAACATCTGCTAATTTAATCAAGTTTGAGTTAGAAATTTATCTAACTTATTTTTTGTATTTATATATATATGATTAAATCCATCAAGAGTAAGCAGAATATATCAGAAAATATATAGCTAATATTATTTATGTATATATTGGCCAAACTAATTATTATAAATACCTCCAATTATTCATTGAATAGTGTTGATAAATTTAGTTCTATATTGAGAAAAGTTTTCCAAAAATTAAACTCTAGCAGCTGCTAGATAGTTTAGGACATCAACTGATGATAAAAACCTTATACCAATTCTCTGTAAGGCTGCACTTTATTTTGACTCCTCCCAACCTCCCCTTGCCAAGGGAAGGTGCCGCAGGCGGTGGGGTTATTTCTATGTGTCTTCATATAGAAATGGTATTACAGCAAGCAAGTTTTTACCCTGTTCCTGTTAAGAGTTCCCTGCTATATTTAATTGTGACAAAAGAAAAACGCTTACTCAGTTAATAGGTTTTCTCTTGCTGTAGTTATAGCGCTGGAATACTTAATACCGCCAGAGTATGTGTTCGGCTATTTGCACAATGGCATGATTTTGTTAGCAAATTCTTGATTAGAATCGTACTGCTGTGTTGGCTGTGACGCTAGCAGCTTGTGGATTCACATTACTGAGTATGTTGATACCTGCAACAGAACTGAATTAATGCGCTGATGAATTAGCTAATCCTAGATACAGTTTTGGTGACAAAAGCTTCTGGTTTTCTAGATCACATCATATTTAAGGGATCAACATCTATTGTTAAACTCACAGATACCGGACAAAGTTGACGCACTTCCTCCCAATCAGGTAACTGTGGCAGCGCATCAGGGGTAAACTTCAACAGTATTTGCCAGCGATAACGATTTGCTACTCGTAATATGTTAGCTGGTGCTGGCCCCATGATGTCTAAACCTTCTTGTTGCGGCAAAGCAGTTACTATCAATTGGGCAGTGTTCTGCACTTCTGTGGGATCATTGCTACTTAAGCGCAATAGAATCAACCTGCCATAGGGAGGATAATTTAGTGCCTGGCGTTGTTCTAATTCAGCATGAATAAAGGACGGATAATCATGATTTCGTACCGCCTCAATCACCGGATGCTCTGGGGTGTAAGTTTGCACGATTACCTTACCTGGATCTTCGCCTCTGCCAGCACGCCCAGCTACCTGAGTTAAAGTTTGAAACGCTCGTTCACTGGCACGATAATCAGATAAATGTAAAAGTCCATCAGCAGCCACAACTCCTACCAATGTTACCTGTGGTAGATCCAACCCTTTGGTGAGCATTTGCGTACCCACTAATAAATCTGCTTCACCATTGGCAAATCTGGTAAGTAACGTTCGATGCGCCCCCTTAGTGCGTGTAGTATCGCTATCAAAGCGGATCAAGCGCAGTTCGGGAAATTGTTTTGTTAATTCTTGGGCAACTCGTTGCGTACCGCTACCAAAGAATTTGAGGTAAGGGGAGCCACATTCAGGACATTGGCGCGGGTGCGATCGCCCATAATTACAGTAATGACAGCGCAAAATTTGTGGCGCTCCCTCCTCGGTGTGGTGATATGACAAAGAGACATCACAGTGGGGACACTCCAGCACATATCCACAGCTACGGCAAGATACAAATGTACTATGCCCGCGCCGATGGATAAATAAAATTCCCTGCTGATTCTGTTGTTTGAGTTGTTGTAAGGCTGTTTGTAGAGATTTACTAAATATGGAGCGATTACCCTGATGGAATTCTTGCCGCATATCTACTACTTCTACAGGCGGCAAAGGGCGAGAGTTGATGCGTTCGGGGAGGGAGAGGTAGTAAGAGGAGTGGGGGAGGGGGGGAGGGGAGAAAGAAGAGGACACGGGGACACGGGGACGCGGGGACACGGGGAGGCGAGAAGATGGAGATACGGGAAAAGTTTCTGATAATTTCTCCGCGTCTCCCAGTCTCTGCGTCTTTGTGTCTTCACTTGTCCTCACGCTGATCCAACTCTCCAATGAGGGTGTTGCTGAACCCAAAACTAGGGGACAATTTTCTAATTGGGCGCGCCACTGAGCAACATTACGAGCGTTGTAGGTGGGGATGGGGGAGTCTTGTTTAAAGCTGCTGTCGTGTTCTTCGTCTAAGATAATTAAACCCAAATGAGGCAGAGGAGCGAAAATTGCACTGCGCGTACCGATAACGACTTGGGGTTCTCCTGTCAGCATTTGTCGCCAAGTGTCGTAACGTTCTCCGTCGGAGAGGGCGCTGTGATAAACGCTAATTTTGTTGCCAAATCTGGCTCGGAAACGATCGGTTAGCTGGGGTGTGAGTCCAATTTCTGGTACTAAAACAAGGGCGGATTTGCCTTGGGTTAATAAAGGAGCGATCGCTTGCAAATAAACTTCTGTTTTTCCGGAGCCAGTCACCCCATGCAGCAGTACAGTTCCATAGCCTTCCACTCCTTTGATGGTAGATAATGCCTGAGACTGAGCAGGATTTAAAGATTTGGGTTGATCTGCCGTGACTGTAAAAGCGCGTTCACTTCGTAATATTTCCCTTTCTGCAATCACAACACAGCCCTTCTCCTCTAGCTTCTTCAAAGTAGGGGTAGTTGTATTGCAAATTTGTAGAAACTCTGAAAGCCACAACTCACCACCGTGCCGCCTCAAGACTTCTAAAATTTCTCTTTGACGCTTGTTGAGGTCGATAGGCGGTACACTAACAGTCAAGGTGACTACTGGTTTTGTCTGAGGTCGAGAGTATCTAGGCATTTGTACATAAGTTTCTACCCATCCGCGTTGGAGTAGTTGTTTTTTTGCCTGATAAAATCCTTTTACCTGACGTTTGAGGAATTTGAAGCTATAGTCCCCATCGACTTGGGATTGAAGAATTTTGAGGATTTCACGGGCTGCCAAACTGACAAATTCATTTGCACCGTTGGGAATATTTTCTGGTTTGAGGCGAAGACGAGCCTGCGATCGCCCTAACAATCCTGGTGGTAAAGCAGTGCGTATGACTTGAATTAGGGAGGTGTAATAGTACTGTGACACCCTTTCTATTAACTGCCAGTACGTTTCTCTAAAAAATTTTGGGTGGATTACATCTTCCACATCTCTAATTTCTGCGGCTACAAGGTGAGCAGGAGGTTGAGCCAGTAAACGAACAGCTATCCCTCCTACCTGTTGCCATTTAAATGGCACACTTAAAATATCCCCTGGTTTTACTTCTAAACCTACTGGTAATCGATAGGTATATAGTTTTTCTTCTTTATATCCTTCTTCTAGTTGTGTTGCGGCTTCTTTTCCAATTCCCGGACAGTCTACTAGAACTTCAACCCACCGATTTCCATTTCTGCTTGAGTCGTAGGAGCTACCTGGTTCAGCAACAGCTAAAGGAGTCAAACTTACATCATTAATATACATAGTTCCTCAATATATTTATAGATAAATATTTTCCTCTGCTAGTTGCTGAAATCTAACCTTACTCATTCAACTATAACCGCCTGTCTTGCCTCACTAAAAATGTAGTTCGCAATACTGTCATCAGACATAATACTTGATAAGTTTCCTCTTATGTAATTCCAATACCGGAATCAAGATTATCTATATGAGGTAATGCATCTTTAATTTAAACTCGATACAACTCATCAATCTGCCGTTTTGCGTAAGTTTTCTTTGCATACTAACTAGGTAATAGAGCTTTTCTCCCTATTGATAGATATTAATTACTGTCAGTATATGAGATCCTTTTTACCAGGCAATAGGTTGCGACACCTTGTGCTGTCAAGTTTATATCATTGATTGTAAGTTTTTAAGTTATGTATAACTTAATCAGCATTTTGCTGATTAGTTTTGAGGGTTGCAATGCATAGAGATTATAAAGTCATTAAATATATGTGAAGATTTAAGAAATTGGCAAATTCTAAGGAAAAGTTTTATATTTGTTAAGTTTAAGCAATTTTATTTGAGGGGGTTTGACATATTTTGTAATTAAAAAAAAGATGAAAAATATATGGATTGCCGAACTAAATCATGAAAGTTGGAATAGTAAGAGTATCGTGTTTGTGAGGAAGTGTATCCAGGTGTAACCAACAGTTAAAGTCGCCAGCAGTATCGAAAACTAATTATCTCTGGTGAACTTTAGCCATGATATATGAAAATTTAAGTTCGGGATCAACTTTGAATTAGCAGAAAAAAGTTTTGCTAAGAGACAGGTGCATTTGTCACATATAAAAACTGGAAAGTATCTTAGAGCAGCTGTCACTAACTTATGTACCAAACCAAGCAACAATCCCTGAAGGAAGCTATGAATATTGCTGAATTGGGAACAATGACGATGATAGAAAATGCTGCTGATAATGAAGAACCAACTCTTGATAATTTAGAAGCAGTGGCAGATGAAGAATCCCCTATTATCGAAAACTTAGAAAATCTGGAAATAGATGATCGCGTTGGGGATGAGATGGCGGCAGCACGCCCTTCGGGATATAACAAAACCGAATATGATGATGCTGTGGGCGCATTTTTTAAAGAAATGGCGCGTTATCCATTACTCAAACCTGATGAAGAGGTTGAACTAGCGCGGCGAGTGCGATTTCTAGAAGAAGTAAACGAACTATATACTTCCTTAGAAAAAAAACTGGGACAGCAGCCTACCAAGGAAAATATAGCAACACATTTAGAGATAACAGAAAAGCAGTTAGAACATCGTTTGTATCAAGGGCGGGTGGCGAAACGGAAAATGATTCGCTCTAACTTGCGTCTTGTAGTATCAATTGCCAAACGATATTTAAATCGGGGAGTGCCTTTTTTGGATTTAATTCAGGAAGGAGCAATGGGTTTGAATCGTGCTACCGAAAAATTTGATCCAGATAAAGGATATAAGTTTTCTACGTATGCTTATTGGTGGATCAGACAAGCAATCACAAGGGCGATCGCTAACGATGCACGAACAATTCGCTTGCCGATTCACATAGTTGAAAAACTCAATAAATTGAAAAAAGCTCAACGAGAGCTAAAACAAAGATTAGGGCGGAATCCCAGTGAAGCAGAAATGGCTGAAGCATTGGAAATTCCGGCACAACAATTACGCCAGCTCCAGCAACTGCGGCGTCAAGCACTTTCCCTCAACCACCGTGTTGGTAAAGAAGAAGACACGGAATTGATGGATTTGCTAGAAGATGAAGATAACCAATCTCCAGAAGCAAAAATGAACGAAAGCATGATGCGGCAGGAGATTTGGGAAGTATTGGGTGACGTACTAACCCCACGGGAGAAAGATGTGATTTCGCTGCGATATGGCTTGACAACCAGTGAACCCTGCACTTTGGAAGAGGTTGGCAATATGTTCAATCTATCGCGCGAGCGTGTTCGACAAATTCAAAGCAAAGCTATGCGAAAATTGCGCCGTCCCCATATAGCCAAACGCTTGAAGGGTTGGTTAGTGTAATTAGTCATTTGTTATTTGTCATTTGTCATTTTTCCAGAATTTAATGATCCTGAAATATTGACTAGGGAATATAAACTATGGGCTAATGACTTAATGATTAATGACCAAGGACTAATGATTAATGACATCGCATAGCGATTTAACATTGCGTTTTGCTGAACCAGAAGACTGTAACACCTTATTTGAATTAATTAAAGCCCTAGCAGAGTATGAAAAGCTATCTGATGCTGTTACTGGGAGCCCTTTAGCACTTAAGGAGCACTTATTCGGTTCCGTAAAATATGTTGAAGCAATATTAGCAGAATATACAGGGCAAGCGGTTGGATTTGCTCTGTTTTTTCATAATTATTCAACTTTTTTGACCAAGCCAGGAATTTATCTAGAAGATATATTCGTTCTACCAGAGTACCGCCGCCAAGGGATTGGCAAAGCTCTTTTAACTAAAGTTGCTCAAGTTACTGTAGAGAGAAATTGTGGAAGGTTAGAGTGGAGTGTTCTAGATTGGAACGAGCCAGCTATTAAATTTTATCGCCGCATGGGAGCAGTGATTTTAGAAGAGTGGCGGATTTGCCGTGTTACAGGAGAGACGCTTGCTGAGTTAGGGAATGGGTGATAGAAAGACAAGGGGACAAGCGGACAAAAACAGGGGAGATAAGGGGACAAACAGAGCAGGGGAGCAGGGGGGCAGGGGAGAACTACTAACCCCTAACCACTGACTAATGACTAACTTTGACAACTTGTCTTTTGACGAGAAAAGACTGTGAACCTAAAAATTAAGGATGGTATTGCACCAAAAACGTCTGAATTAATTTCTCTAAATAGTTTAAATATTTTCTATGTAAATCCACCCCTACTACAAAAAATACTTTTATTATTTATACCAATCTAATTAAATTTTATGAATTACTGCTATCGATTGATTGGCAATTTAATTATTGCCCTGACACTTACCTGTTTTTTTCTTGCTCCACCTGCCCATTCACTAGCTACATCTTTTACCCAAGTTGCTGCGAAGGACTTCTTTCAATTGGGCGTAGAGAATATGCTGCATGGTAATTATGATGAAGCAATTCAAGATTTCCAACAGGCAATTGAGGAGAAAAAAGATTTTGTCGCGGCTTATAGTAATCGTTGTCTTGCCAATCTCAAAATAGAAGCTTATCAAAATGCGATCGCCGACTGCACGCAAGTAATAAATTTAGCACCCAACAAGGCAGATGCTTACCTCAACCGAGGGCTTGCCTACTACAGACAAGGAAATTATCAAGCAGCGATCGCTGATGATGAGAAGGCGATCGTACTCAAACCTTATGATTTTCGGGCTTATTACAACCGAGGGGTAGCCCAAGCTTCTTTAAAAAATTACCAGCAAGCAGTTGCTGACTATAATCTCGCCTTGAGTCAAACCCCCCAGCTACCTAATCCTTTAGTTGCTGATATCTACAATGATCGAGGATTAGCGCGTTTACAATTAACAAACCTACAAGCGGCTATGTATGACTTTAATATGGCAATTCGTTTGAATGCCGCCGATGATAGAGCTTTTTTCAACCGAGGTTGTGCTTGTGCTAAAAATGAAGATTATGCCAGTGCAGTACGTAATTTTACTGAGGCAATCCAATTAAACTCTAGTGATGGTCATGCTTATATGAACCGAGGAATAGCCTTTCATCGCCTTGGTTATGAACAATCTGCCCTAGCTGACTTACACAAGGCAGCTAAATACTTTGGATACCAGGGACAGAGACTTGCCTATGAAAAAACTTTGTCTCTAATTAAGACTGTGCAACAACAAATTCCATCGACAGTAGAAATTGCTCTTGTGGAAGTAAAAGTATGACAGCTTGTCTTTTGACAGCAAGTTGCAGAAACCCTAAAAATATCACTGAGTATTTTTACGAGCAGTGATCAATTAAAAGTGAAAATTTGCCTGTTTCTGCTTTCATTTGCTGTACCTAGTCTGTTAATAGCATATCCTACATTAGCTGTTGAGACTGAAAAAAATCAACAACACACTCACAAATTGCCCCAAAATCTTGTAGAAATTCCTGATTTAAGTGAAATAGAATTACCTGCTACCGAAGCTCAATTATTAACTCAAGAGTCTGAAACGGACGAGTCAGCAACACCAGCAGAAACAAAGCCATCTATCAACGAAGATTCTACTAATGAGGGAGACATAGAAATAGAAGTAACAGGCGAAAAAGACACACTGCCTTTATCTACTCCCACTTACGTGATTGAGAAAGAAGAAATTGAAAAGCAAGGTTCTACAAGTGTTGCTGATATTTTGAAAAGAATGCCAGGATTTGCTATCAATGATGTAGGGCCAGGAGCAGATATTCACACTGGTACATATTACCGGGGAGCTTCAATAAATCAATCGATATTCCTCATTAATGGTAGACCAATTAATACTAATATTAATACCTATCATGGTGCGACTGATTTAAATAGTATTCCCACAGAAGCAATTGAACGAGTGGAACTATACAGTGGTGCAGCTTCTATTTTGTATGGTTCATCAAGTTTTGGTGGAGTTGTTAATATTATCACTAAAGAAGGCAGCAGTATTCCTAAATTGAATGCTACTGCTGAATTTGGCTCCTTAAGTTTAAATAATCAACAAGCTAGTTACGCTGGTGCCTTTGGTTCTGTTAGATATAATTTCAGTTTTGAAAGGTTTTTTACTGATAACCGTTACCGAGTTCCAGAAGGAGCAGCAAATCGTGATGCTGATGGTTATTTATTCAATGCAGATACTGCTACTAGTACTTACTTTGGTAATTTAGTATTTGATTTAAATGCCAAAAATACTCTCAGTTTAGATGTAACTAAACTCAGCAGTCGCCGGGGTTTAGTTTATTTTGGTTTCCCGCTACAAAAAGACAGATTAGATCATGATGGATTAAATCTGGGTTTATCTTGGAAAACTCTGTTAGGTAATGGAGAAAATTCTGTTCTGACAACTACGCTCGGTTACAATCAAGATTACTTTAGTACCTATGGCCCCACAGTTTTTAGAGGTGTAGAGTATTATCGTACAGGTGTTTTAGATACACAACAATTGACAGCAAGAATTGATCATGAGTGGCAACTCACCCCGAATAATAAATTGCGCTGGGGATTAGATTTAAAAAATACTGATTTAAATAGTGAGACTGATAGTACACGTCCCGATCGCATTGCCTTAAATGAAATCGAAGATAGGAACGTATTCAATACAGGATTATTTGCTGTTAATACTTGGAATATTACTAATGCTTTTCAGCTAGATTTTGGCTTGAGGCAAAGCTTCGATAGTCAGTTTGGAAATTATTTGAATCCCAGTGCAGGATTGCGTTATGCTGTGACACCAAGCCTCGCAGTGCGCGGAAGTTGGACAGGGGGACAGCGCAATCCGGGGTTAGATCAATTATACGTTTATGATACAGTACATGGATGGTTGCCTAATCCAGATTTGGAACCAGAAACAGGCTCATCTTGGACTGCGGGAGTTGATGTTAATTTTTCTGAGAATTTAATCGGGCAGTTTACTTACTTTGGTAGTAGCTTAGATAATCGCTTAGGAATAATTAATGGTAGATGGGAAAATATTGGACTTGTAGATACTAATGGATTTGAGGCGGCATTGCGGTGGAAAATCGCTTCTCGTTGGTCTACTTTTGTTAACTATACTTATACAGATGCCCAAATTAAAACAGGAATAGAAAAAGGTTTACAGTTGGGCATGATTCCTTACTCCGTTGCTCAAGCTGGCATTAGTTATGCAAGCGGAGGATGGCAGGCGAATTTATATACTACTTATAATAGTGGCGCTCGCAGAGCCTTCTTTACTAATCCTGGAAATACGACAACTGATTTTGTTCCATCTTTCTTTAATTTAGATTTCAGCGCTCGTGTACCAATCACCCAAACTTTAGGAATTACTGTTTACTTAGAAAATTTATTAGATGAACAATACGAGCGAGTGAATCGTACTTATAGCCCTGGCTTTACTTTTCGGATTGGTTTAACCTCGAATTTGTAATTTGTCATTAGTCATTAGTCATTCGTAGGGGCGGGTTTATTTATGATATTTTGTCAAACTAGAGAGATCGCACCTAAAACCCGCCCGTACAGTGGTTAGTAGTTAGTGGTTAGTGGTTATTGTCTGTTTCTCCCCCATCTTCCCCATCTTCCTCATTTCCCCATCTCTCTCATCTCCCCCTCTGCCCCGTGTCCCCTTTTCTCCCCCTCTCCTTGTCCTCTCTCTGCCTTCTGCCTTTTTCAGTATCCTGACTTGAAGCAACATGAACTTATGTGAATCATATTGAAGCAATTAAACTCAAGGTGTACTTTTCTAGGTAATTTATAAAAAGCTAGAAAAATATGCTATGGCAAAGCGAATTTCAGTAGATATTGAAGGCTTAAGGGAAGAAATTGAACGAGCATACTCAAACGATAAATTCTGGTGTCAACTATCTCTGGCTCAGAAAATTCGCATATTGATTCAGGATGGTTTAGAGAAAGCTAAAACCCAAGAAAGCAAACCAAACTGAAGTCTTTACAAAAGTGTAAAAATCTAATAAAAGCTTTCAAATTCTACTTTCATCCCTGTCAAGCTGTCCTCGATCGCTAATTGATTTTCTTGGTTTTCTTGGTACAAACCGGAGGGAGATAAGTGACTATAGTTACACCGAGAGTTTTGCTTGTCGATGATTGCCAAGAAGATCGAGAAACTTATCGCCGCTACCTACAGCGAGATCAGCAATACACATACAGAATTTTAGAGGCTACGACTGGGGAAGAGGCTCTATTTCTGTGCCGGCAGCAATTTCCGGACGTAATTTTACTTGATTATTTACTGCCGGATGTGAATGGGCTGGAGTTTCTGAACGAGTTGACGACTCAATTAGGTCAAACAAAACTCCCAATTATAGTATTAACAGGTCAGGGGGATGAACAGGTAGCAGTACAGGTGATGAAAAGTGGTGCTGCTGACTACTTAGTTAAAAGAAATACAACCTCAGAGAGCCTCCGTCTTGCGATTCAAAATGTTTTAGAAAGAACTCGCCTGAGTGGGCAATTGGAGGAGAGTGAAGCACGTTTCCAGGCGACTTTTAACCAAGCAGCTGTTGGTATCGCTCACGTAGGACAAAATGGACAATGGTTGCTGGTTAACCAGAAGTTTTGCGATATTGTGGGTTATAGCCCTGAGGAACTGAATCGGCTAACCTTAGAAGACATAACATATCCTGATGATATTAATGCCGATTTGGAATATGTTCGCCAGATATTGGCTAATGAAATTCAAACTTATTCGGTGGAGAAACGCTACATTCGTAAAGACAAAGCCTATATTTGGATTAATTTGACTGTCTCCTTAGTTCGCAAACCCTCTGGGGAGTTAAAGAATTTTATCTTTGTAATTCAAGATATCAGCGAACGCAAACAGTTGGAGGAAGCTCTACACCACACGAATGAAGAATTAGAACAGCGAGTAGCAAAACGTACAACTGAGCTTGTTCAGGCAAATTCGCGATTACAACAGGAAATTAAAGAACGCAAACAAGCAGAAGAACATCTGTGCCAGAGTGAAGAGCAGCGCAGGCTTGTCTTAGACTTGACTAACACGGGTTTTTGGAACTGGAATCTGACTACAGGAGAAATATTCTGGAATGATAACCACTATCATTTACTTGGTTTAGTACCGAATCAGGTTGAGGTTAACTATCAGATGTGGCGCGATCGCGTGCATCCTGATGACATAGAGCGAGTTGAGCAAGCAATTCACTATGCTCTTGATACTCAGACTGAGTACGAAGCCGAATATCGCGTTGTTCATCCTGATGGTAGCCATCACTGGCTAATGGCTAGGGGTAGAGGACTTTACAATGAGTCCAATCAAGCAGTGCGAATGATAGGGATGCTTTTTGATATTAGCGATCGCAAGCAATCAGAAGAGGCACTCAAGCAGAGTGAAGCTAGGTATCGGACACTAGCCGAAGCGATCCCACAAATGATCTGGGTGGCAGATGCCGATGGATTTAGCTACGACTTCAACGAGCAATTCCAGACATATCTAGGAATGACAATCGAGGAAATCCGAGGGCATGGCTGGTTGAGTGCTGTTCATCCCGCTCATGTGCAGTCAGTGATGACATTGTGGCAAGAGGCGCTGCAAAATAGTACACCTTATAATGTAGAGTATCGCTTACGACGGGCAGATGGGGTTTACCGTTGGCATCTGGTGCGGGCATTGCCGATGCGTGATAGTGAAAACCAGGTTGTGGCGTGGATTGGTTCTTGTACAGATGTTAACGACTTAAAACAGGCAGAGGATGAACTCAAAAAAATGAGTGCTGCCTTGAGCAATGCTGTGGAGGGAATTTCGCAGCTAGACGTTCAAGGACGTTATATGATGGTCAATCAGGCTTACGCAAATGCGGTTGGTTATCAGCCTGAAGAAATGATCGGCATGGCATGGCAGCAAACTGTGCATCCCGAAGACATTGAAATGGTAATGAGTGCTTATCAACAAATACTGAGTGCTGGCAAGGTGGAAGTTGAGGCTAGGGGTATTCGCAAAGACAGCTCCATCTTTTACAAGCAACTTACTATGATCCCTACTCTTAACAAGCACAAGCAATTTGTTGGACACTATTGCTTTATGAAAGACATCAGCGAACGGCAAGCCGCGCTTCGTGAACGCAAACAAGCAGAACAGAAAATCCGCGAACAGGCTGCTTTGCTTGATATCACTACTGATGCTATTTTTGTCCGCGATTTAAGTTATCGTATCTTATACTGGAATTCTGGTGCCGAACGCTTGTACGGCTGGCTGGCAGCAGAAGTAATTGGTAGAAACTGTTGTGAGTTTTTATATAAGCAAATATCACCTCAAACGGAAGAGGCTTTCAGAACCGTTGTTGAGCAAGGAGAATGGCAGGGAGAGCTAAATCAGCTCGCCAAATCTGGACAAGAGATTATCGCTCAAACCAGATGGACACTCATGCGCGACGAAGCAGGAAAACCAAAATCCATCCTCAGCGTCGATACTGACATCACCGAGAAAAAACAACTCCAAGCTCAGTTTTATCGAGCACAACGGTTAGAGAGTTTGGGTACCCTAGCAAGTGGTATTGCCCATGATTTAAATAATATACTGACACCAATTATAGCTGTTGCTCAACTGCTACCACTGAAAGTTCCCAATCTGGATGGGCAAAATCGGCAACTGTTGAAAATCCTAGAAGACAATTCTAAACGTGGTGCAGATCTCGTCAAGCAAATTACAGCATTTGCACGCGGAGCCGAAGGAAGGCGCATTCCTCTCCAACCAAGACACTTGCTAAAGGAAATTGAGCAGGTTGTCAAAAGTACATTTCCCAAATCAATTGAAATCTGCATTCATATACCAACGTCAAATCTTTGGACAATCTTGGCAGATCCGACGCAAATACATCAGGTGTTGATGAACCTGTGTGTAAATGCTCGTGATGCTATGGCTAATGGAGGTACCCTCAGTCTTTCTGCTAAAAATTTCCATGTAGATGAAAACTATGCCAGGATGAATTTGGAGGCAAAAGCTGGTAACTACGTGCTTGTAACTGTGTCGGATACAGGATGTGGTATTCCACCAGATTTATTAGAGCGAATTTTTGAACCCTTTTTTACAACTAAAGAACCGGGCAAAGGTACTGGATTGGGGCTTTCCACTGTGATTGGGATTATCAAAAACCACGGTGGTTTTGTCAGCGTGTATAGCGAAGTGGGTAAAGGCAGCCAATTTAAGCTGTTCTTGAGCGCCATTAACACCTCGACAACACAGGAAGCTAATGACTCACAGGCAGTAAGAGGCAACGGCGAATTAATTCTGGTTGTGGATGATGAAAAATTTATTCGAGATATTGCTAAAACCTCACTAGAAGAGTTCGGTTACAGAGTTCTGATTGCCAGTGATGGTATTGAAGCATTCTCACTCTACGCCCAACACAAAGATGAAATCAGTCTAGTATTGATGGATATACAAATGCCGTCGATAGATGGGTTTCAAGCTATTCGCATTCTGCAACAAATCAATCCTTCTGTCAAAATTATTGTCATCAGCGGGCTTACTTCCAATCACAAGCTTTTAGAAGCTAGTAGTATTCATGTGCAAGCATTTTTACCAAAACCTTACACGATTAAGGAATTATTGGACACTATTAATGATGTTTTGAGCGTGCCGTAAAATTTTGGATACTTCGACAAGCTCAGTACAAGTTTTGGATTTTAGATTAAAACTATTCTCGTGATCAGGTTGAACCTAGTAACGAGGGTTTATGAGCTGCTGCCCAAGATTAGTGTCTAATACCATTTCACTTTTTGAGTGATTCATATTCAACCCCTCCCAACCTCCCCTTAGTAAGGGGAGGTGCCGTAGGCGGTGGGGTACATCCATATCAGCCTTTTCGTGAAATAGTATAAGTATTATTCACCTTTATGAGAGCCAGTATTGAAAACGACGTACTTTTCTTGCACCACGAAGACTTACCAGAGTTTAAAAAAGGTGGTTCTGTGGTAAGAAATAGTTATTTTTGGGCGCTGCGTTCAATTGCGGGTAAGGCGTCACGATATGGTGATTGGGAATACGAATCAGAAGTTTGGCTAGCACTGGCGAGAATGCTAATGTCGTTTACTGAGTCTGGGTATTTGGGTTTTCGAGAAACTGTGTTGGAGTTTCCCTCTTCTGTAGAAATTCCAGAAGTGCTGCGAGATGTATCAACTTGGGAATGAGCAGAAGGCAGAAAGAAGGCAGCTATGCTGGAGGCAGGAGGCAGAAGGGAAGAGGGTATTAGCTATAAGTAGTTGCAGCAAATACTTTCTTTTTTGCAACAAATGTTCTTCCATGGATAAGAAATGCTTAAGTCATTGTAGGAAGTATATAAGCAATTACAGCTTTTGTTGAAGCGTTTACAGCAAATGTTCTTCCATTGATAAGAAATGCTTAAGCCATTGTAGGAAGTATATAAGCAATTACAGCTTTTGTTGAAGCGTTTACAGCAAATGTTCTTCCATTGATAAGAAATGCTTAAGCCATTGTAGGAAGTATATAAGCAATTACAGCATTTATTGAAGCATTTGCAACAAATGCTCTTCCATGGATAAGAAATGCTTAAGTCATTGCAGCAATTATTCTTTGTGAGCTAATAAGTAGCTGTTATGAAATCGCTTCCAATACAAGTAGAGGAATCAATAAGTCATCTTGTGATTGTCCAATACCTAAAAAGCGCCCGTCTTCAGCATACACTCGCAATATTTCATAATCAGAATTTTCTTGAGCAGCTATTCTCTGACCTTGACACCATTTTAGTGCATCTGTTGGATTTAAATGAGTAGATTGCAAATGCCCTAAAGCTACATCGGGGGGAAGAAGTTGAAAAGTTCCGGTTTGCAGTTGTGCTTCTAAGTCAGTAAAAGTGAGGCTATCTGCGAGGAAGAAGCCACTGCTAGCAGTACGTTGCAAAGCAGCTAGGGTACCACCAGTGTTTAAGACTGTACCCAAATCGCGAGCGATCGCTCGGATATAAGTTCCTGTACCGCAGGCGATCGCTACATCAACTTCAGGAAATTCTCCCTCTCGCCAGTCTAAAATTTCTATTTTGAATACTTCCACCGTTCGCACTGGTACTTCTACCGTTTTGCCTTTGCGTGCCAACTCATACAGGCGTTTTCCTTGTACTTGAATAGCGCTGTAACTGGGTGGGATTTGCTCTATTTTCCCTTCAAATTGTCGCAGTGCGAGTTTAACTGTTTCTAAACTCAAGTTTGTGACTGGTTGTTGGGTGATGATTTCTCCTTGTAAATCATCGGTTGTGGTACGCACACCCAGCTTGATAGTGGCTTTGTATGCTTTGTCTGTGGGAAGATATTGTAAAAGGCGAGTTGCTTTGCCAACTGCGATCGGCAAAACTCCGGTAGCAGCTGGATCTAAAGTGCCAGCGTGTCCTACTCGCTTTAATTGTAAAAGTTTTCTTGTCTTCGCCACACAGTCGTGAGAAGTCCAGTCAAATGGTTTGTTGAGATTAAGAAAGCCTAGCACGGGAAAATAATTGAGGTCAGTTGCTAATTTAAGTGCATTGCCACAAAAAAGCAACTTCTTCTTTATGTTGTGGGCATTGAAGAATATAGCCTACTCCTCTATCGCCCCATGTATAGGGTATATTATCATTTGATTGGATCTGAAATACCAATTGATTCATTGGTTGATTACAAGTAGGACACTTTGGATATTCAGGATATTGAACCCAATCAGGCCAACCTGCTAATTTATCTCCACCTTGATGCAATTCTTCCATTAAAATATCATCTAATATGTCCTCTTCATCCTCATCTAATGGAATTTTAAAATCATCTATTTCCAACCAATTGGGATAGTCATCTACCTCTTTCCAATCAACAATTAATTTAGCGGGAAATAAATCTTCTAATTCTGGTATTTCATATGCTGCTGGTGGCTGATTTGGCTGTACAATTCTAGCCAATTGACACTGGGAAAATGGAGACCAACCGTCATAGTCAGAAACACAATCTTTATAGACGACAAATTTGATTTTTCCGATATCTCCTTCCCAATCTACTACAGTGCCTGCAATTCCCTGTGGTAGTGGCAGATTTTTGGTTGCATATTCCTTTAATTTTTCACATTCTTCAATTGTTGTGCCAAACAATCCTGTATCATGCTTAATTTCAATTACATTAGTACAATAAAATAATTGTAAAATTCCAGTTCCAAAGATATTTTTTGCATTTTGAGGAAGTTCGTCAAGATTGATTTGCAGAAAAAACTGCATAGGCTGATTACAGTTTGGGCAAACAGGCCATTTTTCATCTGCATTCAGCCACGGTTTTCCGGCGAATTTTGATGCAGTTAAACTTCCATCTCCTGGTTGAATTATTGGCTTGAATGCCAAACGTTTAACACCGCTTAACTTTTGTTTGAACTGCTCTTTTACTTTCAAATGCATGAACTCTTCTCCACCACATCAACTATCGGCTCATATCTTAATTAAACGACGGCAGCGAGCGAAGGAATTAAGCTTCAAGAGTTCTTGCAAGGCACTAAACTCAGTTAAAAAGAGTTAAAGTTCCGAACTGCAAACTTGAAACTTTATATAAATTTTATGGGTTAATATTTAATTTTGCGGTTTGGAGGATTTTGCAATAGCTCAATATAGCACTTTCTCATATAAGTGCAACAAAGCAGTTAGGCTGACTGCCTTCATAGTTAATCTAGTCAAAATCAAAGTTTATGTGTATTTAACAGCAAAGTATATCGTTGGTTGGCTACATGAGCGTAAGCAATTGAGAGCAACGATATATTCTTTTTCAAATCTTAAAAAATGTCCTCTTGTCAAATTAACTACAAATTCCTGTTGCCAGTCGCTAAGATAAAGCTTTTAGCATCCTAAAATACAGGCGGTTGCCCAGAATTTATATAAAGTTTTTATCAAGAGAAAGGCACACAGCAGCACGTTGCCTCATTACCAAGCATGAAGAAGAATTCTTTCCTCAACAAGCCAACAACGAACACGCCATATCTACGCACTTGCGCGTAGTGACTTCTGTAAGGAGCTGCTTGCTTTCTACTTTCCATCAAACGTCAAAGATTGAATCAAGCTCAAACCCATAGCTTGGTTAGAAATAGATTTAGCGTAGGTGGCATTTAGATAGGGAGAATATTTTGGTATTCCAGCCACATAATTTTTAAAGAAAGGCAAGCTTAAAGCATTTATGTAGCGATGTGCCTGCTGGGGATTGTCTCCAACCAAACCTAGAGGAAATGTCGCTTGCTCAGTGCTTGCTTTACCCTCACCAATGACGGAAAAATGTGTTCCACCTCTAAGTAGAACAAGATATTTTTGTGAATTGGCAATCCAGGAGAAAGGCAAAATTTGTTCGTAAGCAGCAGGCGCGATCGCATCATCGCTGCTGGCGACAATCATGACTGGAGCTTGAATTTGACGTAAGCCTGCTTCACCAAAAATACTGCTAGTAATAGGATTAACTGCAATTACGGCTTTGACTCGCTCATCGTACAGGTTATGTTCTTCGCCGTTGCGATCGCGTATTGCTAAGGCGCGACATTGAAGTAGCAACGACAGATTCCAAGTTTGTTTGAGTACCTTTTGATTACAATCTCTTTTTAATTGCTCAAAGTTAATTTTTGCACCAGCTAAGGTTAAAGCTGTATGAGCGCCTAAAGATTGACCAAATACCCCAACCTGTTGTAAGTTTAGCCGATTGTTAAACCGAGAATCAGCTTGCAACTGATTTAATATGTATTTCACATCCAGAGGCTGCTGGTAAATTTCTGCGGACATTGCTACATCAGCAGCTTTGGCATCTGAGAGCGATCGCAATTGTTCAGTGTCGCTACCTGAGTGGTTGGGAACAATAACGGCAAAACCGTGAGAAGCTAGGTGAGTAGCTAAATATTGAAAGTTACTGCTGTCTGTACCCAAACCGTGAGAAATCAGGATGACAGGTATTTTAGTCAGGATGTTGGGAAGATAAATATCAGTCACTAGCAGTCTTGTGCGTGCTGGATCGAAAAACTTTAGTGTCTGTTTTGTCAATTCAAATCTTCCCTGAGCTGTTAAATCAGGTAAGTGGGAGAGATTAGATAATGATGGAATTGTAGCGGCTTCTTTTGCTTCCTGTTCGGAAACTGCTGCAACAGCCCGATTGGTTTGAGCGAGCATTTTTCCCACTTCCGTTACTATATTGAGAGTGCGCGCTAAATCAATTTGAATGCTGGAACTAGGATACTTACGCACTAAATTCATGAGCGTTAAGCCATCTGGCTCCTTGGCTGCTAAGATTAACGCTGACCGTAAAGCTGCAAATCCTGCTTTTGGTTTACGAGATTTGGTTTTGATTGCTTCTGTCAATCTGTGTAGTAAAAATTCTCCGAGCGGCGTGTAAAGAAATTGCGAAACCGCTACCGGATGAACTTTAATTGGAGTAATTAATGCCTGCCGTAATTCCTGAATCTGTTTGGGCTTGAGAAACTGTAAATAAAAGGCCAACTCCTCGTCAACTACACCATGTTTGGCGAATTTTTCCAAATCTGCCACAGGAATAGAATATTCTAAGACAGAGTAAGATGCATAAATGCGCTGTGCTGTCAGGGCTGAATAACTTAATCCAAAAGTTGGCAGCAGCATTGAGAGAACTAGCAATACCCAACTTTTTTTTAGGATACTAGTCCACTTACCAAAAAAGCTGTTCATCGTTCAACTATGCAAGTGGATTTTGTTGGACGAGGCGTGCATTTTGGTAGTTAATCTTACACCCTGGCTTTATTAATCTCATGCGCCTCAAAATTTGAACTTCAGCAGAGTTAATGAAGTAAGCTTACTAATAACCTTTCTGCTGAGATTGAGAGAGCAAAAGGCTCTAATTTTTATTACCAGGTTGAACCTGGTAACAAGGGTTCTGAGGCTTTGCCTCCAGGTTCTTGTGACTAGTGCAATAACTAAGTTTAATTACTTATTATTTTTCACTTAAATCAATTAATTTTCACTAACAATAACATCATAACAAATGTAAGAAAATATATGCTTATACAGATAAAAAATGAATATAAAAAATATTATTTTTTTGCTAGAAATAGCTATAAAATAACAGAAAAATTTTCAATTATTTAGTTTTTCTTCTCAAGGCGATCGCTATCGAACCAGCTACAACTAAAAATGCTCCGATTATTCCTACAAATGTGGTTTGCTCAGAATTAATTAAATTAGGTGATATAACTGATACAATCCAAACTGATAAGAAGGTAACAATCGGAGTCGAAGCTAATACTGCGCTAACTCGCGATGCCTCCCAATGTTCTAATGCTTCAGCAAAAGCACCATAAGCAATTAAAGTATTTAAACCACAAAAAATTAACATTCCCCAGTGAAACAAATCAAGTGTAAAAATTATTTGTGGTTTAGCTAATAAAGAGAAACATAAAGTACATCCTCCGTAAATTATCAGCATGATACTGGTAGAAGATAAAGATTGTAATAACTGTTTTTGCGCTAAGGCATAAATTGCCCATGTTACTGCTGCTAATACAATTAAACTACTACCTAGCAAATATTGTTTGGATGCATTAAAAATAATAGTTTTGTTATGAGATATAAAAAATTTACTTACTTGTATAGACGTATTTGTCATAGGCAAATTAGTATATTGGGAAACTTTGATTAAAGACTGAAATAGTTGGTCGTGAAAAAAGAGAATAAAACCAGCAATTAAAATAGTTACACCAATCCACTGACTCAATGTGTAACGTTCCCGGAAAATTACTAAACCTCCCAAACCCATCAAGAAAGGTGCTAATTGAATAATTACTTGAGCATTGGAGGGTGAAGTGAGCGCTAATCCTTGGAGATAGAGAATATAATTGCTCGCCAAGAAGACGGTTGCAATAACTAACAACTTCCAAGAAGTTAAACGCAATTGTACCAATGTTGGCAATTTTCCTCGCCAACCTAAATAAATTGCGAGCAAAACGAAGGAAATAAAAAAGCGGAACCAAGTAAGGGTATATACATCTAGTACTTGTAATGTTACCGTTAGTGCTATTGGTAGAATTCCCCACAATAAAACAGTTAATATTGATAGCGCTAATCCCAAACGCCAGCGCCCAGAAGTTTGATGTATTTTAGTCATAAAAGTTAATGGCTAATGGCTAATGGCTAATAGCTAATCAAAAAAACAATTAACAATTAGCAATTAACAATCTTTAAAAGAAATCTGGCATCCAAGGAGATGCACCTGTAAATATTTGCGTGGCTGCAAACAGTGCTGTTTCTGTCGCATCTAGTTTTCCTGCTAGCTGTAACTGCACTGGTGTAAACAAGCCTGTATATAGAGGCGCTAATCTTCTAATGTCTATTTGCAACTCACCCTTACCACCGCTTGTGACTTCACCACGTCCATTGGCAACAGAAAGGATATACTTACCATTGTTTTGTGCTAACAAGTCATCTTGAATTTCTAAGTGCAGTTCGGCTTCAACACCTGGTGAATAACCCCGCTTTTCTAATGCCTTGACTACATTGAGCACGCGCAACATCCAGTAATTTGTAGATCTAATTTTGGCTGTTTGCTCTGGTAATAACAATGTTAAGGCATCAATTGTAGATCCTCTCCAGCGCACCTTATCAATTTGTGATCGATGATTGGACATAAAACTCCAGAAAGTTCGTGCTGCATCAGCTGTGAGAATTACCCAATCTTTGACTCTCAAGATTGTGTCATTTTCTGCACTATGTTGACTGAAGATAATATAGCCTTGAGGAGCATCTGCCGAAGCGATCGCATAAATGTAGGTTGCTTCCTTCTCGTCTGGCTCGATGATTCTCTGCCAAATAGCTTTATATCTGTCTAGGTTTCCGTTGTTGAGTTTTGCTTGTTGTTGATAAATATCATTAAATAACTCAAGCTCAAACGGAACAGCTACAACAGGAAGTGGCTGCTCTGTTGATTGAATACTCTTAGCAGTAATTTCCCAACTACAAAAAGCACCTCCTTGCTCATATCCTGCTTTGCGGTATAGGCGTTGTGTGGCTGGAAAAAGCACGGAGATTGGTACATCCTTGGCATAAAGTTCTTGAACTGTCTGCCGCATCAAGGTAATAGCTGCCCCTGTACCGCGATATTCTGGAGCAACACCAACTGCGGCAATTCCTGTCATCGGTACTTTCTGATTACCCCACCACTGAGCCATAGGAAGATGAGCCAACCCGCCAACAACTTGCCCTTGTCGATGAAGAACACGGAAATTTTCCACACCTATTTTGTTGATATAGATATTCTCATCTTCTGGTGTGCCAATAAAACACTGTTCGAGGATTTTCCCGAACCGTTTCACATCTTCTGAATTGGCAAGTATGCTGTATTCAAATTCAAGCGTCATCGCACCTACCGCCTAGCGCAACTAAACTACAAACATACTACAAAAAACGGTAACATGGTACATCACCCGATTGATTCACCCAAATGGAGGAAGTAAATTTTTAAATCTACACTGTCGTTATCAACTTCTGGCTCTAATATAGGTGATGCTAAATTGTTCTTTTTGTTGATTAATATCCATGAATATATTTGTAAGAGCGCAAGACTTGCACTCCTACGGTTGAATAAGTTTTACCACAGAATTTATTCTCCTAGAGTCTTTTGTGCATCTGGTGTTTTTATTATCCCTCCAAAATCTCCAAAAATTGAGCTTCACTCAACTGCTCAACTCCCAAAGTTTGAGCTTTCTCTAACTTAGAGCCTGCATCTTCCCCTACAACTAAATAATCTGTTTTTTTACTGACAGAATCAGTAACTTTCCCACCAGCTTTTTGAATTAATGCTTTTGCTTCATCTCTTTTTAAAGTTGGCAAAGTACCTGTAATTACAAAAATTTTACCAGCTAATTTTTGATTACCATTCTTCACTTTTGCATCGTCTTCTTTATTGGCAAATTGCAATCCAGCGACTTGCAAGCGTTCAATCAAAGTTAGATTTGCATCAATGTGGAACCACTGATAGACAGACTCGGCTATTTCGGCACCAATACCGTAAATACCTTCAATATCAGAAATTCGTGCTGCCTTTAATTGTTCGACACTTTTAAACTTTTCTGTCAATGTTTGAGCAGTAACACTACCAACATGACGGATGCCTAAACCATACAATACCCTTGCCCAAGTTTGACTTTTTGATTGAGCGATCACATCCACCAATTTTTCTGCCGACTTTTTGCCCATTCGTTCCAAGTCACACAATTGTTCGGCACTCAAATCATACAAATCGGCAACGGAATGCACTAAACCTTTATCCACAAGCTGATGCACTAATTTTTCGCCAATACCGCGAATATCCAAAGCATCACGGCTCACCCAATGTTCAATTGCTCCCTTGAGAATAGCAGCACAGGAAGCATTGACACAGCGAGTTACCGCTTCACCCATCTCCCGCACTACAGGTTGCCCGCACACGGGGCAATGGCTGGGCATGATAAAGGGTTTTGTCTCTGGGGGGCGCAACTCTGTAAGTACGCGCACGACTTCTGGGATAATTTCCCCAGCTTTACGAACAATAACTGTATCACCAATGCGGATATCTAACTGAGCAATGCGATCGGCATTGTGTAAAGTAGCGCGGGAAACGGTTGTTCCTGCCAGTTGCACGGGGCGCATTTCTGCTAGAGGGGTAAGCGCTCCTGTTCTTCCCACATTCACTGCAATATTTTCTACGCGGGTGGGTGCTTCTTCCGCAGCATATTTTAGCGCCACTGCCCAACGGGGAAACTTCTGTGTAAATCCCAACTGTTCTTGGAGCTTAAAGGAATTTATCTTCACTACAACCCCATCAGTCATGTAGGGTAAATTCAGCCGCTCTGTATCCCAGTATTGGTAATATTGGGCAACTTCTTCTACAGAAGAACACAAACGCTGGTTAGGATTAACCTTAAAACCCATCTTTTGTAACAACTCTAGAGCTTCCCACTGGGTATTGGCGATACTTGCATCATCCATACCGGGAATGTGCAACGTATAGGTAAAAAAATCTAGTCTTCTTTGTGCCACAATCCGAGAGTCTAACTGTCTGAGTGTGCCAGCAGCAGCATTGCGAGGATTGGCAAAGGCAGATTCTCCCGCTTTTTGTCTTTCTTCGTTAATTTGTTTAAACACATCCAGAGGTAAAAATGCTTCGCCCCGCACTTCTACCCGTTCAAAATTTTTTAGCCCTTCTAAATTTAACCGTAAAGGAATGGAACGAATTGTCCGCACATTCTGAGTGATATCTTCACCCATCACCCCGTCACCCCTGGTTGCACCTCTGGTTAAAACGCCATTTTCGTAAGTTAAAGCCAGGGCATTGCCATCAATTTTCAGTTCGCAGACATATTCTGCCTCTGTTTGAGCAGGTACTTGTCGCCGCCAGCGTTGATCCCAAGTCCGTAATTCATCAACACTAAAGGCATTTTCTAAACTGTAGAGTGGGATATTGTGGCGCACCGAAGTAAACTGTGTTGCTGGTTTTTCGCCCACTCGTTGAGTAGGGCTATCCGGTGTCACCAATTCTGGATACTTGGTTTCCAGATCTTGCAATTCTCGATACAGGCGATCGTAAACAGTGTCCTCCATAATTGGAGAATCAAGGACATAGTAGGCGTAGCTTGCCTTCTGCAATAGTTGTCTGAGTTCCTGGATTCGCTGTTTGACTTCCAATGCGATTGCTTCCACCAAAATCTATCTCCTCCATCAACAATCAATATCAGCAAACAGGTGCGTTACACCACGTTAACGCACCCTAATGCATAGTGACTTCCAGCTAATAGCTTAATCAAATTTACCGATGCCAGTCCTCTACTTCATAGAGGAAACGTGTTTTGCCCATCAATTTGCGATTAGCAGAGGTGCTTTGGACAAAAACAGCATATTTTTCCAGGTTGCTGGGTTTGATCCGAACTGTTCCTCCAACAGGTAGCCCTAACATTTCTCGCGCTGCTTCCCCTTCAAATAAATCACCCGTCGTCCTCTCCATTAAAATTATTTCTTTATAACCTTGGATAGTTTCAGTTTTCGTGAATTCATAGAAACCGCGCCCGACTTTAAAATTTAAACCATTTTCTAAAACAAAAACTTTAATTGAAATATCTTTGTCAACTTCTAAAACTTGAAAACGCCCTGGAGAAACTGCTCGTAAATCTGCTGCTTCGTAATAAGATGTCCCCTCTCGCTTCATCATGGAATTAAATATCTGATTTAATCCACGACTCATACGCCCTTGATTAATTACTTCTTGTTCGTAGGCTTGTAGTTGTTCATCAGAAGATTGTTGATAGCAAACTGCTAAAAATAAGTCAGTAATGTAAGAAAATTGGTCAAGATTAATATGAAAACCACCTGATTTTTCAGCTAGTTCTTTATAAAAAGGAGTGGCGTGGGAACGGTTAAGAGCTTGTACTCCATAAACCATAATTCCTTGCTTGGCTAACTTATCAATCTCCTCCCGCCAATTCAATTTTTTGGGATTATGCGCTGGTGGATGAGGAATATCATCTCCAATTAAAACCAGTGATTTTGAGGCTGCATCTGACCAATTTAAATCTTGTGCTTCATGTAATACTAGTTCGTAACATTCTGGTGCATCACCACCACCAGTTGGTTCTACATTTTGGACAAAATCGCAAATGGCATCTACATCACTAGAAAGGTCAAAGTTTTTAATTACATAAGTAGAGCCTTGATCGCAATAATCTCCGTGAGCTATGATCCCAATTTTTATATGGGGAATTTCGCCTATCAGTCGTGTCACTGTTTCTTTGATTTTTCTTCTTACTTGAGTTAGGCAAGGATACATACTGCCAGTAGTATCAAAGCTGAAAACTACTTCAATGTTGGTGTTCATAAAGGTTAATTCAAATTAGAATTGTTTAGAGGTTATAAACCAAAGATAAAAATTCCCTAAATCAACTTGCAAAATCTCTTGATGTTGCAAGCAAAAACAGTATTTACAATCAAAGATGCATACAGATAATTCAAAAAATTCTGCTTATGATACCTACTTTAGTAAGTATCAATTCAATAGCTTAATCAGCGCATCCTTGATTATTGTAAAAAAATCAGCTTAAGTGAAAATAATATAAATTTTACACAGTGAAAAAATATACTGTTCCAGCATATTTATTGAATTCAGTTTGTATTAATTATTTCACTAGAAACCCGAAAAAATACCCTTATTATCTTCTACTTTCTTGTACTAGCCCCCAAAAATACTTAATCCCAAACCGCTAGATAAAGCCTTAACAAAAGCGATCGCTCCTGGAGAATTACCTGTATTATCCAAGGGAGGGCTGTAGCAAGAGACTCCTCCTTGATGAGGTACTACAGCTAAAAGTGTTCCACTGATACCTGATTTCATCGGTAGCCCAATCTCTAGAGCATATTGGAAAGAAGCTTCATACATCCCGCAGGTAAACATGAGTGCATTGACGATGCGGCGGTGCTGTGGTGCAATCAATTTACTTTCACACGCCAAAAGCTTTCCTAGCAGCGCTAAATCCTCAACTCTCCCAGATAAACAGCAGATTTGCTCGTAAGTATCAAGAGCTATTTTTGGATTTTTCACATACCTAGCTTGGGCAAGATTTTCGGTAATTGCTTGATTAATTTGAGAAGGTGCTGAACGTACAGAAGCAAGCATCACCTCATCTAACTTGAGTTGACAACCTGCCAGTTGATTTAGCCAATCGCATAAACGCTGAGTGCGATCGCGGGCATTATCTCCAGGTAATTTATCAGCGAGAGTAATTGCACCACTATTAATCATTGGATTGCGGGGGCGTCTGTCATCAGCAAGTAGCTGTTCAAGAGAATTAAATCTTAAAAGCGATGGTGCAACTCCAACCCAATCCAAAACCGTCTTTGCTCCCAAATGCTCTAACAAGTACAGTAGCGAAAACGGCTTAATTGCACTCATCAGTGGAAATAAGCAAGCCCTATCCCCTGCTGAGAAACTTTCCCCCGATGCACAGCAAATGGAAACAGCAAACCAATCAGAATTAGCTACAGCCAACTGAGGAATGCGTTCAGTCACTTGTCCTTGATATGCTTGCAATTTGGCTTGTTGTATCCAAGTTGATAACTCGGTGGTGGTGAGTGTTTCTAGTTTTCTCAAAGCTGCTATGGCGATTGAAGCATTTATAGCTAATGTAAAAGATGTACCGTCAAGAGTAAGCGATCGCTACCCTAAAAATTTTTAATTTTTAAATTTTAATTGTTATGACTCCCCGCGTCAGAGCGCCAGAATTACCGCAAAATTACCCTTGGCTCAACACAGAAAAACCCTTTTCTGTGAAACAACTCCGGAGCAGAATCATTATTTTAGACTTCTGGACATACTGTTGTATCAACTGTTTGCACATCTTACCAGAACTGAAAGATTTAGAACAAAAATACAAAGACAGCCTTACAGTTATTGGTGTACACAGTGCCAAATTTGATCACGAAAAGGAAACCGAGAATATCCGCCAAGCTATCTTACGCTACGACATTGAACACCCAGTATTAATAGACAATGGTTTTAAAGTCTGGCAAGATTATACTGTGCGTGCTTGGCCTACCTTGATCGTAATTGATCCAGAAGGATACGTAGTTGGCTCCCTATCCGGGGAAGGAAATCTTGATATTTTAGATGAATTGGTAGAAAAGTTAATTCACCAACACCAAGAAAAAGGCACTATCAATTTTCAAGAACTTCAACTCACTTTAGAGAAACAGCAAAAACCCTTAATTACACCGCTAGCTTTTCCCGGTAAAGTTTTGGCAACAATAGCAGGATTGTTCATTGCCGATTCTGGGCATCACCGTTTGGTTCTGAGTACCTTAGACGGAGAAATTTTGCATACGATTGGCACTGGAAAACCTGGGTTAGTTGATGGTTCCTTTCACGAAGCTCAATTTTTTGCACCCCAGGGAATTACATTTGATGCAGAAAATCAAATTTTATATGTTGCAGATACAGAAAATCATGCCTTGCGTCGCGTAAATTTGCAGCGTCAGGTAGTAGAAACTATTGCTGGAACAGGCAAACAAAGCCGTAATCTTCATCCTCACAGTGGCGTTGCTTTGGAAATAGCGCTAAATTCTCCTTGGGATTTACAAAAGGTGGAAAATAACCTATTTATAGCTATGGCAGGGCCGCATCAAATTTGGGAAATGAACTTAGAAAGCGGCACTGTGAAAACCTATGCTGGAACAGGTGCAGAAGCTTGTGTAGATGGTTTGCTTCACGAATCTGCCTTTGCCCAACCTAGTGGCATCACTACTGATGGAAAAGAACTATATATTGCTGATAGTGAAGTTAGCTCCATTCGAGGTGTGAAACTTGTAGAACCAAAAACAGTGCGAACCGTTTGCGGTAGTGGGGCGTTATTTGGCTTTGGTGATACAGATGGGCAAGGTTTTGCAGTTCGATTGCAGCACTGCTTGGGAGTAGAATATGCTCAGAATTACCTGTGGGTTGCCGATACCTACAATCATAAAATTAAATTAGTTAGTTCCAATACAGGTAACTGTCAAACTATATTGGGAGATGGTGTGGCTGGTTTGGAAGATGGGCAGGGGAAGAATAGCCGCTTTTATGAACCTTCAGGATTGAGTGTAATTAATTCTTTGCTATACATTGCTGATACAAATAACCATGTGATTCGACGCGTAGATTTAAATACGCTGGTGGTGACAACATTGGAATTGACAGGATTGTGTGCTCCAGATGTATGTATCCCACTGTCGTAAAGAGGCGATCGCTATGATTTTAAAGGATATACATTCTCGTGTAATAGGCAGCAAAGGTATTTGAGTAAATTGTCTAATTCTGACTTTCTAAAATCTCTATCTCGAAACGACTCCCATCATTTAACTTTTATTTGTGCCATTTTTAATTTGGCGCACCCTTGTATAGAAATAGTACAACCTTCACTCATCAGCTATTTGTACAGAAATCATACTGAGTTATTTTAAGATAATTTGTATAAAAATATTTATAAAATTAGCTTGATTATGAGGTTATTTTATAAATACTTTAACTTAAGTTGATGTTAAATAAATGGCAGATTATGCTATTAAACTAGTTTAAATTATGATGAATATTGGTCATCATAAATTTTTGTGCCTGAAACTATTATGACTGATAAATTTATACCACTAGACTGTGATGATGTTGTACTTTTGGGTAAAGATACATTTAAAGTTAGTAGATTAAAAGATTTAGTTGAGCAACACATTAAACAGAGATTACAACGATGTATTTATGAATCTAATAGTCTTGAGCCTGGTGTTTCTATAGTTGAGCTATTTAGTTTAATTTCTTTAGCTGAACACCAAATTAATCTCAATGAAATTCAATACAATTATAGTATTAATGGTTATGTTTTAAGACTTGGTAGCCAAGGATGGCAAAAAGGAAAGCTAAAAATTGAGGTATGTATATCAGTTATCGATTCTAATCTAAATCAAGTTTATTTAGAGTTTCATCCTGAAGAGATAACAGAACCTGATCCACTTTTAGATGATATATATAAAATATTATCTGAAAACTAGTTGGGCAAACTAGCAGTTAGAATTACCAGATAGGTAGTACCTGCTCTAGCTTATAAATTTCCATGAACACCATCCTCCACATTACGTAACACAAACAGTGGGAGCAAGCAAAACTTGCTGGCATCTACCATAATGATAGTCTCAAGACTGAAGGCTTTATTCATTGTTCGACACCACAGCAAATCACTAGAGTGGCTAACTATATTTTTGCCAATCAAACAGGATTAGTACTTCTTTTTATTAATCCTGAAAAAGTGAAAGCAGAAATTCGTTATGAAAATACTGAATTAGACGAACTATTTCCTCATATTTATGGTGCTCTGAATACTGATGCTGTCTTCAAAATTGTAGATTTTGAACCAAATGAAGATGGATTATTTCAACTACCAAAAGAAGTCTAAAAATCAAAGGGAATAGGGAACAGGAAACAGGAACGGGAAAAAGGAGAATCGATCAGCACGTTCTTGCTCCTTGTCCTAATTTCCTTCTGCCTTCTTAGGTATCCTCACGAAATTCCCATAGACTGCAAAATTCTTTCTCGTTTCTTGCGTGCAATTTCTCTTAAATCAATACTCTTGTCAGTTTCATCAACGATTTCACCCGTTATCACCTCAAGCACATCTTCTAAGGTAATCACACCAGCAACATTTCCGTATTCATCTACGACTACGGCTAAATGCTGATGGGCTTCAATAAAATCTTTCAACAGTAGATCGGCTCTAATTAATTCTGGAACGAAGCGGACTTTCCGAGTTATAGTAACAATTTTTTGGTCATTTTTACCTTCAACAATTGCTGCTAGTAATTCTTGTTTTAAAGCAAATCCAATAACTTGATCAATCGAGTTATCAATCACAATAATTCGCGTATGCTGTGAGTTGATAATATCTTGTTTTGCCTCTGCTAAAGTCAAATCCCCATATAGATATGTCAGTATAATTCGAGGTGTCATCAAATCAGATGCTGTTAAATCGTTTAATCGAAATATCCTTTGGATCATTTCTGCTTCATTGCTTTCAATTATCCCTTCCTGTTGACCGATATTTGCTAAAAGTTTGATTTCAGCCTCATTTGTTGTTGGTGGCTTTTTACCTTTTGTAAAAGGTGCAGTTACAGTTTCTAGAATCCAAACAAGAGGTGTAAAAGCAATCGATAGCGCAGTTACAGGTAATGCGACAAATAAAGCGATTCGTTCTGCGTAGCGTTCACCAACTGTCTTGGGGATAATTTCACCAAAGACGATAATTAGGAAAGTCAAAACTCCAGAAAACACACCTAGCCAAGCATTTCCCAATACTCTAGTGGCAATATTACCTGTAAGAATACTGCCAATGATATTGAAAGTATTATTCAGGATGACAATAGTAGCGATCGGACGATTCATATTTTCACGAATTGCCAAGAGCGCGATCGCGCTCTGGTGATTTGATTGAGCTAATTGTCTGACTCTGAGTATAGAAACAGAAAACAGCGCCGTTTCTGAACTAGAACAAAGCGCTGAACCGAAAAGAACAGAAAATATCACAAAAATTAGCTGTAGCATATTTTTTCCCAGAAATGGGAAGAGAAAATTGAGGAAATAGACATCAGCAATCCAATTTGATTACTGAATCACTCGTAAAAACAAGGGCTAGGGGATAGGGAACAAAAAAGGAAGAATAAGAGTATACTAAGTTTTTTCAAAAATTAAATCCGAATCCTGTATTTACGAATTGAGCGCTATAAGCTTTATGTGGAGTAGAAGTGTAACTCAAATCTTGTACCTCGCCATTATTACGCTTAGGATTGGAGTTTGAGGTTAATAGCTTAAGTCCATTTTAATAGACTGAAAACCTTCGTGAGTAAGTATTTAGTCCTCTTGAGAGGACTGGCGCTGTGAGTTATTTATTTTCTAGTGGTTGTTAACTGCTCGTACAAAAAAAAGGGAACTCTTAACTCTAAATTTCTCATTACCATATGCTCTGTATGGTGATGAAAATTAGAGGCTGGAGCCTCAATCAATAGCTTTCTCTGGCTGAAGCCTGGGAAAGAGGAAAGACAAGGGACAAGAAAATAAAGCGGTTACTTTGAGACAATTTTTTAGTTTGACGAAAATTTGCTTTAGGATTCTTCAAAGATAATTGATATCATTCTCAATAATATCAAGCTAAAAGTAAAGTTTTTACAGTAATTAAATGATTATTATAACTGAGTGATAAAGAAAGCCCTCTCCTGATACAATAAGTTTTTGGCAATAAAAGCCTCGCGTTTGATAAGAATTATATTCGATTACTTGATTTAGTAGCTTTTTCAAAGCTAAGTTTGAACTGGAGGTTATGGTTGATGAAGCGGCGACAGTTTGTCTATTTAACTGGATTAGCCACTGTTAGTGGTGGATTAGCGATCGCTTGTGATGGGAATCAGACTCCTACGGCTGGTGACGAGGCAACATCCCCACAAGCTACCCCAGCAGGAAACACGGGTGGTGCATTAGAAAAAGAGTTAGTAATTTACTCAGGGCGCAACGAAAAACTAATTGGCGAATTAGTTAAACAGTTTGAACAGCAAACTAATACTAAGTTGCAAGTTCGTTATGGTGATACAGCCGAATTGGCAGCAGCAATTTTGGAAGAAGGAGCAAATAGCCCGGCAGATGTATTTTTTGCTCAAGACGCTGGTGCATTAGGAGCTATCCAAAAAGCTGGTAAAGCTATAGAGTTACCATCCTCAATTCTGAATCAAGTCGCTCAATCTTACCGTTCACCACAAGGTAGATGGGTAGGTGTAAGTGGCAGAGTACGTGTTGTAGATTACAACACGAATTTAGTGAAGCCAGCAGAATTGCCAACATCCATCTTTGGCTTTACTGAACCGAAATGGAAAAATAGAATTGGCTGGGCGCCTACAAATGGCTCTTTTCAATCTTTTGTGACTGCCTTGCGGATTTCTGAAGGAGAGGAACGAGCTAGGAAATGGTTGGAAGGAATAAAAGCCAATAATGCTAAAGTTTATCCCAACAATCTTGCGATCGTAGAAGCTCTAAGTCGTGGTGAAGTTGGTGTCGGTTTTGTTAATCATTACTATTTAGAGCAATTCAAACAAAAAAATGCTCAAGTTCCTGTACAGCATCATTTTACGAATGATGTAGGTTCCTTGGTAAATGTGGCAGGAGTGGCAATTTTAAACACAGCCAAACATCCTAATATTGCTCAAAGATTTGTCGAATTTTTGCTCAGTAAAAATGGGCAAGACTACTTTGCAAATAAAACTTTTGAATACCCACTCGCTTCAGGAGTTGTTCCCAAAGGAAACTTAAAATCGCTAGATCAACTTCCCAAGCAAGCTAAAGCAATTGATTTGAGTAACCTCAGCGATCTAGATGCCACACTTAAACTGTTGCAGCAAGTACAAGTCATTTAACTGGTTATTAACTAGCAGTTGAATGTAAAGATGGAGATACCTAAACTTTTTGAGAAGGTTTATTGCTTGAAATAGTAAGTTAATGGTAAAGGTTGAAAATAAAAAATAATTGCAATAAATACCTTTTCAGAAAGTGAGGGTGTGAGTTGAAAAAAATGCCATTGGTGAAATTGGCAACAGGTGTGTTGGCATGGATACTCTGCTGGGGAGTAGGGCTGGCTGTAGAAGTACAGGCAAAGCCTTTGATTGAAAAAGCTAAAAAGGACTTAAATTTGGATATTCAAGTGCGTTACGACGATACAGCAGAATTGGCGATCGCACTTTTAGAAGAAGGCAAAAATAGTCGTGCCGATCTATCTTTTGCCCAAGATGCAGGCAGGCAGGAGTATTGTAGGAGTTGAAAGCGGTTCGCCCTCCATTATTTCTCACACTAGCGGCAGCAATAGTGGCAGTTGCCATTGCCTTGCCATTAGTTTACTTAGTCATTCGCACCGCAGGTATTGGTGGGGAAGAATTGTGGCAATTGCTTTCTCGCCCACGCAATCTGATGATTTTTGTCAACAGTGCAGTGATGGCGGCAATTGTAACATTTTTCTCTGCCCTGATTGCCGTACCACTAGCATTTTTAACTGTGCGGACAGATTTACCAGGACGGCGCTTGTGGTTATTGTTAACTACGTTGCCCTTAGCAGTACCTAGCTATGTGGGAAGTTTTACACTAATTGCGACTTTAGCGCCACGCGGCAGTTTTTTGCAGATATTACTCGAACCTTTAGGCGTTAAAGAGTTGCCTTCTATCTATGGTTGGCCAGGAGTAATATTAGCAATTACATTATTTACCTATCCCTATATGCTGTTGAGTGTGCGTTCTGGTTTACAAGGTTTAGATCCCTCCTTGGAAGAAGCCGCTCGCGGTATGGGTTACAACGGCAGAGAAACTTTTTTTCGGGTGATTTTGCCGCAGTTGAATCCATCGGCGATCGCCGGCGGATTATTGGTAGCATTGTATGCCTTGCGAGATTTTGGCACACCTTCTCTAATGCGGTTTGATGCCTTTACGCGGGCAATTTTTGTGCAGTACAAAGCCAGTTTTAACCGTAACTCAGCAGCCGCTTTGTCTTTGATGTTAGTAGCGCTAGTGCTGTTGATTTTATGGTTAGAGTATCGAGTGCGATCGCGCGCTGCTTACTACAGTCGTGGCTCTGCTTCTGGGCGTTCACCAAAAATTGTTAAATTGGGAATTTGGAAATGGCCTGCTTTTGCTTTTTGTGTTTTGATTTGTGGTTTGGGTGTAGCGTTACCAGTCGGTATTACTTTATTTTGGCTGATTCGGGGATTAAATAGTGGCTATAGTTTTCCCAATTTGCTACCAGCAGTTCTCAATTCAGTTTTAGCAGCAGGACTCGCAGCCGCAGCTACTATTATATTCGCCTTACCAATCGCCATTCTCTCAGTCCGCTTTCCCAGTCTCATCACTGCGATCATTGAACGCTGTTCTTATATTGGGTTTGGCGTACCGGGAATCGTAGTTGCCTTATCGTTGGTTTTTTTTGGTGCCAATTATCTACCACTGCTGTACCAAACTTTACCTATGTTGATATTTGCGTATTTAGTATTATTTTTACCGCAGTCAGTTGGTACTGTTCGCAGCTCGCTCTTACAAGTCAATCCCCAAATTGAAGAATCGGCGCGCAGCTTAGGCAGATCGGCTTGGCAAACACTAACAGAAGTTACTCTACCTTTAGTCCGCCCAGGAGTTTTAAGTGGAGCAGTACTGGTGTTTATAACGGCAATTAAAGAGCTACCCGCAACTATGCTATTGGCACCAATTGGCTTTAATACTTTAGCAGTGCAAATCTGGCAAGCAACAGAAAATGTTGATTTTGCCGATGCTGCTGCTGCATCACTCGCTATGCTGTTAGTTTCCGTCGGTTCTACTTTATTAGTATTATCGCAAGAAAAACTCAATAATAAAACTTAAATTTTAAAATTATAGAAATAAGAAATTTTCTCATCTTTGCTCAGAGTGTATTTGCTTGTTTTGACATTATTTTAGTTATGCAAAAAGTAATTCTACGTTTACAGGACGTAACTAAGCAATTTTCTGAAAATACAGCTCCTGCTGTTAAGAACGTATCTTTGGCATTACAAACAGGAGATGTGTTGGGATTACTCGGCCCATCTGGTTGTGGTAAAACTACACTACTGCGAATCATTGGTGGTTTTGAACGTCCACAAACGGGAATGGTAGAAATAGACGGGCAGATAGTTGGCGATCGCACTACTTGGATACCGCCGGAAAAACGTGACATTGGCATTGTTTTTCAAGATTATGCCTTGTTTCCCCATTTGACAGTTACAGAAAATGTTGCCTTTGGGTTGAAAGGCTATGGTAAACAACAAATACAAAAACGTGTAGCACAAGCCCTTGCCCTTGTCAGACTCGAAGGCTTTGAAAAACGCTACCCTTACGAACTTTCTGGCGGGCAGCAACAACGCGTTGCCCTCGCCCGCGCTTTAGCACCCCAACCAAAACTCATGCTCTTGGATGAACCCTTGAGCAATCTTGATATCCAAGTTAGGTTACAGCTGCGAGAAGAAATACGAGATATTCTCAAAGCTGCGGGGACTTCGGCTATTTTTGTTACCCACGATCAAGAAGAAGCACTGGCTGTGTCTGATATTGTGGGTGTGATGCGGCAGGGGCATTTAGAACAAATTGGTACGCCAGAAGAAATTTATACACATCCCGCCTCCCGATTTGTTGCTGAATTTGTCACTCAAGCTAATTTTTTGCCTGCCCGCCGTCAAGGTAATTTATGGGAAACAGAAATTGGTTGTTTCGCCGTTAAAGCTAGTCATAGCCATGAAATTGGCGAAATGATGATTCGCCAAGAAGACTTTATCTTAAAGCCAGCTACGGATGCTCCCGTAGTAATCCGCGCGCGGCGATTTTTAGGACGTGAGTATCGCTATTGTTTGCAAACTCCTTCAGGGAAAGAACTACACGCTCGAACAATGATTGATACAGCCATACCCGAAGGAACACGGGTACAATTATCGATTGCAGATGATGCGGTGCGAATTTTTCCAAGTAAATAATGGCAAAGTTATGCCGATGACAAAACCCGCAGATGTCAGCACCAAAAGGTTAATCAGTCTCGCACCCGATAACTGGGTAAGATGGGTAACCCAAATTCCTAACCTTGTAGTCAGTGAAATTCTCAACTCCGAATTCCAGTGGATTAGCCGAGAAAGTGAGCAGCGCGCCCTTGGGGGTTCCCCCCGTTGTAGCGACTGCGTACACGCGAAGCGGGTTCTCGTTAGAGTACCCGTAGGGTGACGTTTTAATCCGCGTCCAAAATTCCCAAGAATAGGTGGATTTTTCAAGGCTAAAAACAGCTACATAGGTTCAGGGAGTGTTAACTAAGTACTTCTCGATGTCATCCAGCACCGCATGAGCCGCAAGGATATTAAATCCATACCAGACTTTGGAATTCACAAAATACACTTGATTTTGCTGCACTGCTTTGAGCTTGAACCATAAGGGTTTCCGTTGAAGTTGTTTTAGAACAGAGCGGTCATTGTCACTATAAGTTGCAATAAAAAGAATATCGCTATCAATTTCTGGTAGAGTTTCTTCAGAAATCATAGAATTTGGGATATCCAATATTCCAGATATCGGTTTTAGTAATCCCAGTTCGTCCAAAATTCTATTCCCAAAAGTTTTGCGTGTGTAACGGAGTTGACCACCGGAAATATACAAAAGTGATGCTCGAATGGGTTGTTGGCGACTCTCTTTTGTAGAGGCTGCTCCTTTATGATCTGCCGCAGAACTTACGCTCAATACTTGCTTCAAATTCTGAACATGGTGATCGTAGTCATTTAGAAGTTGAGTGGCTAATTCTGTTTTTTCAAGCACCCTGGCAACATCTTTGAGGTGTTGCTTCCAATCGCCTTTGGTTTCCATCCAGGGCAAAACTACTGTAGGCGCAATTTGTGACAACTGGTTGTAGATGCCGTTAAATGTCCCATAAGAAATAACAATAATTAGGTCGGGATGGAGTAATACAACTTGTTCTAAATTGAGTTGTGAGCCGTACATCAGCTCAACTCCATCTCGTTTTTCCCCAAGGTAAAGCATATTATCTACACTTTCATATTGTAGAAACGCTCCAACAGGTTTGCTATTTAAAGCAAGTAGATGACCAAGGTCAGTTTGAGACAAAGCTATAATTCGTTGTGGATTCAGAGGGATGCAAGTCTCTCCCCTGATATGCTGTACAACTCGACAGGGAGTTGAGGTTAGTTTAGCAGTTAGCATTTCGCTACGATCAACAACTGTGCTGCTACAGGCTGAGACGATCGCGACTGTGAGTAGTGATAGGAATAGCCGTTGACTTACGCCCCTCCATTCCCGTTTGCAAAGCAGGGAAGCTAGCATTGGTTCAAGGCAGCAACTGACGAATCTTCTGAGCGACTCTCCAAAGGAGACGCTACGCGATCGCCTGTAATACTTCATCCACTTGTTGATCCACCTGTTCATTCGTAAACCTTGCTACACAAATTCCCTTCCCTTCAACAAACAGTTGCCACTGTTGGTCATATTTGGTTTCTACGGATTTAAAGTGACTATCACCATCAGTTTCAATGTCTAATTTGAGTTCAGGCACTTAGAAGTCAACCACAAACGTACCAGTTTAGGTTATTGTCGTCATTGACAAGGGTTGTAAGGTTGGGGAAAATCAAAACTCAAAGGAAATAGTTCCTTGTACTGTGAATGGTGCACCATAAGAGACCCGCAATCGATTAAAGGCATTTTCAAAGTAGTCCACGTCGAAGAGGTTTTTGATATTGAGAGCAGCACGGAACCCGTTTCGCTTGTAGAAAATAGCAGCATCTGTTGTTAAATAGCTGGGTACTTCAAATGTATTTCCAGTATCTCCGGTGCGATCGCCCACATAGAAAAGTCCCAAACCAAACCCCAAACCTTGCAAGTCTCCTTGTTGAATTTCATAGGTTGTCCATAAGCTAGCAGCATGAGGAGTCGTCTGTAGTACGCGATTGCCGACTGGAATGCTATTATCTTTGGTGACGCGGGCATCGTTGTAAGCGTAGCTGGCAAAGATATTCCACCCCGGTAAAATTTCACCTGCAACGCTAAGTTCAATTCCTTGGCTGCGCTGTTCTCCAGTTTGAATAGAGAAGCCTATATTATCTGGATCATCGGTTAGAACATTCGATTGGGTAATATCGTAGAAAGCCAGTGTAGTTGAAAGGCTGTCATTCAAATCTGCTTTCACCCCAACTTCATATTGGGTACCCCTGGTAGGCTCAAATTCGCTGCCATCAAAGGCTCTGCCAATCGCTGGCTCGAACGATCGGCTGTAGTTGGCATAGAGAGAAATGGGCGGTATCGGCTGATACACAATTCCCACACGGGGACTAAAGGCGTTCCCTGATTGACTTGTTTTTGTATCGGAGAGAAAGTCCCTGTTGGTTTGCGTAAAGGTATCAAATCGACCGCTTAGGAGCAACTTCAAATTATCTGCGATCGTCACCTGATCTTGCACCAATATACCAAGTTCATCGGTCAAGGTATTTGTATCGCCTCTAGATGTAATCGCTCCAGGTGGTTGACCGTAGATTGGATTGAATAAGTCGATTGGCGCACCCGTTCTACTCGTAAAATTATCACTGTTCTCCAACCTTCCTAGATCGATACCAAATAATAATTGATGCTTGATCGAACCAGTCGAAAACCTGCCAACAATATTGGTCATAAGTCTATAGTCACTATACTGGCTATCAAAATCCTCAAATGCTCTCAGCAGGGTACGATTATCGGGCAAAAGTCGAGTGCCAAGGTTAATTCCATCACCATCATAGACAAGATTCCCATATCGAAACGCATTGCTTAACGACCAATTCTCACTAAATTTATGCTCTAATCGATATTCAATCCTTGCAGCCGTGACACCAACCTTGCCTTCGTTGGTCATCCGGGTACGGGGTATGTCGCCATTTGGGTTAGGAAATATCGTCCCAACTGCTGGCAAGCCCAAGTTATACCTATCTTGGTCTATGGTCTTATATGTTCCTTCAATGGTCAGATTTGTATTCTCGCCAAGCTCAAAACTCACAACCGGAGCAATCACCAGGTTTGTGGTTCTGCTAAAGTCGGTGAAAAACTCCTGATCTCTGTAGGATGCATTCAGCCGATACAGTATCTTCTTAGACTCATTTAATGGCCCAGATAGATCCACTTCACCACGATAAAAGTTAAAACTTCCAACGGTTGCTTCAATGAAGTAGAAGGGATCGCGAAGTGGCTGCTTAGTGACAAAATTAACAGTCCCGCCTGGTGAGGATGCACCAAATAGAATCGAGTTTGGGCCTTGGAGGATTTCGATTCTTTCAATTCCTGTAAGCTCAGATCCAACGTTAGAAACTCTGACATTAGACTCTTTGAACCCATTCAGCGTAGGAGTGCTAACAAATCCCCGAACCCGCAACCGCAATGCGTCAAAGTTAGTAGGAGCTGAGTTGCGGACGCTTGGGGCATTAAGGAGCGCACTAGTAATGTTGGCGCGTTGATCGCGTAGCACTTCTTGAGGAATGATTTGAATCGATTGGGGAATATCGCGCAGGGGGGTATCTGTCCGCGTTACAGTTGAAGTATTCGGTACGCGATACCCATCTTGCTCTCCCGTCACCACTAACTCAATTGGCTCATCCGCCTCTGCCGATGGTGTCTCCGGCGGTGTTTCAGTCGTCGGCTGCTCTGGCTGAGGCTGCGTCGCTGTTGCCGCAGGTATGAAGCCAAAAATTAAACCCTCATCACTGTCAAATAACTCAACGGTCGGCAATCCTGCCTCACCCGTTACCGTCACCCGAACAGTTTTAGCATCTAAATTTGTGACCGTTATCTCAGTAATTCCCGTAATTGGTTTTTCCGAACGGAATGTGAATACCTCACCACTGGGTAAACGCAGTTGAGCATTGGGAATGTCAGCAATAAAGTTATTATCGGCACTGTGATTTGTGATTTGCAGTTGTTCTCCACCAGTTGTTTGTAAAATAATTTCCACACCTTTATCCGTCGGTTTAGCTTGCACTCCCGTAACTTGGATAATATCCCCCTGTGCTGGGGAGTTAGTTGGTGTTTGTACCAACATAATTGCACTTGTTGCAGGAAGTTCGATTTCGCTCAGTTGGGGAATATTTTTGTTGGTTTCTCGAACATCCTCTCCTACTTTCTCACCTTTTGCAGGAGTGCCGAGCAAAAGGGCGATCGCACTTGTCAGCAGCAGGCTTTGAAACAATTTATCCAATTTCATTTTTCTAAAGACCATTTTTAAACTAAATTGCTATGTCAAACTAGATACAACCTACAGAACTGAGTTATGATCAGGCACAATCAACTCCACCTCTCGTATGGGTTGTAAGAAATATCCACAGATTCCAACTAGCAACATAGCGATCGCACACGATGAGAACAAAAGTGCAATCCCCGCACCCTCATTTACACCCAGGAAATTACCGAAAATAGGAGCAAGATAACCACCAGGACTCATCGCAGGTTCAAATATGCGATCGGCAAGAGGCCCCGCAATCAGGTAAGCGCTTGCCCCCATCATTTGCTGAATCATATTCTCAGTTGCAAATACCCGTCCCTGCATTTGCGGGATCACCTTACTCAACCAAATTGCCTGGTTACTACTGCCTCTCAAAGTTATACTTGCAGAGGAGCAAAACTGAGACGGAAACCAAATCCATAGCACCTGACCGTAGCCAAAAATAGCTTTACTCAAACCAGTGCTAATCATGCCAAGCAACACTCCGTCGATTCGACTTCTTAAACCTCCCCAAGTACTGAGAATGACAGCGCTGGTTACACCTCCGAAGCCAGCAGCAGCTAAGACATAACCCAAAACTTGAGCATTATTTCCTGTACGAGCGAGAATCAGCGGTGAATAAATCGCGTCGCTAATAGAGAGAAATAACCAAAAAAGAGACGATAGAACCAAAAGCAAGAGTAAGCTGGGATAGCCTTTGATATGTTTCCAACCGAATTGCATATCTTGCCAAATATTGAGGCGGTTGTATGGTGTTGTTTCTGTCAGAATGGGTTGAGGAATATGCACAAGCAATACAGTCGTAATTGCAAATAAAAAGGTCAGGAAATCAATGAATGCGATGCCGAAAAAGGGAATTACATAATACAAAAAACCAGCCAGCGCCGGAGCAATCATTTCTGAACCGTAATAGGAGAAAAATCCCATACTGCTGGCACGGGTGTATTGTTGTTTAGGCACAAGCAATCCAATTGAGGCAGAATAGGATAAGCCTTGAAGTTGCGAAAAACTTCCTTTGATAGTGCCGATAACATAGACTTGCCAAATGTGTAAATGACCACCTAAGTAGAGAACAACCATTATTAAGGTTGCGAAAACAGCACCGATATCGCCCACAATCATCAATAATTTACGGTTCCAACGGTCTGTAATAGCTCCAGCAATTAGGCTAATGAAAATGTTAGGTAAAAAGTAAAAAAAACCAATTAAAGATAGAGCAGTTGCTTGACCTGTATTTTCCCAAACCCAAATTTCAATAGCAAAATCAGTTAAGCGGCTACCAATAGTGGAAACCAATTGACCTAACCAGATAATAATAAAAGTACGCATGAGTTAGAGGTTAGGCTTTGAAATTGAAAAAGATGGAATCCGAGCCACTGTATCTGATTTGAGAACTTTAGGAAATTTATTCCAAGGAATAACTCCATCGTTGCTATCAAGATAAAGTTCGCTCAATTGTAAGAGGGCAACAGCACTCTCTGATAAAGGCAAATCCATCAACAAGTATGTAAACTTATCAGCACCAGAGAAAGCAACGACACACGGGTGACCGCAAGCCCACAAACAATCAACAGATTGAATTTCTAGCTCTGAATTTTTTGACCAATTTTGATGTAGAAGTTGTAATTGATTGAACAAACAAAGACCTTCTGACTGTTTATGATTTTTTTCTTCATTAGATTGAGTATTGCATGATTTGCAGATATATAGGATGTGTTTTGACATCATAAACTTGTCCAGTTTGAATTATTTATAATTTTCAAGTCTTGCGCACTTATTACTGAAAGATTAACCACAGAGAACACAAAGGAAACGGAGAAATATTTTTTAGGAGTTTTTACATAAGTTATAATTTTGTATTTATTGGGAAAAGTAAAATTTACAATTTATATAAAAGTGCTTTTTTATTTATTTTTTGCAATTAGATACTTAAATAAGTCATCAATAATGCAGTTTGCACCAATAATACTGGAGCCACCAATCCAATATTGACTATCAACTTCATATACTTGATTTTGCTTAACAGCTTGCAAATTTAACCACAAAGGATTACTTTTAAAAGAATCTAAAAACGAGTCTTTAGGATGATCATAAGCAACAAAAATGATGTCGCTGTTCACTCGATTAATAGATTCGGCAGATATATCTTCCCATCTGTCCTGCTGATTCTGAACTGGCGGACGAGACAAACCCGCATCTTGTACAATAGCGCCACTGTATGACTTTTTCAGATAGAGTCTTAAAAGGCTAGGAGAGACTCGAACTATCGAAACCTGAGTAATTGACAGGCGATCGCCCATTTTTTGCTGGAATACTTGTAGACGTTGGTTGTATTCATTAAGCAGGTTTTCAGCTTTTTCTGTTTTCCCGAACACCTCAGCCACTAATCTCAGACGAGTTTTCCAATCCTCGTATTCTGTATCAATGACTACAGTTGGGGCAATTTGTGACAATTTTGAGTAAATTGATTCTATTGCCCATTTGCGCCCTATTACTAAGTCAGGCTTAAGTAACAAGATACGTTCTAGGTTTGGTTGAGATTCATTGCCAAGTTTTATAATTCCTGCGGTTTTATCTTGAACAAACAATGGAAAATCATCGTCTCCACCACTAGCTCTCCAAAAAGCAGCACCAACAGGCTTAATATTCAAAGCCAGTAATTCCTCTAACATCCCGATCGCAACTACCTTTTGTGGATTCAGGGGAATACATATTTGACTCTGGATGTGAGTCACTACTCGACATTGAGAAATGTTTGCTTGTAGAGCGTGAGATGTCATTTTGTGAGCAACATTATTGCTACAAGCAGTAATCATCAGAAAAGTAAAAGTTCCTAACAGGAACAAACTTATGATGTGACACACAGATCTCGATCGCCAAAAGAAAACACGTCTTAAGTAGTATTGAGCTAAGGCGATCACTAACTTAACTCGATTTAAGACTTGTTGTTGATTCACACTCATTGTCACACACCTAAAAAACTTGAGAATTACTCTCAAGAAGTTAGATATGACAATACGATATTTTAGGCAAACCTGTCCTTTTCTAGCCGGATCTTTTCTTTGCTACACGGATCTTTTTGTTAAAGTTTCTCTAAAATCAAGTTTCTGCTCTTCTCAAAAGAGCTAGCTCAGGCTCGATAGGAACGGGGATTTACCCCGAATTTTTTGCGAAATGCAGTACTGAAAGATGTTGGACAAGCATAACCAACCGTGTGTGCTACTTCAGTTACACTCATTTGGGTTTCTCGCAGCAACTGTTGCGATCGCTCCATCCGATATTGGTGCAAGTAACCAAATACTGTTGTCCCAAACAGGTAACGAAAGCCGATTTTTAGCTTGTAATCATTCAATCCCACTTGTCGAGCTAATCCAATCAGCGACGGTGGATTCTCAAGATTGCGAATTAAGATATCTTTTGCTTGATGAATGCGATCGATATCGGTGGCTCGCAAACCATCACACAAGCATTTTTCTGTGTTATTCTCCATTAATTGGACAAACTGCAAGGTGATTAATTCCAAGGCTTTACTTTCCAAATAAAGCCGCTTCATCATTCCCTGATAAGGACAATTCAAAAATTGAGACCAAGCAACTTGCATTGCAGAGGTTATCTCTCCGGCTGTGAGGTAAAAACGTCTTCCCTCTTTACCATCTAGCAATAACTGCAATTCACAAGGTAAAGCATTAGATTGATCACTGCTAATTGTGCTTAAAAAATCTAGATCGAGATGAATTCTAGCTCTGAGCAATCGGGATCGGGCTGAGTAAGATTCAACTTCTTTAGCTCCAGGCACACTGTACAAATAAGTTTTTCCTGTCTCTTCCTTGTAGAAATTATCCTTTATGCCTTCCTGTAACACCTGGTAATTTCCTAACAACTGGAAAGCAAGTGTTATGTAACGAATCTCGCGATGCTGCTCTTGCAAACTCCAGCTAACGTGGTGTTCCTCATCATAAATCCAAATAATCAGTCCAGGACGCAACTGAATTTCACGCCATTTAGCTAAACCAAATGGGTGGTTCCACTCCATAACGCAGTCAAAACCGTCTGAGCGATAAACTGACTCACCGTTCTCAATCAGTTCGTCTCGGAGATCCTCAAACTCTCTAATATTGATACTTATTGTCATTTCTGTTAAAGCTTAATAAAATTGTAGTTTTACAAAAATTGCTAAAAATATAGGGATTTATTCGCTGTCATGCAAATATTATTATTGAGAATATTCTTATTAATTAAACTATATTATGAAAAACTTAGCTTTTGCAATGCTGCTGTTCTAGAGCGCTAGTTGGAGAATAGGGACTAAGGGCTAGAGAAGAGAGGTTTTCATCAAGAACCCAGAGTTCTCTCCTTGATTGATCGCCGTGTATGTTTCCCCGTTGCCAATATGCCAAGACTCCTAGAGAATCAAAGATAAAAATCTATTCTTTAATTGAGCAAAGCTGCTAAAGGCAACTGCTAAACAACGCCATGTTTAAACTCATAGACGTATTTTGGGCTTATATTCTCATTGCTATATTAATCTTGATGGGGCGGTTAATAAGACAACGCCTTTGGATTTTGCGATCGCTGTACATACCTAGTTCAGTTGTAGCTGGTATTTTAGCCTTGCTACTGGGTTCGGGTGCTTTTGGTGCTGTTGTCAAAGCAGTAAATCCAGAATCTCCTCTTGTCAAAGGTATATTTCCGGAAACTGTGCAGGCGGTGTGGGCGCAGTCTCCCAGTATTTTTATAAATGTCGTTTTTGCCACTATATTTCTTGGACTTTACGTTCCAGGGTGGCGAGAATTTTGGCGTAAAGCTTCCCCACAAGTGGCTTTCGGTCAAACGATCGCCTGGGGACAATATGTAGTAGGATTGCTACTGGCTATAACCGTATTAACACCAGTTTTTGGCTTACCTCCGATCGCGGCTTGTTTAATCGAAGTTGCCTTTGAAGGTGGACACGGTACAGCAGCAGGTATGGCACCAACTTTCACTGAATTAGGGTTTGCTGCTGGTGCTGATTTATCTTTGGCTTTAGCGACGGTGGGACTAGTTTCGGGTGTAGTTGCAGGTACATTTTTGATACATTGGGGACGACGCACAGAACGCATCCAAGTCAATCGCGAACCTTCACCTGACTTGGAAATACAAGACAGCCATCTTCCAGAGGAACACCCAAGTATTACAATTGCTAGAGAAAATTTATTCCGCGAATTACTAATTGATCCTCTATCACTGAATTTTGGTTTTGTTGGATTAGCGATCGCTTTCGGCTGGCTAATATTAGAAGCGTTGCGCTGGATTGAATCAGTAACTTGGGGTAGAGGCGGATTACTATTGATGGCTTACGTGCCGCTATTCCCCATCGCCCTAATTGGCGGAATTATTGTGCAATATATACTCATCCGTACAAAACGAACTTATTTAATTAGTCGCCCTCTGATGGAACGCATTGGTGGGTTGGCATTAGATATCACAATTATCACAGCACTAGCAACAATTTCCCTATCTGTACTTGGTGATAATTTTGCTCCTTTTGTCGTTTTGTCAGTTGCTGGTATTGCTTGGAATGTGTGTGCTTTTGTATTTTTAGCGCCTCGCTTGCTACCTTTCTACTGGTTTGAACGTGGCATTGGTGATATGGGACAATCTATGGGTGTGACTTCTACTGGATTATTATTATTGCGAATGGTTGATCCAGATAATCGCTCCAGTGCTTTTGAGAGTTTTGCTTACAAACAATTACTTTTTGAGCCTATTGTTGGTGGAGGCTTATTTACTGCTGCTGCACCGCCTTTAATCGTTAAGTTTGGCTCTATTCCAATTTTGTTACTGACATCTTTCATTCTAATATTCTGGCTGGTTTTTGGTTTTTATAACTATAAGCAACTACGCAAGCATAACTTACCCGGAAAAGTTTAGTAAAAAGAACAAATCTGGATGGGTGGAAAAATCTTTAACTGTGATTGAGAATTGGGAAACAAGCTATTCACTCTTGTACCTTCTAAAACGCCTGGAACTGAAGTACCTCTCTTAGAGCTACTGTCAGTTAAAACTGACTGCAAATCTTACTTAGTCTGCTCTATCAGACTTAGCTTAAAGCCCTTAAAATGTATTTCTTGGTGGACAAAAGTAAAGATGCAAGAATGAAACTACCCAATTTATGTAAAGGACGCAAAGATGGAAAAGAAGGAGTTGAATGTAGGTGAATATGTTGATCAGATAGTATGCTTATTGGATTTGGATCTTAGGGATCAATATAGAGATGGGGTGGTAGCAAATTTTGAGAGAATTAGTGCGATCGCTCAACTAGTAAATTCATTTCCCCTACCCGAAGAAATTGAAGCCGCAACTGTATTTGAACCATGAATCTCAACTCAGCCGATGCAGTCACAATCGCCAATGCTGTACGTGCAGGCAAAGTTAGCGCCATCGAAGTTACGCAAGCTGCCCTCAAGCGGATTGCAGGGCGGGATCATGAATTGAACTGTTTTACGGCTGTGACTGCTGAAACGGCTTTAACAGATGCACAAAAGATAGACAGAGAAATTGCCCAAGGTAAAAACCCCGGTTTACTTGCTGGTGTTCCCTTTGCAGTGAAAAATCTTTTTGATATTGCTGGTTTAACAACGCTAGCAGGTGCAAAAATCAATGCCGACAATCCTCCAGCTACCCAAGATGCAACGGCAGTGGCGCGGTTAAAACAAGCGGGTGCAGTACTCGTAGGTGCGTTGAATATGGATGAGTACGCCTACGGATTCGTGACGGAAAATGCCCATTACGGTGTAACTCACAACCCCCACGATTTACAACGAGTAGCTGGTGGTTCATCGGGTGGTTCGGCAGCGGCGGTGGCAGCTGGATTGGTTCCCTTGACACTGGGTTCTGATACTAACGGTTCCATTCGCGTACCTGCTGCTTTGTGTGGCGTTTTTGGTTTTAAACCCACTTATGGAAGATTATCCCGTGCTGGTGTAGCTTTATTTTCCAGCAGTTTTGACCACATTGGCCCCTTTGCGCGTTCTGTACGAGACATTGCCACAGCTTTTGATGTACTTCAAGGAGAAGATGAACGCGATCCAGTTTGTACTAAACGCCCTCCTGAATTTTGCTTGTCACAAATAAATCAAGGTATTGATGGCTTGCGAATTGCCATTGCAGGTGATTATTTCCGCAAAGGGGCAAATCCAGAAGCACTAGAAGCAGTACAAAAAGTAGCTGATGCTTTAAATATCACTGAATACGTCACTATACCCGAAGCTCATCGCGCCCGTGCCGCAGCATTTGTGATTACAGCCTGCGAAGGAGCAAATCTGCATTTAGAAAAATTGCGTCAACGTCCTCAAGATTTCGATCCAGCCACACGCGATCGCTTTTTGGCGGGTGCCTTAATTCCCAGTCATTGGTACATTCAAGCCCAGCGTTTTAGAAGGTGGTATCGAGATCAAGTTCGTGAAGTTTTTCAAAAAGTAGATGTCATTCTTGCCCCCACAACCCCCATTTCTGCACCCTTAATAGGGCAACAAACCATGATTTTAGATGGAGAAGAAATTCTTGTCCGCCCTCATTTAGGATTATTCACTCAACCGTTATCATTCATTGGCTTGCCCGTTTTATCAGTGCCAATTCAAAGTTCAAATGCTTTACCTTTGGGAGTGCAATTAATAGCTGCACCATATAATGAAGTGCTGATTTTACGGGTGGCGACGGTACTAGAGGCGGAAGGTTTAATATCAGCACCAATAGTTTAATTGCGATGCTTACTCCACGCACCTTTGCGCTTACTCTGCGTTCCTCAGCGTTTGAAAACACTACGATTTATACGCTAAAAAGTAGAGACGTGCCATGACACGTCTCTATAAAAATCTAAAACTAAAATAAATCCAAATCAGTTACCGCACCCAAACTACTAGAAGAAACTAACTTGGCATACTTCGCCAATACACCCTTGGTATAACGAGGTGGGCGGGGTTGCCAATTTTGACGACGACGAGCTAATTCTTCATCGGATACGTGCAACTGTAACGAGCGAGTATGGGCATCAATGGTGATAGTATCGCCTTCTTCGACTAAAGCGATCGCACCTCCAACTGCCGCTTCTGGGGCAACGTGTCCTACTACCATACCGTAAGTACCGCCAGAGAAACGTCCATCGGTAATCAATCCCACAGAATCACCCAAGCCAGCCCCGATAATAGCTGAGGTGGGAGCCAGCATTTCCCGCATACCGGGGCCTCCTTTTGGCCCTTCGTAGCGGATAATAATTATATCACCAGCATTAATTTTCTTAGCCAAAATCGCATCTAAACAAGATTCTTCAGATTCAAATACTCTTGCCGGGCCAGTAATTTTTGGTACTTTTACGCCAGTAATTTTTGCTACTGCCCCTTCCGTTGCCAAATTACCTTTGAGAATAGCTAAGTGTCCTTGAGGATACATTGGGATATGCCAAGGACGGATGACATCTTGATTCGGTGATGGCTCATCTGGTATATTTTCCAATACTTCGGCGATTGTTTGACCAGTGATAGTGAGGCAATCACCGTGTAATAAATCATGCACTATTAGCATTTTCATCACTTGAGGAATGCCACCAGCCTTGTGCAAATCCGTAGCTACATACTTACCACTAGGTTTTAAATCGCACAAAACCGGAACACGGGCGCGAATCGCTTCAAAGTCATCAAGGCAAAGTTCGACACCAGCAGCACGAGCGATCGCCAAAAAATGCAAGACGGCATTTGTGGAACCACCCACTGCCATAATTACCGAAATCGCATTTTCGATTGATTTGCGAGTGATAATTTGACGAGGTAAAATTTGCTTGCGAATTGCTTCTACTAAGACGAATGCCGATTTTTCCGTACTATCGGCTTTTTCTTCATCTTCTGCTGCCATTGTTGAAGAATAGGGCAAACTCATCCCCATTGCCTCAAACGCAGAAGACATAGTGTTAGCTGTGTACATTCCCCCACAAGAACCAGCACCGGGGCAAGCGCGACGCTCAACTTCCAAAAGCTCGTTATCGTCTATTTTCCCGGCGCTATATTCTCCCACTGCTTCAAAAGAACTGACGACAGTTAAATCACGTCCGTTGTAATGTCCGGGTTTAATCGTACCACCGTAAACAAAAATCGCGGGAATGTTCATGCGAGCGATCGCCAGCATTGCGCCTGGCATATTTTTATCACAGCCACCAATCGCCAGTACTCCATCCATGCTTTGCCCGTTGCAGGCGGTTTCTATTGAATCGGCAATTACTTCCCGCGACACCAAGGAGTATTTCATCCCCTCGGTTCCCATCGAAATGCCATCACTGATTGTAATTGTGCCAAATAGTTGCGGCATTGCGAGAGCGTTTTTAACACCATTTTCTGCCCGTTGCGCTAATTTATTGATCCCCATATTGCAAGGGGTGATGGTGCTGTAACCGTTGGCAATACCAACAATTGGTTTAATGAAATCCTCATCTTTAAAACCAACAGCACGGAGCATGGCACGATTAGGCGATCGCTGCACTCCTTGGGTGACAACTTTACTTCTAAAATTTTCTGACATTATGGATTCCTGAAAGGCTTTTGTATGAGCATCATAAGATAGTGATTTTTCAGATGTCCAATATATATTTGTTGCTAATTGAAACTTTTAAAATATCAAATTTATGGAAATTTAAGCTCACCCCCAGACTTCAGTCGGGGGATGAAAGCGGGCCGAAGTGAATTGGGAATTGGGCATTGGCCAATGCATGAATGCCCCTTGCCCCTTGCCCCAAGACGACGGACGACGATTCTGAGCGCCCCTTAAAGGAACGGGCTTCCCCGTCGTCTTTTGGTGACACCTGTGTTACTTTACTGCCGTAGCGTGAGAATGAAGTGGATTGTTCATTGTGGTAGGCTAACTTTAGATGCTCAACCTTTGAGTCTACCATTTGTTGTGTATAACTTTCTATTTCTGAATCGGTCTATTGATTATTTCAAAATTTTTAGAAACGTGACATCAGTTACCAAGGTTGGGGAGATAGCGAATAGTCAGTACACCCAAAGTTATCTGCTGAGAATAGGTGTAGAGTAGCCAGTGTCATAGAGAGACGTCTAACTAGCATTATGGGGTGTAGGGTATAGAGAAAATTTGCAATCATGAGTGGCTACTGTAGTTCAACCGTCCAAAAAATCATAAATCTCTTCCCTACATCCTAAAATGCCGCTTCATGCCAGTCGCTACAAGTCGAGACGCAAAGGCGCACTGCCTCACCACCCAGTGGCTCCCCTACACTCCACACCCTGTCTAACTTGAAAAGTTCTAGGTCTAATGACAGTGAGTAATAATCGAGTAGTAACTAATAACTGTTCACTCATGAATTGTGCCATCTGGCATGATTGCACCTTGCAACAGGGTGCCATTGAGATATGCTCCGTACAAATTTGCTCCCTGTAAGTTAGCAGCAGTGAAGTCAGCATCAATTAAGTCTGCCATCTTCAGATGTGCACCGTCGAGAATGGCTCCTGTAAGCTTTGCTTCGTAAAGATTGGCTCCACTTAAGTTAGCTCTAGTTAAGTTAGCCCCTGTAAGATTAGCTCCATTCAGAGAAGCTTCTTTGAGATTAACTCCCTCTAAATTAGCTTTGCTCAAATCTACTTCGCTCAGAGATGCTCCTTGTAAATTTGCTCCACTCAGATCGACTCCATACAAATAACCACCAATAAGGTTAGCGCCTTTAAAATTCCTCTCTCCTGCTTGATAGCGTATGAGAAGTTCATCTACATCCATTGCGATCGCTTCAAAACTCCTTTATTTAGTGTGGCTCACATCACAAAATGTATCAGTTATTTGCGTTACTTAATAATTTTGCTAAACACAATATTATGTTTGATTAGTAATTTGTCGCGTAGAGAGATAGGAGCTTCGATTTAGTTATGCACGCATTTGCCAGTAAAATAACTTGGCATTGCACAAAGCTAGAGGTTAAAAATGATGGCTGAAGCTCAAATTGGGATCATTGGTGGTAGCGGCTTATATAAGATGGATGCCCTAAAAGATGTAGAAGAAGTGCAAATTCAGACACCTTTTGGTTATCCATCTGATGCTTTAATTTTGGGAAATTTAGAGGGAACCCGAGTAGCTTTTTTAGCACGTCATGGTCGCAATCATACACTTTTACCTACGGAGTTGCCTTTTCGTGCTAACATCTATGCGATGAAACAATTGGGTGTAAAGTATCTAATATCGGCGAGTGCAGTTGGTTCCTTAAAGGAAGAAGTAAAACCACTAGATATGGTAGTTCCCGATCAATTTATTGATAGAACTAAAAATCGGGTATCTACATTTTTTGGGGAAGGAATTATTGCTCACATTGCTTTTGGCGATCCAATTTGCCGGAATTTGGCAGGGGTGTTAACAGATGCGATCGCTTCTCTCAACCTACCAGATGTTACTCTACATCAAGGTGGCACCTATGTGTGCATGGAAGGGCCAGCATTTTCTACCAAAGCAGAATCAAATCTTTACCGCAGTTGGGGTGCAACGGTAATCGGGATGACGAATTTACCGGAGGCAAAGTTAGCACGGGAGGCAGAAATAGCCTATGCAACTTTGGCACTAGCAACAGATTATGATTGCTGGCATTCAGATCATGACAGCGTGACAGTAGATATGATAGTCAATAATTTGCAGCGTAATGCTGTAAATGCACAGAAAGTAATTCAAGAAACCGTACGGCGATTGAGCGAAAATCCACCGCCTAGTGCAGCTCATTCAGCTTTGAAGTATGCAATTTTGACACCCTTAGATAAAGTTCCTATGGCAACGAAGGAAAAATTGGGGTTGTTATTGAAGAAGTATATTTGAACCAAGACTGTAATAGGCGGCAATTTGTAGTGAGGACTTCAGTCGCGGCTTGAGGGCTAAAGTCTTCACTACGAGCAAACATTTTGATTCAGTTTGATTAACCGAACATGATATGATAGTGTATCTGCAAGAAGAGTGAACGCTATTGTTTTGCCCCAACCCTGTTAAGAGTTCCCTATATTGTCAACTACTCAAATAACCTGATACATAAAGGCTAGACTTGCCCAATTATTTACATCCAACACATAAGACTCAGCAGTTGAGATATTCATCTCGGCTTTCACCGGACTAACATTGTGTAAGTCCTGTAGTAGAGCATTGGCAACTTCTAAGGGGTTAAGCAATGGTTGAATGCGTTGTCTATCTGCTCGCGGGTGTTTAGTAGTTTCTAAAGCGTTGCGAGTTTGGGTAAATGGAGATGTACTAAAGATTAATTGATTTTCACTAAAAAAGGCAGGCCCTTGGATCACCCATTCAAAACCAGTGGTAGATTGTGGCAAAGTCAGGGTTTCTCCCGGAGCAATGACAATATCCTCAAGTGATGCATTATTGGTGCCATCTTCGCTTTCAGTTTCTTTTTGCCACGGGTAAAGGGCGATCGCATTCTTGGCACTATTTAATCCCAACAGCATCAAATATACTGGCTGCGTACCCATATTTTGGATACGGTAGTGTATCTTACTACCGATTGGCACAATTGGGATACGTCCGGGTTCAGTATTTACTTGTTTTTTACTTACAGTTTCTGCACCCAGAGTTCGCATCGTTTCGCGTTGCATCACCACGCGAGGTGTGATGCCATTCACTATCTCTAGAGTTGCTTTCACGCTTAAGCAGGAAGAACCTTCATTGTCTGTGAGTCGCCATAATTTTGCTGCCAGCAAAGTTTGCAAAGTTGGTTTGAGGCGTTGTACTGCGACTTTTACCGCTTCTCCGGCTTCACCAATGGTGCTGGGAATAAGTTCACTGCCCAAAGAAAATAAACCATAACGACTGGGAGAGACTATCAATGCAGTCGAGGCGATCAAATCTTTTGTTTTGCCATCTGGAAGCTCGCCAAATACATAATCAGCTGGTTGTTCTCCTGCCACTACACTGCTCACGTGTTCAACTGTTGCAAAGGCGCTAGTAGCATCTACCCGCTCAATTCTCTCTAATCCCCCATCCAGAGCAACGGTTAAATTAATATTACGCGGTAAGACTCGTACTGTTTCCTGAACTAGTTGTCCCATCTGTGGAATAATTTTATTTTCAGAGCCAGAAGCAAGTTGGGCTTTTGCTGTCAATCCATTGCGCGATCGCAACACTAACTGTGCAGTTGCTCCCTCTTGACTCACCAAAGTCAATCGAGAATTGGCTCCATAGTATTCCAGCACTTGTACAGGTAATCCTGCCAACCACAGATGTATTGTTTTGCCCTCATCTTCAACGGCTGTTACTACTCCTTCTGCACTCTGGGTAAATGGGGGAACAAAAGCCTCACTCAAGGTAACTCGCTGTTGATTTTTCTTACCCATGAGTAAGCTTGGTTGTTGTGTGCTACCAAACTGCTGCATCACACTTCCTACACGGGAGATTGAGATCGGAATTGTTGTTGCTGGCGTAGCCTCCCATAGATACTGCGTCAAAGCATAAGTAAATAACCCGGCACTAAAACCAGATAACTGTACCTCCTGCGCTACCTGATTGGGATCGGTGGTTGCAGACAACACTACTGCCGATAGTTCTGTTGCAGCTTTTTCTCGCAGCTGTTTTTGCAAGTCGAGTTCTGCTGCTGCCACAATCGCTTCTGTTGTCATTTGGCGGCTGCGAATTCGTAAACCTGTGGGCAAGAAGGTGGTGGGAGTGTAGTAACTAGTGTCTAGTACTGCTGTTGCTCGTTCTGTGGGAAGCGATCGCAACATCAACATCAGCGTCTCTTCCAACAAGTAGTTAACAATTTTTGTTGCCTGTGATTTATTCTCTGCGCTATCTGCGGTAACCAAAGCATTTTGCACCGCTTCTAACGAGGTTCCCAACCTGACACGACTGCCATAGCCACTAAAGTGGAACAGAACTATATCACCTAGTTTTGCTTGCTTAACTAAGTGTTCTACAAAAGCAGACTCAATAAATTCTCTGCTTGCTTGTTCATCAGTCAAAGCCAAAATATCTGACGGCTGAAAACCAAAACGGTGAATCAAAAGTTCTTTTTGTAGTTCTACATCCGTCAGACAACCATTGAGAATCTGGCTTTGCTGGTACTGATTAATACCTATTATTAAAGCTAATTTACGCGGACTGGGTTGCGCTAACGCCTGCTGATAGCGATTTCCTAAGCTAAACCACTCAGCCTCTGTTAAACCCAATACCGCGAGTAGGGAGCCAAACCGTTGTAAAAACGTTCGCCGCTTCATAATTAGCCACCAGCACTCAGTCCATCAGCTTATTAAGCTTATCGGGCTGAGGACTGTAGTGTAAAGTTTGGTTTGAGACTGTTTGTGAATGTAGATAAACATTAAACGTTGACAGGTACTCGCATTGCTCGTGCCAACTCTGCCGCCACTTCTGGGCGGGAAAATTCTGGAGGGGGTAATTCGCCCTGGCGCAGCATTTCCCGCACTTTTGTACCCGACAGGTGAATCCGTTCTTCGGGTTTACTGGGACTAGTTTTAGTTGTCGCCATTTGCTTGGTGCGGGTACAGTAAAAGGCGTGTTCAAACTTCATCGGCACAATGCCAATTTCTGCTTGAGAAAACTCATCGAAGATGTATTGAGCATCATAAGTACCGTAGTAATTTCCCACACCTGCGTGATCCCGTCCCACAATAAAGTGAGTACAGCCATAGTTCTTACGAATAAGAGCATGGAAAATAGCCTCACGAGGCCCAGCATAACGCATTGCCGAGGGATTGATGGCTAGAATTACTCTGTCTTGGGGATAGTATTTTTCTAGCAAAATTTCATAGCACTGCATCCGTACATCAGCAGGAATATCATCGTCTTTTGTTGCTCCTACCAACGGATGTAAAAATAGTCCATCTACAGTTTCCATTGCGCACTTTTGGATGTATTCATGAGCGCGATGAATAGGGTTGCGAGTTTGGAAACCAACAATGGTTTTCCATCCTCTGAGCTTGAATAATTTCCGAGACTCAGCCGGATCGATTTGATAAGCAGGGAATTGGGGATGAGGAGCGCGTTCTAATAACCACACGTCACCTGCAAGATTTACCGAACCCTGATTGTATACTACCTGTACACCAGGATGGTTTTCATCATCAGTGCGGTAGACATTGATGACTTCGTACTTCTTGTCGTAGGTATACTTTTGTGTGAGTTCTAACACCCCGATAAATTGTCCTTCGGGGTTATCTAGACGAATCAAACCACCTTCAGTCAGTGGGGCTGCTACTTCTTCTGTTACTGATAGGGTAATTGGAATTGACCACACAGTACCATTAGCCAGCCGCATTTCGGCAACAACGCGATTGTAGTCCTCTTGGTTCATAAAACCTGTTAGGGGACTAAAACCACCGATCGCAATCATTTCTAGATCGGAAACAGCCCGCGCATCAAGTTGCACTCGCGGCAAAAACTCGGCTTTGGAGAGAAATACTTCTCTTTGTTCTGGTGTAGCAATGCGATTCACCAACTGCCCACCGTGAGGAGGAATACCATCCGGATAGTAACTCAAGTTTGCCCCTTGTTTGCCTAACTACAGTTTTTTTAAACTATGTTAATAATTTACCAAACCATAGGACAAGTAGAACAGATAGTCTAGGGAGTTTGGGGTGTATGGGAATATAGGGGACAGGAGATAGGTGAGACCAACCCCCGTCTTGGCGCTCTCCGTCACGTAGACGCGGTAGATGCAAAGCAGCTACTTACCCGACGGGAAGCCGGGCAAAGCCCGTCTACATAAGTCGCTAGCTAACGCAACGCCTGACGGCGAACGCGCAAGAGCGTAGGTACGGCTTCCCGCCAGGGTAGGGGGACTGCGTACACGCGAAGCGGGTTCTCGTTAGAGTACCCGAAGGGTGACACGGAACAGGGTTGGGGGAACAGGTGAAGAGGTATTTTCATGTATCGTGGTAGACGCAGTTCATGAGGGCTGATGATTTGTTGCGATTTCAGGATGCGATCGCACCATTACAGCGACACTGAGATGCATTTCTACACAACAACTTTCTTCTTTTTCTTCTTCAACCAGAAGCCTACAAAACCAGCTACTGCTGTTCCTCCCAAGGTTAAAGGTTCTGGTACAGGCTCATAAATCCTATCTGCCCGAAAAATAGCGATTGAATTATCGTTGAAGGCTGCCAAAAACGCCAGCGACTCACCATCAAGTCCCTGATTGCTCATATATATGTTACGTATGGTTTTACCTGGAATGAGTGTATCAGTACTGCTAATTACTTTACTAAGAACACCATCAGCATACAAATATACACCCATTTCGCGATAAGCTTCATAATAATTGTCCTCAAGGATACCTGCAAAAGCAATATTACTGCCACTTATACTGATTCCTTCAAAGTAATGAAAATTACTGTTACTATCAGGAATAGGTGTGTTTGTATCTGCAATCTTGAGTAAAGCTCCATTTTCACCCATGTTAGCATAGATGCCTTGTTGATCGGCGTCACTAACTCCCGAAAAAACTATATTGCGGCCACTAATACGTGGACTTTCCACATATGTAAAGTTACCAACACTACCAGGAATAGGTGTATTTGTATCTGCAATCTTGATTAAGGCTCTATTTTCACCTGTACTAGCATAGATGCCTTGATGATCAACAATGTCAGAGCTTAAGGCACCGCCCCAAAAAGCTATATTGCTACCACTTATACTTGCGGAATCCACGAGATCAAAATTACTAATACTATCAGGAATAGGTGTGTTTGTACCTGCAATCTTGATTAAGGCTCCATTTTCACCTGTGTTAGCATAGATGCCTCGTTTTTCAGCGTAGCCAGTTTCGTCAGCTTCACCAATCGTAAAAGCAATATTGCTACCGCTTATACTTGGGTTTCTAACGTATTTTTTACTAGTGAAATCGGGAATAAGTGTATTTTTATCTACAAAGTTTGTCAAAGCACTGTTTATAGGTGTAGTAACGTATATGCCTTGTTGATCAACATTACCATAATGGTAATAACCGTAGCCTTCAAAGACTATATTATTACCACTTATACTTTGGCTACCAAATGTTCTAAAATTACCAATGCCACCGGGAATAAGTGTGTCTTTATCTGCAATCTTGGTTAAGCCTCCACTTAATCCAGTACTAATGTATATGCCTTGGTTTTTAATCCTGTCATAATTATCAAAATTATAACCTTGAAAAGCAATATTATGACCGCTTAAACTGGGGCTGCCAAATGATTGAAAATTACCAATACCACCAGGAATAGGTGTGTTTTTATCTGCAATCTTAGTAAATTTAAAATCAGCAGCATTTACCTTTTGTATAGACAATAAATTTATACTTTGACTCAATACTATCGATGCAGTCAAGAGTTTAATAGATACACCAATTTTCAAGTTCATAGTGATAGTTCAAGTATTGATTACAGAAAATCTTTAATTCTATAAAGTAGTAAATGTAACTAATTTACAAAGATAACTAAAAGTCTCCAGATGAAGCATATTGTGTATTGCAATCAAAAAAGTGCGATCGCATCTTTTGACTATTACTGATATATATTTCTACACAGCAACTTTCTTCTTTTTCTTCTTCAACCAGAAAGCGACAACACCAGCCACTGCTGTTCCTCCCAAGGTTAAAGGTTCTGGTACAGGCTCATAAATCCTATCTGCCCGAAAAACTCCCCATGAACCATCAGTAAAATGTGCAGAAAATGCCAACGATTCACCATCGAGTCCATGACTGCCAAAAAACAATCTTGCTAGGGTTTTATTTGCAACTAGCGTGTCTTCAGTATCAACTACTTTACTAATAAAGCCATCAGCATAAAAGTAAATACCATATTTATCTTCATCAGGGTACCTATAATTCACGCTCCAAAAAGCCACATTATTACCACTTATACTAGGCTCTAAAACAGACACGAAATTACCAACGCCACCAGGAATAGGCGTGTTTGTATCTGCAATTTTAACTAAGGCTCCACCAACACCGATATTTGCATATACTCCTCTTGTATTAGAACCCTCACCGTAAAAAGCAACATTGTTACCACTTATGGTTGGAGAAGAAAAGTAACTAAAATTGCCAGCACTATCAGGAATAGGTGTGTTTGTATCTGCAATTTTGACTAAGGCACCATCAAATCCTGTATTTGTGTATACACCTCTTTTACCAGTGCTATAAGTCGAAAAAACCACATTGCGACCATCTATACTTGGATCCCGTAAGTAATTAAAACTACTATTACCAAAAAGACCAGGTGTTTTTGCATCTGCAATCTCGATTAAAGCTCCACCAATTCCTGTATTTGTGTATATCCCATGATGAGTATAAGTTTCTTGGGCTGCGAAAACCACATTGTTGCCACTTATACTTGGCTGACTGACAGACACAAAATTACCTTTACCAAGAGGAATACCAGGAATAGGCGTATTTGTATCTGCAATTTTAATTAAGGCTCCATCAACTCCTGCCTTGGTATATACTCCACTCCTGACTTCAGAAAAGTTTCCTAGTCTAATATACTTGTAGCCTTTGAAAGCCACATTGCTACCACTTATACTTGGGGTACTATCAACATAACCAATGCCGCTAAGGGTAGTTGTATTTTTATCTGCAATCTTGGTAAATTTAAAACTAGCAGCGTCTGCCTTTGTTATAAGTAAGAAATTTACACTCTGACTCAATAATACCGATGCAGTAAAGAGTTTAATACATACACTGATGTTCAGGTTCATTATGATAGCTCAGGAATTACTCGCAGAAACTTTATTGTTTTTAAGAGTATATATTCTAACTAACTTATGTACAATGTACGTGTTTATACTACAGGTTATAACAACAAGTCAAGATAGATCTAATTAACTTTTCGAGCTTCTGTGTTGTAATTTGAGAAATAAAGACAAAATACAAAATTTATATACTGGCGATTACAAGTCGCAGTCATGGTAAATATGTGGCGCTCCGTTGTAGGGGCTGCTGTCCAAGCTTCGAGATTCGGGGGCTACCAGAAACTTCTTTTTCTAGAACACAGGATGATGGAAGTGCGATCGCGCTTTTAATTGTGGCTCTATTTTAAGACTCATACAAATTATCCAGAGACGTTGGATATATTTGCTTTTTATTTTGAGTAGCTTAATTACTTTTCCACTACTGCACTGCTAACTCCGAAAATATCAACTTAATTTTTGAGAGAGGGAGTATATCTGTGCACACCTATTCCATTATGTATATAGTACCCTGTCAACTTTCAAAAATCAAGCGTGCAGTTGGAGAAAAATTTGAATTTTGCCCTTTTGATTTACACAACAAGTACCCCGATTTTTAGAAAAATCGGGGTACTGCTTCAAGCGCCAATTTAAGAATTACTAAACTGCTCAATTATCCCGCCACCTAACACTTTCTCCCCTTCATACCACACCGCCGCCTGTCCGGGGGTAATGCTGAATTGCGGCTCATCAAACACAATCCGCACGCGGTCATTTCCCAAGGGAATGACTGTTACTGGTACTGGGTTAGAACGATAGCGGACTTGTACTTCTGCTCGAATTGGGCTTGTGGGTTCAGCAATAGATACCCAATTAACCCGATGCACCGTACATTCTGGCTGCGTTACCTTAGTGCGATCGCCCACAATCACCTTGTTATTCACTGCATCTAAAGCAATTACATACAATGGTTCAGCTGCTGCAATCCCCAAACCCTTACGCTGTCCTATAGTGTAATGATGGACACCATCATGCTGCCCTAACACTTTACCATTAGTGTCAACAATATCACCCTTTTTGGGAGCCAGATACTTATCCAAAAATTGCCGCATTGAGCCGTTAGCTTCTACTAAACATAAATCTTGGCTTTCTGGTTTGTCAGCAGTTTTGAGATTGTATTCACTAGCTATGCGGCGAGTTTCACTCTTTTGGATTTCACCCAGGGGAAATACACAGCCAGCAACTAAATCTTGAGATAAATCATAGAGAAAATAAGACTGATCTTTGTTGCGATCAACCGCTCGCAGCAGTTCGTAACGCCCAGTTTCTTCGTTATAGCGAATTCGGGCATAATGACCGGTAGCAATGCGATCGCATCCCAAATTTTCGCGGGCATATTGTAACATCGGCCCAAATTTTACCGTTTTATTGCACTGTGAGCAAGGTAATGGCGTAATACCAGCACTGTAACCGCTAACGAGATAATCAACAATATTTGTTTGAAAGACTTCTCGAATATCAACAACGTGATGGGAAATGCCTAGCTGCTCACAAATCAAAGCTGCATCAATCATACCTTCAGAGCAACACTGACCCTTGCCTTTCATCAGCCAAAGGGTCAAACCAATCACTTCATAGCCTTGATTGTGCAAAATTGTGGCAGCGGTGGAACTGTCAACGCCGCCAGAAAGTCCAACAACGACTTTTTTCATCTCCGTAAATATTGCTAGGCGACTAGTTTATAATTTAACACTATGTAATTACTAAGACAGGTAATTCACTGATTACTTATAAAAGTATCCGTGATATTACCATCAATTAAAATTCCCAACTGATAAAAGACTTTCGTCTTTAGCCCGAAAATTACTTCAGGTTCATGGGGGAATTTTGGCAACAAGTTGGTTTCTGTAAAAAATTTTCTATCAACTTTTACTTGCTAATATGTGGAATGTATCACTAATTCAACTTATAGCATTTCATCGCTTTGCCCAACCATCTTTAATTCTCCATGCTGTGTTGGGATCTTTTTTAGCAAACATATTCCATACTATCCCCACCGCAGCGCAAATTCCCATCACCAGAGAATTATTGGCGCAACAGCCAACTGTTTATGATGGAGTACCGCCACAGTCACCCCTGCCCTTTATTCCTGAAAGTAACCAAGTATTACCACCACCCCAGATCAACAATGGAAATTATTCTATTTTTCAACAAAATCCATCTCCCCCAGTATATACACATGGTCAGGAATATCCGCACTACCAAACTATGCCCTCTCCTCCAACTAGACAGGATAGCCAAAATTTTGAGCGTTACTTAGTTTACGTTGATAGCAATAATCCCCAAACACTCCAACAAATACGTTTGATTGAACCCACAGCTTATATGCGGAATTTTGAAGGACGTTCTGTAATTCAAGTAGGTATATTTAGCAAGGCATCTAATGCCCAACAGCGCATTCAGCAATTAGCAGCCTCTGGTATAAATCAAGGACGGATTGCTAGCTTTGCTAACAAACAGGAAACTCCAACCAACCTGAATATCAAAAATTCGCAAACAGCAAATTCCAAATATTACTACGTAGCTATTCCTGCCAAATCGCAAGATATACCCTCAATTGCCAATCAAATTCGTAGTAATATTGCACAAAGACCAACAGTTAGTACTAGAAACCAACCACGTGGTTCGCACGTAGCAGTTGGTCCTTTTAGCAATAGAACACTAGCAGAACAATGGAGTCGCTATCTGCAAAGTTTAGGATTTAGTAATGCTAGAGTTTACTACGGAAGGTAGAAAATTGAAATTTTAGCTTTGGGTTTTGGGATTTTGGATTAATCTAAAATTTAAGTTCCCAAATCCAAAACTGATTGATGAACAGGCAAGAACAAATTTCGCAAATTGCAGTCACAGCAGAACAGATGCGTGACATTGAAGCGCGTATCTTTGCAGCAGGAATGCCTGTAGCGGCTTTGATGGAAAAGGTGGCAGGATTGATTGCCCGTCGCATTCAAACACTTTATCTTTCAGAAGACACAATCTTAGAAGATGAGGAGAGAGAAAAATTTCCCGCGTCACCCTTACGGGTACTCTACGAGAAGCCGCCCTCCGGGCGTCTACGCCAGTCACCTGCGGAGGGATACCCTCCCGCAGTGCTGGACTCACCGCGTTACCGTGTCACCGCGTCCTCTTCATTTCCGCGTCTGAATAAAGTTGGAATTCTCGTCGGCCCCGGTCATAATGGGGGAGATGCTTTAGTAGTTGCTCGTGAATTGCACTTTCAAGGGCTTGAAGTTTGCATTTATTGCCCATTTCCTAAGCTTAAGGAACTCACTTCACAACACTTACAGTATGCTCAAAGCTTGGGTATTCCGTGTTATCAATCAATAGAGGATCTAATAGATTGCGATTTATTAGTTGATGGCTTATTTGGATTTGGGTTAGAAAGAGAACTAAAAGATCCTGTCGCCAGTGCCATCAATCAGTTAAATGACAAATCTGCACCAATTGTTAGTATTGATGTGCCTTCGGGTTTGCATACAGATACTGGTGAAGTATTGGGAACTGCCATCCGTGCAAGCCGCACATTTTGTCTCGGTTTGTGGAAGCAAGGCTTATTGCAAGATCAAGCCTTAGAATATGTTGGCAAAACCGAGTTAATCGATTTTGATATTCCCTGGGCGGATGTGGAAGCGGTTCTAGGGAACCCTCAAGTCAAACGTATCACCAAAGAAACTTTATTTTCCACTTTGCCAATACCCCGCCCTGCTGTCACCCATAAGTATAAAGAAGGACATTTATTACTCATTTGTGGTTCGCGTCGCTATTCTGGGGGAGCAATTTTAACAGGATTAGGAGCAAGGGCAAGTGGAGTCGGAATGGTGTCAATTGCCGTGCCAGAATCTATAAAATCTATCATGGTAAGTCATTTACCAGAAGCTTTAATTGTCGGCTGTCCAGAAACCGAAACAGGCGCGATTGCTAAACTGCAATTACCAGAAAACACTGACTTAAATTCTTTTAGTGCGATCGCTTGTGGCCCTGGTTTAACCAAAGATGCCATCCCCATTATGCAACAAGTCCTAGAAAGTGCAAATCCTCTAGTTCTCGATGCCGATGGTTTGAATATTCTAGCGGCAATGGGGACTAATCAGATGTTGGCAAAACGACACTCACTGACAGTATTAACACCTCATACAGGTGAATTCAAACGTTTATTTCCCGCATTACCAGATGCCAAGCAAGACAGAATCAAAGCTGTAAGGGCAGCAGCCAAGGAAAGTGGGGCAGTAGTGCTATTGAAAGGAGCAAGAACTACCATTGCTGATCCCCAGGGTACAGTTTGGATTAATCCCGAAAGTACACCAGCCCTAGCACGGGGTGGTAGTGGTGATGTTTTAACTGGATTAATGGGTGGACTAATCGCCCAAGCAGTAACGCGCCAATTACCTATCGAAAAAATGGTAGCAACTGCTGCTTGGTGGCACGCCCAAGCGGGAATTTTAGCAGCCCAAGAACGGACAGAGTTAGGAGTAGATGCATTTACACTTACAGAGTATTTGATAAAGGTGATAAGTAATACATCAAAGCCAGGTGAGTGAGGATATTAGCGATCGCTATTTATATAATGGTATGTGTACTTGAGCGTCTGTTAGCACCTAAATCGCCAAAATCTTTGTTTGCTCTGTCTTTTAAAGTAAACATGGGATTTTATCAGTGGGCAAAAACCTACCCACTTCCAAGTTAATCTTTCCTCAACGTGAGTATTTATATTTGAGGAAAGAAAGAGGGGATTTTGGCTCAAATTACTAAAATAGAAATATTAATAAATAACAAAATAAGGATGACTTTGTTCGTAGCAGTACTACGGTGGAAAAGTGTAGTGGGCAAAGATTAAATGAGGAGTTATATCTGTTTTTTAACCCTTAGCTAGACTAATATAGGTGAACCTGGATTTATCGCTGCTTAAACTAGAGAGGACAAAGGAATCAAAAGTTAAAAACCAATGATTTACCAAACACGTTCAAAGCTTTGTCAAATAATTTTTCTTGCTTAAGCCACAGTAGGTAAGCGTGTAATCCCAAAGATGAATCAATTTCAAGCAATGAAGCATTTCAGCTTACGGGCTGATCTCCTGAAGAAATGGAGAAGTATCTCTACAATTGAGTAGGACAAAGTAGTAATTGATTTCAGATTGCAGAAATTTATGATTGGTTGCTCAACCATAAAAAGAAGGTAGAGCAGGTTATTCCAAAAGATGAATGCTAAGTAGCTCCACCCTATAAAAAGAAAGGAGATAAAAATGATACAAGCTAAAACTGGTGATACTGTGAAAGTTCACTATACGGGCAAATTAGATGATGGTACTGTATTTGATTCTTCTAGTGGTCGAGATCCTTTACAATTCTCCATTGGTGAAGGAATAGTTATTCCCGGCTTTGAAGAAGCTGTGGTTGGCATGAGTCCAGGAGAATCCAAAACTACAAACATTTCTGCTGAACAAGCATATGGCCCTTATCGTCCAGAATTAGTGATGATAGTAGAGCGGCAACGCATACCAACAGATGTAGCCCTTGAAGTTGGACAACTGTTGCAAATTTCTCAAAGTAGTGGTCAAGCAATTCCAGTCGTTGTTACTAATGTATCAGAAGCTGAAGTCACTCTAGATGCCAATCATCCCCTAGCAGGACAAGAACTGATTTTTGATATCCAGCTAGTTGAGATTAACTAAGTGCGATCGCATTTTTCTTCAGCTTACGAACTGACAAATAGATAGTAGCACAGATAAGGGTGCGTTAAGTAACAGCAACGCACTCTTATTTTATGGTTACTGATGTTATCGTTATTGGGAAATGTTAGTTTGTTTGAGATGTTTACTTACTTGTATTTATTGCTTGATACTAACTTTAATAATATTTTAATATTATTTAAAAATAACTAGATTAAATTTGACATTAGTAAATAATATAATTTTAATTTACGCCGATAAAAAATAGTAAGTCAGTCAGTGAATTAGAAAAAATATTTTTTGAAACTTAATAAATATATACTTCAATAAATTATTTAGTTCTATTTTCCGTGAATCACTGTTAATGAGTTTAAGTTTCTGGGAACTATTACATACAGGAAGTATTTATTAAAATTCTCAGCTGCAATGGAAGATACATTAACTATAAAACCAGTACAATCAAACTCAAATCATATAGAATATCAAGCAGAGCAACAAAAAGCCTTAGCTAGAGTCATTGCCCATATTCGTGAATCTCTAGATATAGAAAATATTTTCAAAACTAGTGTCATCGAAATTCGTCAGTTACTCAATGCCGATCGCGTTGTAGTATTTCGTTTTTTCTCGAATCAGGAATTGGCAGGAGAATTTATCTTTGAAGATGTAGCGCCACAATGGAATTCTGTGATTACTGAACGAGTTCACGATCATTGCTTCAGTGTCCAATTTGCCGAACTCTATCAGCAAGGACGTGTTAATGCTATTTCTGATATTGAGCAACAGAATTTTAGTGAATGTTACATTCAACTTTTACAAAGATTTCAAGTCCGTGCCAATATAGTTGTGCCTTTACTCAAAGGAGAACAACTTTGGGGATTGTTATGTATTCATCAATGTAGTAGCCCTCGTACTTGGCAGAATACTGAAATAGAGTTTGTCATTCAAATTGCCGAACATTTGGGAGTAGCTCTGCAACATATCGAATTACTAAACCAAGCTAGATATCAAGCAGAACTGCAAAAAGCTTTAAATCGGCTCATTTCTCGGATGAGAGAATCTTTAGATTTAGATAGTATCTTCAAAACTACAGTCACTGAAGTCCGTCAGCTCCTAAGTGCAGATCGAGTAGTAGTGTTTCGATTTAACTCACAACTGCATGGAGAAGGACAATTTATCTATGAAGATAGGAAAGCTATATGGAATTCGATAATTACTAAAGAACTACACCATCACGGTTTAAGTGTAGATTTTAAAGACTTGTGTCAGCAAAGTTGGCTGAGGATAAATACTGATATTTATCAAGCTAATTCTAGTGATGGCGATATTCAAATTCTAGAAAAATTTCAAGTTCGGGGATATATAGTTGCCTCTTTAATCAAAGGTAAAGAAATATGGGGCTTATTGTGTATTCATCAATGTAGTAATTCCCGTTTATGGGAAACATCAGAAATTGAATTTGTCCAACAAATTGCTGAGTATTTGGAAGTTGCTCTACAACAAGCAGATTACATAGAACAAGTAAAAGCACAATCTGCTCAGTTGGCACAAGTTGCAGCACGAGAAAGAACAGCAGAATGGCAAAGAACAGCAGCCATAACCATTGAGAAAATTCGTCAGTCTCTTGATTTAGAAACCATTTTTCGTACCACTACCCAAGAGCTTAGGCAACTACTAAATGCCGATCGCGTTGGTATTTATCGCTTCAATCCAGATTGGAGCGGTGAATTTGTATTTGAATCGGCGGCTGAAGGTTGGATTTCGTTGATACAAGCGCAGTTACAACAACCCGAAATACGCAGAAACATTAGCGAATGTAGCGCCAAAGATTTAGCTGATCCTCCAGTAGTAGATACTTACTTGCAAGATACACAAGGGGGACGTTTCGCCAGAGGTGAGCTTTACCGCACTTGTGATGATATCTACAACGCTAGCTTTAACCACTGTTACCTTCAAGTCTTAGAAACTTATCAAGCAAGAGCTTATGCGATCGTCGCCATTTATCACCATCAAAAACTGTGGGGCTTGCTTGCAGTCTACCAAAACTCAAAACCACGAAAATGGCAAGAAGACGAAGTATATTTACTTACCCAAATCAGTACCCAATTAGGTGTGGCTTTACAGCATGCTGAGTTCATGCAGCAAATGCAAACGCAAGCAGCAGAGCTAATAAAAGCCGATGAACGTCAAAGAGCATTGGCGACAACGGTTGAGAAAATCCGTCAAACATTGGATATAGATACCATATTTAAAACCACTACTCAAGAAGTGCGGCAGCTATTAGAAGTAGAACGGGTAGCAATTTATCGCTTCTATCCTGATTGGAGTGGAGAATTTGTGGCTGATTCTATTGTTGATGGTTGGCAACCTATAACCAAGCCACAACCTGTGCATGAACGTCTGTTTTCACAATCTGCCCAAGCAGGCAAGTACCCGCGCAATGAAGTTTTTGTACCGATTTCCCAAGGAGAGAAACTTTGGGGATTGCTAGTAGCTTATCAAAACTCTCAACCCCGTTACTGGCAAGATGAAGAAATCAACTTGCTGGCACAAGTAGGCATACAACTGGGAGTGGCATTACAGCAAGCCGAAGCTTGGAAACAAGTGCAAAAGCAAGCCCAAAAGTTGGCACAAGCTGCCGAACGCGAAAAAGCTTTAGCCGTTACAGTAGAAAAAATTCGTCAATCTCTTGATCTAGATACTATTTTTGCTACTACTACTCAAGAAGTACGGCAGCTACTAGAAGTTGATCGAGTCGCAATTTATCGATTCTGGGCTGATTGGAGTGGAGAATTTGTAGCTGAGTCTGTAGCTGAGGGTTGGAAACCAGTTAAGGAAATGATGCCTGTAGTTGCTGGTGATTACTTACAACAATACCAAGGTGGACGCTACGCTCAAGGTAATATCCTTGTAGTTAACGATATTCACAGTCAAAATAATTCGAGTTCTCACCTGGCTGTAATTGAGCAAATACAAGCCAAAGCATATATGATCGTGCCAATTTTTCTAGGAGAGAAGTTGTGGGGATTGCTAGCAGCCTACCAAAATATTGGTTCCCGTGATTGGCAAAAAGAAGAAGTAGATTTGTTGATACACATAGCCAATCAATTAGGAGTAGGGCTTCAGCAAGCCGAACTATTAAAACAAACTCAGCACCAAAAAGAAGAACTTGCCCACACTCTCCAAGAGTTACAGCAGACTCAAGCACAGTTGATTCAAAGTGAAAAAATGGCTGGTTTGGGGCAGTTAGTAGCTGGGATCGCTCATGAAATTAACAATCCTGTTAATTTTATCTTTGGTAACATTAGCTACGTCGCTGAATACACAGAGAATTTGCTGAAAATGCTACATCTCTACCAGCAAAATTATCCCCATCCCACACCAGAAATTCAAGAGCAAGCAGCAAAAATGGAAATAGACTACATTGCTGAAGACTTGCCAACAATTCTCAAGTCAGTGATGTTAGGTGCAGAGCGCATCTCTGAATTAGTAATGTCTTTACGCACTTTCTCGCGCCTCGATCATGCGGAGATGAAGCCAGTTGACATCCATGAAGGCATTGACAGTACCTTGTTGATTTTGCAACATCGCTTGAAAAATCATGTAGATGCTTCTGGTATTGAAATTGTTAAGGAATATGGTGAGTTACCTTTAGTAGAATGTTTTCCAGCCCGGCTCAATCAGGTATTTATGAATATTCTTGGTAATGCCATTGATGCTTTAGAAGACTCCAACATCAACAATCCGCAAATTCAGATTCGCACACAACTCACATCAGATAATTCTATTCTGATTTGCATTCAAGACAATGGCCCGGGTATTATCGAGCAAGTGCGAACGCGCATTTTTGATCCCTTCTTCACAACCAAAGAACCCGGTAAAGGCACTGGTTTGGGACTATCAATTAGCTACCAAATTATCGTAGATAAACACGGCGGTCAAATTAAGTGTTTGTCTGAACCTGGCAGGGGTTGTGAATTTTGGATTGAAATTCCCATTGTGCAATCTGTTTGTGCGCTCATGTAGTTAGCGACTTCCAATTAAAAAAATCTCCAATTTGTAGAGGAGGCAGTTTGCGGTGTAGATTTTCTGAGCGCAAAACAGCCGTTGCGTGCTTGACGATAGTCCGTAACGCACCATCAACAATCGAAGCAAGGTGGATTATGCGATCGCTAACCCACCCTAATGGCGTTACCGGACTAAAATGATGGAATAAATTGTTTTGTGGTGCGGGCTAGAAGCCCATCCCACAATATTTTTCTGATGCACCAATTTAGCTGTGTCAGTCCACTACTTTATACAATGATATAAATGACCTCTTAGTATGCTAGTAGCTATTAGCCATTAGCTATTTTAAAAATTGCTATAGCGTTCTTCTGCCCAAGGTTCGCCTCGTTGGTGATAGCCATTGCGTTCCCAAAAACCAAATTCTTCACTTTCGAGAAACTCTAAGCCGTTGAGCCACTTGGCGCTTTTCCAAGCATACAGGTGGGGAACAACTAACCGCAACGGCCCGCCATGTTCGGCAGGTAATGGTTCACCAAACAATTTAAAAGCAAAGAAGTTTTCTTCCCGCAAAAAGTCTAGCATGGAAATATTGGTAGTATAGCCGCCATAGCAATGTTCCATGACATGGGCGGCTTTCGGATCAACTTCAATTAATTCCATCAAGTGTGTGACTTTAATGCCAGTCCATTTCACATCCAGCTTAGACCAGCGAGTTACGCAATGGAAGTCAGCAGTAAATTCATGTTGGGGTAGTGCCATAAAGTCTTGCCAAGTAAATGTCTTGGCTTTTGCCAAACCCCAAACTCGAAACTCCCAATTATCTGTACTGACTTGAGGAGTGGCACCATAAGTTAATACAGGGAAGCCCTTAGTCAAATATTGTCCTGGTGGAACGCGTTCGCCTTCTTCCTGAGTCGGTTTTTGAAAGTGTTTCCCTAACATAGTTACGAAAAATAAGTGCTCTTAAGAAGACACTTTAGTTTTTATATGATTACTTTTTATCGCCAATAGGTAAGAGCTAATCGCTAACAGCTAATGGTAAGGAAACAATTAGCTATTAGCAGTTAAAAATTAGCAGTTTTACGATTCCTCTTCTTCCTCTTCTTCCTCTGCTGATGGATACACAAATGTAGAACGTCCAGTTAAAATCGACTTACCGAGAGAAAGAGCTTTTTGAGCTTCAAGGGCTGCTTTGCGCCTCCAAGTAGCTCGACGCTGATCGCGTTTGGACTTTGATGTTTTCTTCTTTGGAACAGCCATGGTAGCGGATAACGCAATTTTTGACAACCTTATTATTCTAATTCATTAATGCCTCTGCGGTAGAGGTGGAAGAGTTAGGATTGGTTATTTGGCTTGGGGAGCGGAGGCTGGAGCTACATTGGGAGGAAGATTGTCTTTCATGAATAATAGCGATCGCGCTGTTTTGAAATATCTTGCCCAGCGTTGCGGATCGGGGCGAGTTCGCCATTGTTGACGACTGACTGCTAATTCTAAAACTGGTGCGATCGCTCCTTGATTTTGTACGGAAACAAATATAGATACATCTGATACTAATATATCTTGGTCAAAACTGCGTTGAGCAGCGGCTCTGGCAGCATTTTCTGCCCTTCGTAACAGGGTTTCGTAGTTCTCCTCTGGCAAGCGGTCAATAGCTAAGTCAACTCTGGTGGTGTAAGCTTGCACAATCTTCGGGGCGATCGCTTCTGTTAACAGCCATATAGGAGCTGCAAGACTCAGCAAAACTAATGCATGAGAGATCCGGATTTTCTTTGCAATTAATGGCATAAGTTGAATGAACCTCTCAAGAGGATTTTGCTTTGCTGAAGAAGATCTGCTTAATGATTGATGACTGCAACTCCTCATAACCTATATACTCCTGGATATGAATAATCAAGTGGAATTCGATATTGGCAATTTCCCGGATAAACAAGTAATAAAAATAACATCTCATCTGTTGATGAGATGATGTTCGTATTAGTTATAAAACACTAGGTTAGCTTTGTTTTTCAGCAAAGCCAACCGCGATTTCAAGTAAGTAAAAAATAACCGGCAGAGAGCGCGATGGCAAATAATTGGGCGATCGCCATTGGCATAAATCAATATCAGTTCTTTCAACCTTTAGGGTGTGCGCAAGCTGATGCCGAGGCCTTAAAGGATTTTTTAATAGTAGAAGCAGGGTTTTTGCAACAACAGTGTCTGTTGATGACAGATACTTCACCACCTTTAGGTGATAGATCTACCTATCCTACAAAGGAGAATATTCTGCTTTTGCTGGAGGATTTAGCAGCAGCATGTTGGCAACCGCAAGACAAAGTATGGTTCTTCTTTAGTGGTTACGGTGTTAACCACAATGGACAAGATTATTTGATGCCAGCAGAAGCAAACCCCGAACAGATAGAAGAAACAGGCATCGAAGTCAGAGCAATTATGCAAAGCTTGCTAGTTGCGGAACTAGACATAGTGCTGATGTTTGATATTAACCGTGCTTTTGCAAATAAAGGGAATGATCTTGTAGGACAAGAAATTATTGAACTGGCTCAAGAACTAGAAATTCCCACAATTCTTTCTTGCCAACCGGAGCAATTCTCCCACGAAAGTAGCGAATTAGGTCACGGATTCTTTACAGCAGCACTATTAGAGGCTTTGCGTTCTCATCATGGCAACACCTTGGAGGGCTTAGAAAGATATCTTAGTCTGCGCACACCAGAGCTATGTCAACACTACTGGCGTCCGACACAAAATCCCGTTACTGTTATCCCTTCGAGGGAGCAAGATATTTTGCCAACCTCAGAAGTGGATGAAGATAGGGAAGAATCACCAATGATTGGTTCTAGAGAAATCTTAGCTGCTGCACTTCCTGCTCCTTCGCTCCACCCTAATCCTCAAATAAATTATTCTGCGTGGCAGTCAACCACAAATCCTGATACTGACACAAACATGCATCAATATGGAAACAAACAAACTGTTCCCATATCTTCCCACTCTCTTAAATCTTCTTTGTCCTCAACTAAGATTAAGAAAAGTAAAAGGGCAGGAAACACTTGGTTGTCGAATCCACTACTTTTATGGAGTGCAGGTACAATGCTCACGTTGGGCTTAGTTACAGTAGTTTATCTACGCAACCAAGGAGGTTTGAAAGTGGTGGAAATGCTTTCAGCATCAACTAAAGCAGTTAATGATGATACTGAAACGGAGATTTTGCCAATATCACCTGATACGTCTTACGATACCAATTTTATTAAGACTTCTCCTGTAACTTTAGCACCTGCACCAAAAAGCCAGTTACCATCGTCAATCAGTGCTAATTCCCAAGCCATTAAGCATAACAAGGCAAGGTTGGAATTGGCAAAAATGTCTCTTCGTCCAAATCAAGCTAGCGATCTCAGTTTAGCGATCGCCAAAGCGCGAAAAATTCAGCCTGATCAACCACTTTATCAACAAGCTCAAGATAATATCCAAATTTGGAGCAGGATGATCTTAGATTTAGCCGAAAGTCGCGCACAGCGAAGACAGTACGCCAAAGCTATAGCCGCAGCTCAATTGGTTGGCAAAGATGAATCTATTTACCCACAAGCACAAGCATCTATTAGCCTATGGCGAATTGAGGCAAAGCAATATATGAGTAATAAAACTCTTTTAGATGCTGCTAATGCCTTAATTATGCCTGGACAGGCATCTACTTATAATCGTGCTATTGAAGTAGCCAAAAAAGTAGCACCAGGTGAACCTGGTTTCGAGCAAGCTCAAAAGTCGATCAACCAATGGAGTGAAAAAATCTTAGATATAGCTATAAAACGAGCTTCGCAAAGACAATTCCAAGCAGCAATTGCAACCGTTCTTTTAGTTCCACAAGAGTCATCTGCTTACAAAAAGGCTCAACAAGCACTGCAAAAGTGGCAACAGCAATAGAGTTAGCGGTTAACCACTAACTACTATCTACTAATCACTAACTAGTGTACGGGCGGGTTTAGAATACAAATTCTCGTTTTTAACCGAAAGATAAATAAACAAAACCCGCCCTTACTAACTACTAACAATTCCTAGTCTTTAACAGTACTGTGATACGTCCTCGCCGCATTCATCGGCTAAATAGCATAGCGCTCGGAAACGCAAGCCAACCAATTGTTCGTATAAAGGGTTGAGTTTGCACATCGGTGGAATGTGAAAAAAGGTTCTACCAAATAACTTGACATCACGCTCAAAGGGACATTGGGCAGGAATGAGTGTACATAAACGATGAGCGAATTGGCGATCGCGAACTTGTAGGCTGTCTAACCAATGACGTAATGGTTGGAGAATAGGAAAGTAATGCTTGGGGGCTGTAGAGCCTAGCTGAATAACGTTAGCGTTTGTAGCTTCGGTTGAATTTAACGATACCCAGCTAGCCAAAAAAATCTTTTTTGTGGTATTATCGAATACCTTCATGTTTTACTCCTCTTTTTTCGTGAGGGTCTTCACCACTTCGCTGAAGATATACAAGGTAAAAATCGCATTTCCCGGAAGAATGTGGTTTAGACAAAGCTTAGATCTAATGTTTCGGTAGCCACTCGCATCAGAATCTACTTATTAATACGTCAAGTTAATCGCAATTTTCCCGGAATCGGAAGTGTGATAATGCTATCTTGTTCATAACTTGACATAATTAAAATTCTAATAAAGACATCTACCTACAGACAGATATTAATTTAACATTTACAAAACTTATTTGCAGACAAATCATATCTATTTCTTGTATTAATTGTCTGTAAGTATAAATACTAGTTTTTATGATGAGAGAAAAATAGCTCAATAATAAACCAATGACAATTGACAAATTAGCTATTTATGGTGTTTTAGGGCTTACTTACTTGGGATTGGCATTGGGTTATGTTCCTGGCTTTCGCATGAACCGTGCCACGATCGCCTTGGTAGGATCTGGTTTTTTGATTGCGACGGGCGTGCTGAGTTTGCGGCAAGCATGGGATGCAATTGATTCTACGACCATTGTATTTTTGTTAAGCATGATGGTGGTTAATGCCAATCTTTCCTATGCCGGGTTTTTTCCACAAGTACTCTCATTTCTATTGCGCTTTACCCGCAGTCCTTTTGGTATATTGATTGCCCTAACTTTTGGCAGTGGCATTCTCTCCGCTTTTTTTCTCAATGATACCTTAGTACTAGTTTTTACGCCATTGACAATCAGCCTCACTCAAGCATTGCGGTTGAACCCAATACCTTATTTGTTGGCGATCGCAGGGGCTACTAACATAGGTTCTGTTGCCACTTTAAGCGGTAATCCCCAAAATATTTTAATTGGTTCCTTTTCGGGCATCGGCTTCCTTGATTTTATGAGGGCATTAACTCCAGTTGCTGTAACTGGTTTAGCTATTCAAGTAATCCTACTGTGCCTGCTTTATCCAAATGTACGCTCAACTGTGCCTTGTACAGAATTATTTATCCGTAAACAACGCGTCTTCAAACCCCTTTTTTATAAAACCTTAGTACTCACCACTGGATTGTTAATTGCCTTTATTGTCGGTTTACCTGTAGCAGAGTCAGCCTTGGTTGTTGCTAGCTTACTACTTGTTACTCGTCGTGTTAAACCTCAACGTATTCTCAAAAGGGTGGATTGGAACTTGTTGGTGATGTTTTCCGGATTGTTTATTTTAACTAAAGTTACCCAACAGTTAAATTTGCTCAAACCTTTCACCTATGCAGTTAACTCTTCTGCTGGACTTTTGGGTGTAGCAGTAATTTTGTCTAACCTGATTTCTAATGTTCCTGCTGTACTTCTGCTACAACCCCTAATTCCTAATGAGGATACTCAATCCTGGTTATTACTAGCAGCAGGATCAACCTTAGCGGGTAACTTAACTTTATTTGGTTCGGTAGCAAATTTGATAGTCGTAGAAGCAGCTGCTGAGTTAGGGTACCAGCTAACTTTTCTTGAGCATTTGCGCTTTGGCGTACCAATAACCTTGTTAACTTTGCTTCTAGTTTTTCTATGGGTTCACTAAAAAATAAGCATTCAAAAATGTCCTTACCTAGTTTAAGTAAAGATACAGATAGTGGTTATTAAAGATTAAATATAGAACTATTTCATTAAGTCAAGCTTTAACTTTATTCTATCAAAATAGTTATAGATACAAAGATTTGTCATGCTGCCATGCGTCAAGATATTGAACTTTACAACCAAGCTTTAGATAGTGGAAAAGAAGGTGCTTGGGCTGATGTAATTTTGATACTCCGTAAAGCTTTGGAAATTAACGACTCTGAGGCAGAATATCATTCTTTAATGGGTGTTGCTTGTCTAGGATTAGACTTGAAGGATTTAGCAATATACCACTTCCGTCAAGCCAACAAACTCAACCCTCGTGATCCTTTGCTAGCTCATTATCTCCCATTGTTGAATAATGATGACGATTCACCCACTATAGGCATTCCTCGCTCTCCATACCCTTTGATGCTTGATACCGGGACTGAAGTGAAATTTGATGAATTTGATAATGATATTAATTGAGTTCCTTCGTCGTAGCCCTATACTAAAAAACTATTTCAAAAAGAATTTGAGTTAGCTAGAAAAGTACTTCTAAGACACAGTAGAGACGCGAAATTACTCTCCAGGAACACCTGGGGCTACGCGTCTCTACAAACGAGAGCAATTTCCGCTAAAGAGGCTACTACGATGCTACCTGAGCAGCAGTACGTGTACGCCGCCTTCTACCATCGGCAACTTTGACGGGAGGCTCGTCTGGTATTTGCATCAGTAATGTTACAGATGGCTGACATTGCAATTCGCGACGGATGGAACGCGCCATTTCCCGCTCCAGCACTTCTTGCAATCCACCCCAATCCACCTCTGGCTGTTCGCCATCAAAAGTTTGAGCAAATTCTGTCCAGCGCACACTGAGTATTTCTTCGATCCGCTGTTGTACCCACTTTTGCAGAAGCGATCGCTCAATGCTTGTCACTACACCCCGCAGGTGAATTTCTGGTTTTGCCATCAACTTGCCACTCCAATCAATGGCGGTGGCAATGGTAACAATACCTTCCTCTGCCATCTTTTGCCGTTCTTGCAGGACTTTAGCACTAACCATGCCAGAGCTAGAAGTATCGACCAATTCTAGACCTGATGGCACTTTGCCCGCCACAGCAATGGATTCTTGTGTCAATTCCACAATATCACCATTCTGAATAATCACCATATTCTCGGCGGGAATACCCATATTTTGAGCTGTCTGGGAGTGCTTCACCAGCATTCGATGTTCGCCGTGAACGGGTAAGAAAAACTTGGGACGAGTCAATGCTAACATCAACTTTTGGTCTTCTTGACAACCGTGACCGGAGACGTGAATGCCTTTTTCTCTGCCGTAAACTACATTCGCACCTTGCATCATCAATTTATCGATGACGTTGACAACAGCTATCGTATTGCCGGGAATTGGGTTAGCTGAGAAGACTACTGTGTCTCCTTGTCGAATTTTGATATGAGGATGTTCTTTGTTAGCTATGCGTGTCAGGGCTGACATCGGTTCGCCTTGGGAACCAGTTGTCAAAATTAATACGTTTTCATCTGGTATATTGCGGATTGCATTCAGTGGCTGCAACAAATCATCTTTACATTTGATGTAACCAAGGTTGCGAGCATGGGCAATTAAATTCAGCATCGAACGTCCAACTACCCCGACGATACGATTATGCTTCTGCGCCAACTGCAAAATGATGTTGATACGGTGTACGCTAGAGGCGAAGGTGGTGACAAAAAGTCTTCCAGAGGCTTGAGAGAAAACTCTATCAAGGTTAGCAGCGACAGAACTTTCTGAGGGGGTGAATCCAGGTACTTCTGAGTTAGTTGAATCACTCATCAAGCAAAGAACACCTTTTTCACCGTGTTCGGCTAATCGCTGCAAATCAAAACGTTCGCCGTCCACAGGAGTGTGGTCAAATTTAAAATCTCCCGTGTGGATAATTACACCGAGTGGTGTATGAATAGCAACACTGAAGCTGTCGGCAATTGAGTGGGTATTGCGAATATATTCCACAAAAAAGTGTTTGCCAATTCGCACCACATCGCGGGGAAGAACGGTTCTTAATTCGGTGTGATCGCGTACCCCAGCCTCTTCTAATTTGCCCTCTAGCATTGCCATTGCTAATCTGGGACCATAGATTACGGGAATTTCAAATTGCTTGAGGTGAAAGGCAATTCCACCAATATGATCTTCATGACCGTGAGTGACGATCATGCCTTTAATTTTGTGACGATTTTCCCGCACGTATGTCATGTCTGGGAGGACAATATTAACTCCGTGCATTCCATCTGTAGGAAATGCTAAACCTGCATCTAACAGAATAATCTCATCATCATATTCAAAAACACAGGTATTTTTGCCAATTTCATGTAAGCCGCCTAATGGAATAATTTTTAAGGCGGAATTGTTTTCGTTTTTAGTCATTTTCTCCTTAGATTGTTCTGTAAATAATGTTGGAATTTAGAAGTCTTTTAAGACAGTTGAGAATATCTGTCTATTAAGTTAGTTAAGAAGTCGAGGAACTAGTCTAGTTTTTATCTGAATGTTTTATTGTTTGGTAATCTTCAATAAAAATGTACTTTGACCAAGCAGATTCAACGGTAATTTTTCTTTAGTAGCACAGGAATTATACCTGTCACACTGCTAAAATTACTTATAATACTGATTATGGCTTCTAATTATAAAAGTCTCTTAGTTTCTGGCAGTTCCTGCTAAATTAAACCAAGTTCCTTCATAACTGCCTCTAACTTTTGAGTGACTTTTACGTCAGCTTCGCATAATGGTGGGCGAGTAGAACCAACCTGCCACCCTTGAATTTGTAGTGCTTTTTTAACTGGAATTGGATTTGTTGTGACAAACAAAGCTTTAAATAGAGGGAATAGTCGCAGATGAATGTCAGTAGCAGCTTTGATTTTACCCGAATTCAATAATTGAATCATCTGCTGTAGTTCATTACCTACTAGATGAGAAGCAACACTAACTACACCCTTTGCCCCGATTGCTAACATCGGCAATGTTAAAGAATCATCTCCAGAGTAAATCTGAAATTCTTTTGGTGTCAAGCGACGAATTTCACTGACTTGGTCTAAATTTCCACTAGCTTCTTTTATACCAATAATATTTTCAATTTCTGCTAGCCGAGCAACTGTTTCGGGGCTAAGATTTTGACTAGTACGACCTGGTACATTATATATCAAAATAGGCAAGTCACCAGAAGAGGCTATGGCTTGAAAATGCTGGTAAAGACCCTCTTGCGGTGGTTTATTGTAATAAGGAACAACTTGTAAGGCACCGTGTACTCCTATTTTAGCTGCTTTTTGGGTCGCAGCGATCGCCTCTTTCGTGGAATTAGAACCACATCCTGCCATTACCAATGCCTTCCCTGCCACTGCTTCTAAGACAGTGGAAAACAATTGGTACTCCTCTTCCCAGCTCAAAGTAGGAGATTCTCCTGTTGTGCCACATACCACAACTGTCTCTGTACCATTGTTTGCTAAATGTTCTGCCAGTTGTGCTGCAATATCATAATTTACACTACCGTCTTCTTTGAACGGCGTAATTATTGCGGTTAGAACTCTACCAAAATCTACCACCCTTTTTACACTCCTGAGTCTTCGTTGTTTTGTTTTGGTGGTTCTCTATTAATCACCTATCCGTAAATATGTTTCAACTCATTAGTCATTAGTCAATTGTAAACAGCTAACATTATCATAACTAGACTTTCTAACTATGAGCTATGGACTTGATTGACTATTAACTAACGTATGTTGCTGCCTGCGGTTGCAGTAGTTTTTTTTCTACTAATAATTCAGCAATTTGTACAGCATTCAACGCAGCGCCTTTACGGATTTGATCGCCACATAACCATAATTCTAAACCGTAAGGTTGAGAAATATCCTGACGAATTCTACCTACTAAAACCTCATCTTTACCTGTTGCTTCCATAGGCATAGGAAAATAATTTTTTTGCCAATCTTCTAATAGTTTTACTCCAGGAGATACTTTTAGGATTTCTCTGGCTTCGTCTGGACTAAATGGTGTCTCAAATTCTAGATTTATGGCTTCTGAATGAGCACGAAGCACGGGTACTCGTACACAAGTAGCGGTAATTTTGATCTGCTGATTGTCAAAAATTTTCCGCGTTTCGTTGACCATTTTCATTTCTTCTTCACAATATCCCCAATCATTTAATGGGGAATTGTGCGGAAATAAATTAAATGCCAATGGATAAGGAAATACTTCCGCAGTAGGTTCTTTGCCTTCTAAAATTGCGCTAGCTTGAGTTTTTACTTCTGCCATTGCTTGCGCACCCGCACCGCTTGCAGATTGGTAGGTTGCAGCCACAATACGTTTGACGGGTTTGACTTGATGCAAAGGCCATACTGCTACTGCCATTAAAATTGTGGTGCAGTTGGGGTTGGCGATAATTCCCTTGTGTTTTGCTGCTGCTTGGGGATTTACTTCTGGAACTACCAGAGGAACATCGGAGTTCATCCGAAAAGCACTGGAATTATCTATTACCACTGCTCCTTTTTCTACTGCTACAGATGCCCAAGTTTTGGATGTTGAACCTCCTGCACTTGCCAGCAATATATCCACTTTTTCCAACATTGCATCGCTTACTGGCTCTACCCGAATCTTTTCACCTTTGAAGGGTAACATCTGTCCGGCACTACGTTCTGATGCCAATAACTTCAAATCTGAAACGGGGAAACTACGGCTTTCTAAAATTTCCAATAACTCTCTGCCAACTGCACCAGTCGCTCCTAAAATAGCTAAACGATAGGATTTAGACAAATTTGCTTCCTCCTTAACACTTTTTAGTTTTTACTTTTCTCGGAAACTTTCTAAACTCAGATTTTACTCATGTTTCATAGTTAAATTAACTGAAAATAACAACACAAAAATTTAAATAACCCTTTGAATACTCTAATACTGGTCATTAATAAAATTTAATTTCTATTAATTTCTAATTTATACAGTGATTCACTTACTTTTTACTTTTACAAAAAAAATGTTGCATTTTACAACAACTAGCTATTAGTTTTTTACCAAGTGCAAAATTATAAATTATATATATTATACAGCAAATCGCAGTTTTGCTATTAAAGACTGATAGTAAAGTCCCAAGCTAGCAACAAAATCCCTATTAAAAATATAAAGTTGTCTAGACTATGGATGTACTATGATCCAAATGGATTAAGTGCAGTAGGCTAGAGACCCAAATTTTTACTCTGGGTAATACCTAAGCAGTAGTAACAACTCTCCTGATTCAGCAGTTCACTCAGATGTTGCAACAAGCAATTGCAAATTGCAACTACTTGTTGCAAATTATGCAAATTAGGATATTACGCCATCAGTTATCTGGTAAAAGCTACTGAGGAGGTTAAATAATATAGACTGATTTGCGCTAGAGTATCAAGAGCTTTCGCATTGGCAGTAAACTGGATCTCTATTCAGAAGCACCCATACATCGGGAAAGCTGATGAAATTTAGGGGTAGCTCCCGCCCCAAAGTTTAGAAATCGTAAAACTAGAGATGCGAGTGAGCTTTATTTTCAGGAGCTATGCAGATCGCGTCTTTGGTAAAAGTAACAAAAAGAAATAGTAGCAACAAAGCAATAGAGACGAAGCATGAAAGTTACCCAGGAAAAACTTCCCGCCAGTCAAATAGGTCTGGAAATAGAAATTACGCCCGAAAAGACCAAGCAAACCTACGAACAGGTAATTCAAAATTTCACTCGTTCTGCCAATATTCCTGGGTTTCGCAAAGGCAAAGTGCCACGGCAGATATTGCTGCAGCGTCTAGGGGCAACTCGAATCAAGGCAGCAGCGCTGGAAGAACTAATTCAAGATGGAATTACAGAAGCAGTAAAACAAGAGGACATTAATGCGATCGGGCAACCGCGATTACGTTCTTCGTATGAAGAATTAATTAATAATTATGAACCAGGTAAAGCTCTGACTATTTCTGCTGCTGTTGATGTACCACCCGAAGTTAATTTAGCTCAGTACACTGATTTGCAAATCAAAGCTGAAGAAATCAAGTACGATCCAGAGCGAGTAGACAAAGTCCTAGAAAGCGAACGCCAGCAAATGGCAACATTAATCCCTGTAGAAGGACGCCCAGCACAATTGGGGGATGTTGCTGTAGTAGATTTTAAAGGCGTGCTGGCGAAAGTTGAGGGTGAGGATGAAGCAACAGAACTTAAAGCTATTCCCGGTGGAGAAGCCACCGACTTTCAAGTCGAGTTACAAGAAGATAGATTTATTCCCGGCTTTGTTTTAGGCATTGTCGGAATGAATCCTGGCGAAACTAAGGAAGTTTCAGCCACCTTTCCAGATCCATATGCCAATGAAGAACTAGCCGGAAAACCAGCTATTTTCACAGTCACCCTCAAAGAACTTAAGGAAAAAGAACTGCCAGAATTGGATGATGATTTTGCACAAGAAGTCAGTGAGTTTGAGACTTTGGCAGAGTTACGTACTTCTTTAGAGGAAAGATTTCAAAAAGAGGCTGAACAAAAAACAAAAGGAAATCAGCAAGAAGCCCTAGTTCAGGAACTGTTGAAGTATGTAGAAGTCGATTTGCCAGAAACAATGATTGAGCAGGAAGTCGATAATATGTTGACGCAAACTGCTATTCGGCTATCGCAGCAAGGGCTAGATATCAAAAAATTGTTTACCCCTGATGTTATTCCTCAGTTGCGGCAACGTTCTCGCGATGAAGCTGTTGAGCGTTTGAAGCGATCACTTGCTCTAGAAGAAATTGGCAAACGCGAATCTATCAAAGTCAGTGAGGCAGAAGTCGCAGCCAGAGTGAAAGAACTTCTAGAGCAGTACTCAGAGCAAGAGGTTGACCAAGATAGACTGCAAGAAGTCGTCGAAAACGAACTAATCACAGAAAAAACTATCGACTGGCTCTTAGAACACTCAAAAGTTGAACTAGTACCCGAAGGTTCTTTAAAGGCGACAGAGGAAACAACACTAGAAGCCACTGAAAGCCAGGAACAAGCAAGCGAAGTAACTTCCCCGGCAGAAGAAATTGCTGTAACAGAAGTGCAATAACTTGCCAAAGGTAACATTTCCCGTTCCAAGGCGGAACATTTAAGGAAACTTAAATAAATTGCCTCGCACTTTACCGCCTTGGCTTGATACTGTGTTTACACGAGAAGAATTTATATGAGGCATAATGGTTAACACATACCTAACAACATAAAACCAATCGCTATCATAGTCAGCGTAGGCTGTCTAAATCGCTGTTATTCTTTGGTTATCAAAAATTTTCTATGCTTGTATCGCAGTCGGGAAATTATCCTATCAGCAGTTTAAATAAATTTGAAATGCGCTCCCAAAGCCTTCCCAGTAACATACTTCCCATGGTTGTAGAGCAATCTGGCATGGGAGAACGAGCTTTTGATATCTACTCCCGCCTGCTGCGAGAGCGGATTATTTTTTTGGGAACGCCAATTGACGACAATGTTGCCAATTCAATAGTTGCCCAATTGTTGTTTCTAGACGCTGAAGATCCAGAAAAAGACATTCAACTGTACATAAATTCTCCTGGCGGCTCTGTCACAGCAGGCATGGCAATTTATGATACCATTCAACAAATCCGTCCTGACGTAGTCACAATCTGTTTTGGTCTAGCGGCGAGTATGGGGGCATTTTTGTTGTGTGCAGGCACTGCTGGCAAACGAATGTCTTTACCAGATTCCCGGATTATGATTCACCAACCCTTAGGTGGTGCTCAGGGCCAAGCCGTTGATATCGAAATACAAGCCAAAGAAATTCTTTATCATAAATCTAAGTTGAATCAGTTACTTGCCCAGCATACTGGTCAACCATTAGAAAGAATCGAAGCTGATACTGAACGGGACTTTTTTATGTCGGCTGAAGAAGCCAAAAATTACGGATTGATCGATCAGGTCATCCATAGACAAAATCTTCCCACAGCAGGGGAAAACGTCACCATTGTGAAATAAGAGGCTGGTATGTCTAAATACGACTCCCATTTGAAATGTTCGTTTTGTGGCAAGTCTCAGGAGCAGGTGCGTAAACTCATCGCTGGCCCGGGAGTCTACATCTGTGATGAGTGCGTTGACTTGTGCAATGAAATCCTCGATGAGGAATTACTCGATACCAATAGTGCAGCGTCACAACCAGCACCTCGGTCAGAGCCTCCTCAAAAACGCCGCACCCGCTCTGCCAGTCTCTCGTTAAATCAAATCCCCAAACCGCGAGAGATTAAAAAATATTTGGACGAACACGTAATTGGTCAAGACGAAGCCAAAAAAGTTTTGTCAGTAGCTGTTTACAATCACTACAAACGGTTGTCACTGGTTCAGTCCAAAAATAATGGCAAGGGAGCGACAGATGATGCCGTTGAACTGCAAAAGTCTAATATTCTGCTGATAGGGCCTACAGGCTGCGGCAAAACCCTTTTGGCACAAACTTTGGCAAAAGTCCTTGATGTACCCTTTGCAGTCGCCGATGCTACCACTCTAACCGAAGCAGGTTATGTGGGTGAAGATGTAGAAAATATCTTGCTGCGACTTTTGCAAGTAGCAGACTTAGATGTCGAAGAGGCACAGAGGGGAATTATCTATATTGACGAAATTGATAAAATTGCCCGTAAGAGCGAAAATCCCTCCATCACGCGAGATGTATCTGGTGAAGGTGTTCAGCAGGCATTGCTGAAAATGTTAGAGGGAACAATTGCTAACGTGCCACCCCAAGGCGGGCGTAAGCACCCCTATCAAGACTGTATTCAAATTGATACCAGTAATATCTTGTTCATTTGCGGTGGTGCTTTTGTCGGCTTAGAAAAAGTAGTAGAGCAGAGAACAGGTAAAAAGTCAATCGGTTTTGTGCAACCAGGAGAAGGGCAGACAAAAGAAAAACGGGCAGCAGACACTCTCCGCTATCTTGAACCAGACGATTTAGTTAAGTTTGGCATGATTCCAGAATTCATTGGTAGAGTACCAATGGTAGCGGTGGTAGATCCGTTAGATGAAGAAGCGCTGATGGCGATATTAACCCAACCTCGTAGTGCTTTAGTGAAGCAGTATCAAAAACTGTTGAAGATGGATAATGTCCAGTTAGAGTTTAAACAAGAAGCTTTGCGAGCGATCGCTCAAGAAGCCTATCGCCGTAAAACTGGAGCAAGAGCGCTGCGTGGTATTGTTGAAGAACTGATGCTGGATGTGATGTACGAGTTGCCGTCTCGTAAAGATGTGACTCGTTGTACAGTAACGAAGGAGATGGTGGAAAAACGTTCCACTGCCGAACTAATTATGCATCCGTCCACGATGCCTAAGCCAGAATCAGCTTAAAGTATCAATTGCTAATTGCTAGTAGCTAGTTGCCTATTAGCTATTAACTATTAGCCGTTAGCAAAAAATTAAGAACTCAAAACTTAGAACTCGAAACTCTCAGATGCCATACATTAATGTTCGTGGCGTTGAGCACTACTATGAATGGATACGAAAATCATCTGCCTTAGAAAAGCCAGTGATGGTTTTCATTCACGGTTGGGCTGGTTCGGCTCGTTACTGGCGAAGTACTGCCGCAGCTCTATCAGAACAATTTGATTGTTTGCTTTACGATCTGCGGGGATTTGGACGTTCTCGTGGTAAACCTACTGCTGTAGCTCAAGCTAGTGAAGCAGTCATTGAATCGCATTCACCGCAGCAAGAATCAGAAGCAGCAAGAGAACTAACCTACGAATTAGAAGAATATGCGCACGATTTGGCAACGTTGTTAGGTGAGTTAAAAATTCAACGTACCTATATCCAGGCTCATTCGATGGGTGCTTCTGTTGGAACTTTGTTTCTTAACCGTTACAGCGATCGCGTGGAAAAAGCAATTTTAACGTGTAGCGGGATTTTTGAGTATGATGAAAAAGCGTTTGCAGCCTTTTACAAATTTGGCGGCTACGTGGTTAAGTTTCGTCCTAAATGGTTAGAAAAAATACCATTTGTAGACAGAATGTTTATGGCGCGATTTTTGTATAGCTCCATACCTGCTCAGGAACGTCGCGCTTTCTTGCAAGATTTTCTAATAGCAGATTATGATGCTGCATTAGGTACAATTTTTACTTCTGTTAGCAAAGCTGCTGCGGAGTTGATGCCCCAGGAATTTGCTCAAATAACGCCACCAACATTGATAGTATCAGGGGAGTACGATAAAATTATCCCCGCCGAGATGGGACGTCAAGCAGCTGCATTAAACGACAAAATAGAGTTTGTGGTGATTCCCAAGACAGCTCATTTTCCAATGTTAGAAGATGCCCCCACTTATTTGCGGACAGTAGGAGATTTTTTACAAATTCACACACCACAAGTGCAAGTCGGTTAAAAGCGTGAGATCTCAGCTTTTCCCGACTTTCTACAGAATTATGCTGGCTCGGCAAGATGAACGCTGGTACGATAAACCATGTCAATAAAACCACGCTCATCACAACAGCACTCATACAATTCTTGCAAACCAGAAATAAGTTGTTCGTAAGCTAAACCTTGACGCGGAACGTAAGAAGCACTGATCGCACGCCCAATAAGTCCAGTTAAATCTAACTCTTGTTTATAGACAAACGTGTATTCACGAATATTAACAAAGTGCTTAGTTACAAATAGTGGTTCTACTGTCTGCATCCGCGACTCGGCTGGATGATTATTCGACGCTGCACGTATCAAGCGACTATATTCCACAGTCAAAGTATCTTCCTTGTCGCGGTTATTCCACACTACTGCTAATCGTCCCAATCGCTTGAGAATACGGCGGAACTCAGATAAACTTGGCTGGGGATTGAACCAGTGGAAAGCTTGAAAACAAGTTACCAAATCCACAGAAGCATCGTTGAGGTGGGTAAATTCTGCTGTTCCATCCCGAAATTCAACTAAAGGATGAAGTTCAGCCGCTTCTCTCATGGCTGCGTTTGGTTCAATGGCGATTACTCTAACGCCGCGATCGCCTAACAACCGCGAAGAAATTCCTGTACCCGCACCAATATCTGCGGCTACCAGTTGGGAGGGAGGTGCTAACCCTTCCAAGATTTTATCAATGGCTGCGGCTGGGTAGCTTGGGCGGTATTTGACATAATCCTCGACTCTATCGGAAAAGCGATTCAGGGGGTTGAGTGTGTGCAGGGGTGTGGATGCGGGGTGATTTTGGCTCATCAGTTGTAGTTAAAAAATTGAACAACAGAGGCGCAGAGAAACAGAGAGAGAAATTCAAAGGACTGCGATCGCGCTATTTTTTACACTCTACAACTTTCATAATATTTTTTGTAGGATGGGCGATCGTTTTTAAAACTACTATGGAAGTTATAGGATTATCAGAACTAATGTTCTACTATTGAAGGAAGGATTTCACTACATTACCCCTTCTTTTTTACTAACAGCTCTTTTCCTACTAGCTACATCAATTTATGGAAAGAATAGTTAACCTACACATCGAAAAATTACCAGAAGGCGTTTACTTAGCAACATCAGACGAAATTCAAGGTTTAGTTGTCCAAGGACAGACAGTTACTGAAACTTTAGAAATTGCCCGTGATGTAGCACGTAAGTTGCTAGAAGCACAATCTCAGAATCAAGAACTAGATGATTTGCAACCAATAGCCGATCAGTTTAACTATCCTTTGATTGTGGGTCAGTAGTCAATTTATGGGTAGATTGGCTGGGTTTAGCTACAAAAAGATCATTAAAATTTTGAAATCTTTCGGTTTGGTTTTTCACCGTCAAGCAGCAGGAAGCCACGAAATCTGGTTTAATCCAGACACAAAGCGTTATACAACAATTCCTAACCATTCTGGTGATATGCCAGAAGGAACGTTACGTGCGATTCTAGGACAAGCTGGTATTTATCCAGATGAATTTATTGAGCGTTCTTAGTATTTATATGAGATATGTACCATTCACATCTAAAGTTTTAACTCCTCTTCAACTGCTCTAAATAAGCTACTAAATCAGCAATCTCAGAAAAATCTAATCACGCTTCTCCTAAATCTTCTAACTGTTCAGCAGATAACTCTCGCACTTGCTTAATTAATGAAGAATTAAGTTCTCCAAAACGCCGATTTAGTTGACGACTAATTAATTTAAACGCTTCCTTTTGGACTATATCTTGATAAATTACTGACTCTCGCATAATATCCTCCCGTAAAAATTGACGAATCATATCTTTTTCAAACCGCAACCTAGCCAAAATCTCGAATACAAAAAATAATATCTACCTTAACTGAGTATTTTTCCTTAGCTTAAATTTTATTTATTAGTATATTATGAAACCACACTTTTAAATGTCTGAATATGACAATACCTGATTTTCAACAAATTATGCTTCCTTTACTGAAATATGCCAGTGACGAACAAGAGCACTCTCTCAGGGAAGCTATTGAAACTCTTACTGATGAGTTTAATTTGAGTGAAGAAGAAAGAAAGGAATTGTTACCTAGTGGACAACAAGCAATATTTGATAATCGGGTAGCATGGGCAAAAACTTATCTTAAAAAAGCAGGGTTATTAGAAGCTCCAAAAAGAGGATTTTTTAAGATTACTGAGCGCGGTACTAAAATATTAAGTCACAGCCCATCGGCAATAAACATACCGTTTCTCGAACAGTTTCCTGAATACATTCAATTTAAAAACAATAAAAAATTAGCTAATAATAGTAATTTACTCATTGATTCTTTAGAAGAGTTACCTAAGAATACATCTATTTTAGATAATACTCCTCAAGAGTCTATAGAAATCGGATATCAACAAATACGAAAAGAGTTAGAGATAGAAATTATCAATCGTGTTAAAAGCTGCTCTCCTGAATTTTTTGAAAGATTGGTAGTAGATTTACTTATCAAAATGGGATATGGAGGTTCAAGGCTTGATGCAGGTAGAGCCATAGGTAAAAGTGGTGATGGTGGAATAGATTGAATTATAAAAGAAGATAAATTAGGTTTAGATATTGTTTATATTCAGACTAAAAGATGGGATAACACTGTTGTAGGCAGACCAGAAATTCAAAAATTTGTGGGCGCTTTACATGGTCAAAGAGCTAAAAAAGGAGTTTTTATTACAACTTCAAGATTCTCACAAGATGCTAAAGAATATGTAGCACTCATTGATAGCAAAATTGTATTAATAGATGGACAAGAGCTAGCTCAATTAATGATTGATAATAATGTAGGAGTATCAATAGTATCTACTTATGAAATTAAAAAAATAGATTCAGACTATTTTACAGATGAGTGAAATAAATGAGCTTAAATATTTCTCAAGTTTAAATTATATGCTCTTGGTACAGCTTAAAAACTTGCTCTCGCCTCCTTCGTGTCCTTCGCGTCTACCCTACGGGAAGCCGCCCTGACGGGCGTCTATGGCGGTTCAATAAAAAAACAAAACAGCCACCCCCCACAAGAAGCAGCTGTTTTTGCACTTAGACGGGCATCTTGCCCGTCCCACAAGATAAATCTTAGTAATCGAAGTCGCCGCCACCCATGCCAGCGCCGGCACCAGCAGGAGCATTGTCCTTGGGTTCAGGCTTGTCAACAACGATACACTCAGTTGTCAACACCATACCAGCGATGGAAGCTGCGTTTTGCAGAGCAGAACGAGTCACTTTCGCAGGATCGACGATACCAGCAGTAAACAAGTCAACAAACTCGTTCTTAGCAGCATCGTAGCCAACGTTGAACTCTTTCTCTTTCACGCGCTCGGCAATCACAGCGCCATTCTGACCGGCGTTTTCAGCAATACGCTTCAGGGGAGCAGCCAGAGCGCGAGCTACGATCAACGCACCAGTCAATTCTTCACCCTTAAGGTTGCTGTTTGCCCACTCTTCGAGTTGGGGAGAGAGGTGAGCCAGAGTTGTACCACCACCAGGAACGATACCTTCTTCTACCGCAGCTTTGGTAGCGTTGATGGCGTCTTCTAGGCGCAACTTCTTATCTTTCATTTCGGTTTCGGTAGCAGCGCCAACCTTGACGACAGCTACACCACCAGCTAACTTAGCCAGACGCTCTTGCAATTTTTCTTTGTCGTAGGAAGATTCTGTTTCTTCCATTTGACGGCGAATTTGCTCGACGCGAGCTTTAACAGCTTGTTCGTTACCTTCCGCAACAATAGTGGTGTTGTCTTTGGTGATGGTGATGCGACGAGCTTTACCCAAAGAATCCAGCTTGGCGTTTTCTAACTTCAGTCCAGCATCTTCGGTGATGACTTGACCGCCAGTTAAAATCGCAATGTCTTCGAGCATTGCTTTGCGGCGATCGCCAAAACCAGGAGCCTTCACCGCAGCCACGTTGAGGACACCACGCAAGCGGTTAACTACCAGGGTTGCTAAAGCTTCTTTCTCGATATCTTCGGCGATAATTACTAAAGGACGACCAGCACGAGCTACTTGCTCTAGAACGGGTACGAGGTCTTGTACCAAGGCAATTTTCTTATCGGTGAGCAGTATGAAAGGCTCATCGAAGATTGCTTCCATCCGCTCTGCGTCGGTGGCGAAGTAGGGAGAGATGTAGCCTTTGTCAAAGCGCATCCCTTCAGTAATTTCCAATTCGGTGGTCATAGACTTCCCTTCTTCTAGGGAAATTACACCTTCTTTGCCTACCTTATCCATTGCTTCGGCAATCATCTGGCCAACTTCTTCGTCGTTACCAGCCGAGATGGCACCTACTTGAGCAATAGCTTTGGAATCTTCAACGGGACGGGCGTGTTCTTTGATTTTTTCTACCAAGAAGTTAGTAGCTTTATCAATACCGCGCTTGAGCAGAATAGCGTTTGCGCCAGCTGCAACGTTACGCAAGCCTTCTTTTACTACTGCGTGTGCCAAAACAGTAGCAGTGGTGGTACCATCACCAGCAGCATCGTTGGTCTTGGAAGCAGCCTGGCGAATCAAAGAAACACCAGTGTTTTCAACGTGATCTTCTAATTCAATTTCTTTGGCAATGGTTACACCATCATTAACGATTTGTGGTGCGCCAAACTTCTTCTCTAGTACTACGTTACGACCTTTAGGACCGAGGGTAACAGCTACTGCCTCAGCCAGGATATCCATGCCTCTTTCTAAGGCGCGACGAGCGTTTTCGTTGTAAATAATGCGCTTTGCCATAATTCTCTAGTTCAATTCTTTATGTTTTAGTTGTCACTTGCCATTGATTCAGCAGTCATTTTTTATGACTAATGACTAATGACTACGAAACGATCGCCAAAATGTCTTTTTCTGAAAGTAGTACATATTCATCGGTACCCAGTTTGATGTCGGTACCGGCATACTTGGAGTAAAGGACTTTGTCTCCTACCTTTACATCCATTGGCTGACGGCCGCCATCGTCTTTGACTTTACCATCACCAACTGCAACTACTTCGCCTACTTGGGGCTTTTCTTTTGCAGTATCGGGTAAATACAGTCCGCCTGCGGTTTTTTCTTCAGAGGCGCTCACTTTCACAAAAACGCGATCGCCCAAAGGTTTAACGGTAGAAACGCTTAGAGATACAGCTGCCATACGAATTTCGTGCCTTGTTAGCACTCTCAACTCCTGAGTGCTAATTTAGCGAAGGATGATGCCCAATAGCAACAATTTGGGGTGTACGGGTTCCCGAACTTTCCAGTTCCAGAAGAATTTTGAGTAAAAATACTCTAATTGTTGGGTCTTTCAGGTTTTTTTGATTAAGTTACGAATATTTATATATGGTCAAATTTATTTGCAAAGCATGGAAATTGTTATAGAACAGAAATCAGAGAGTGTGAAATAGGTAAAAACTCAAGTGATCCAACCTAGTCTAGAAATAAGAAAAACCACTCAACAGCCACAAACAAAAGCCTTAAGTAATTGTATAGAAACTTTGGGACTTCAGAAAAATTCAGAGACATATTTTTATCTGTACTGTTCAAAATATGCCTAAATATTGTGCAAAAGAAGCTAGTCTGGAAACAAGGGAAAACTTGAACAAGCGCCTAAAAACAGCTGGAGCTAGATTTTTCCCAACAGAGTCATCCCAGTTGCATACTTCCAAGCAAAGCCGACAGCTTGCGAGTTTGTTGCTCTGGGCCGATAATAGTTGTTTACCCGGATAGAGTCTGGGATCGCTAAACAACTGTAGAAGTTACTGAGCGAGTTATACAAAAACACTTAATAGGAAATAAGGTGGTTGAAGAGTATGCTTTTCTAGTCCATTCCTTGTCAGAAAATGCTTCGGTTTTTCGCAATCAACTGATATCAGCTTAATAGCCGAAGGATATGGTAAGACAGCAAGCTAGAGAAAGTGCGGGTTAATTGTTAACAGGGAGCATATTTAGCCAAAAAGAATTTGATAATCTGAAAGATTATTATTCAATTGAAGTTTTTTGCCCGCTCCTTTCAAAGCGATATATAATAACGCATTATAAATACTAATGCTCTACGTATCCTCACTGGACTTTTGCCATTGATATAGTAGTTTCTCAAAAGCAATTATTATTTTGAGATATTTACGAACCAAAGGCAAGTTAAGTAGGAAAAAGCACAAAATCACAACAAACCACCAAAAAGGATTGCTATTCAAGACCTTGATGGATCTAAGCGCGACAAGTGCCACTGCTATGAAAGAACCCAGCATGAAAGATCACAAACGACTTCTACTCATTGATGATGACCCCAACCTGATTTTGCTGGTGAAGGATTACTTGGAATTTCGGGGATATGAAGTCATCACCGCAGAAAATGGTCGAGAAGCTCTGGAAATTTTAGAGCAGGATATTCCAGACATGATCATTTGTGACGTGATGATGCCGGAAATGGACGGTTATACTTTTGTAGAGCAAGTCCGGCAAAACGAACGCACCAGTTGGATTCCCGTTTTATTCCTTTCGGCTAAGGGACAAAGCGCAGACCGAGTTAAAGGTCTGAATAAAGGTGCTGATGTATACATGGTCAAGCCCTTTGAGCCTGAGGAACTAGTAGCACAGGTAGAATCTTCTCTAAAGCAAACCATTCGTTGGAAAGAACATCAGGCAAAAGGAGGGGAGAATGGCTCCCGTATCCAAGTTCCCTTCGATGTACAACTAACCCCCACAGAATTAAAAGTGGTGCAGTTTGTTGCCAGGGGTTTAGCAAACCGCGAAATTGCTGAAGAATTAAATGTCAGTCAGCGTACAGTTGAAAGCCATGTGTCCAATATGTTGGGCAAAACCAATCTACACAACCGCACTGAACTAGCGCGGTGGGCGATTGAAAATCAAATGGCATAAATAAAGCGTTAAGTCATGAGAGTTGAGTTATGAGTAAGTTTTTACTTTACAAACGCATAACTCAAAACTCATAACAGGAGCGTTGATTGGCTCTACTAGTGAATGGATATATCTAGCTGATTTAATCTAAACTTGAGAATCTGCAAAGTTAGACTTTGTAGTGCCACCTTCAAGCAGCCATATTGTCGCACATACTTGTGAAATTACTGCTCCTCATGCAATTTTCTGGGAATGCCAGTATGGATGCTCATCTTGTGGCAACTTTTGGGGATGCTCTGACTGTAATACCCTACCATCTGTAAATTACTTCCTAGCGAAATCCCCAGTTTCCTCAATATCTATTTCCTACTCTCGATTTTCTTTATTCAATTTATTGAATGTAGTTTTGCCTGTCAAGTTAATTTTGAGGGTTTGTAGTAAGTACTTTAGTACTTAAAAATTCAGGATCAAAGCCCTGACTACGAACTTTGCGATTCATCAATTTAAATATGACAAACTAGTAGTTTTACTTATTAATCTATTTTTATTGGAATTTCAATGATAAATTCGGTTCCGTATGCAGGTTCAGACTTAACGAAAATTTTGCCCTGATGCTTATCAATAATTTGACCGCTAATTGCTAATCCTATGCCTGTGCCTTTATTTACTGGCTTAGTCGTAAAAAATGGCTCGAAGATTTTACTTTGGTTTTCTAGCTCAATTCCCGGCCCATTGTCTTGAATTATAACTCTAATATATTTTTCATCAATTGTTTCCGTCTGAATCAAAATGTGTTTATTTTCTTGTTCTTCTTGCTCTAGCAAAGCATCGATCGCATTACTAATAATATTCATAAATACCTGGTTAAGTTGGGCTGGATAACATTCAACTAATGGTAAATCTTCGTATTTCTTATGAACTGCTATTTTTCCTTTATAACGATGGCTTAAAATTAATAAATTACTATCGATACCGTCATTAATATTAACTGCTATTTTTTCAGAGTTGTCTAATCGTGAAAAATTTCGTAATGACTTAACTATTTCACGAATGCGTTCAGTCCCTAACTTCATTGATGAAAGTATTTTGGGAGCATCTTCAATAATAAAATCAAGATTATTTTCTGTAATATACTCCTCAATATCATTAGATGTATGGGAATATTCTTTTTGATAGAGTTTAATTAAATTTAGTAGATATTCAATATAGTTATTTAGATGTTGGAAATTACCATGAATAAAGTTAATAGGATTATTAATTTCATGAGTTATTCCTGCTAACATCCTGCCCAAACTCGACATTTTCTCAGTTTGAACCAATTGCATCTGGGCTGCTTTTAATTCCTGTAAAGTATTCTCTAATTGCTGTGCTTGAAGTTGGGCAGTAGTAGTTGTATGAGTGAGTGCTTTGAGATTGTTATATGCTCTGGAATGATAGCGAATACGGGCTATTAGCTCTACTGAATCAGGTAATTTGATCAGATAATCATTTGCGCCTGTAGCAAACGCATCTGCTTTTACCAGTGATTCTTTTTGACTAGATAACATGACGATTGGAATGTCCTGAGTTGCTGGATGAACTCGAAACCAACGCAACAGCATTAATCCATCGATTTCTGGCATCACTAGATCCAGAAGAATTACTGTAGGGGAAATCTCTATGGCCTTTTGAATTGCCTGAGTAGGTTCACTAATGAAGTGCAGGGAAATATCTGTTTCTGGCTCCATTATTCTACGGATAGCCTCACCGATAATTACTTGATCGTCGATGAGCAGAACTGTTACTGCTGGTATATTAAGGTCTAAAACAGATAAAAAACTTTGCGAATTTTGTGATTGACTTTTATCATGTGTTAATGGTTTTACTACTTTCTTAGATACCCTATCTAAGGTTTGTGTTTGCAGATGCATACTACAACTCCTGATATTGCGAGTTGAACCGTAAGGACTCAATATTAAAAAATTAATTATAAATAATATTCAAAGAATATGTAATCATTGAAATCCCCTAAATTAACCGATAATGTGCGTTTTTTAATTTTAAAAATTGTAATGTTTGAATAGTATATTTAGTTTAAAATAAGTATAAAAATGAGTTACAAAATGTTTAGTAAATAGATAAATATTTGACACAGGTTGAGGCGATCGCTTCCACAGGCAAAACTTCTATTGCTGCTCCTAAATCTACTGCTGCTTTGGGCATACCATAAACAACGCAAGTTTTTTCGTCTTGGGCAATGGTATGCCAACCTGCTTGCCGCAATAAGCTTAAACCGCGAGCACCATCCCCACCCATGCCTGTTAGCAGTATGCCAATTCCCTTGTTTGTCCAATGCCTAGCTACACTGCTGAAGAAAACATCAACTGATGGGCGGTAAAAACAATCAACAGGTTCTTGGCTATAGTCAAGCGTCAAGTTTGGACGCATCATCAAATGATGGTTTGTACCAGCAACCAAAACTTTTCCTGGTTCTGGCAAACAGCCAACAGATGCAAGCCTAACTGATAAAGAAGTTTGTTCGTTCAACCAGTTAGCCAAACTTGGTGCAAACTGGGCATCTAGGTGCTGGACAATAAGGATTGCAGCCTGAAAATTCTGCTGGGAAAATTGAGAAAGAATTGTTGTTAATGCTCTAGGGCCACCAGTGGAAGCACCAATTACAATCAGTGGAGGCAGTTGGTTGAGATTGTGGCTAGGTGCAGACGCTGTGCTACATAACAATTGCTGGCGCGAAGATTTACCAAGTAATCGGGCGATAGTGGCTATTTTCTGCAATAATCCATAATTATTCTCAGGCGAAAAATCGTAACTCCATACAGGTGTATTGATCGCGTCTAAAGCTCCATAACCGATCGCCTCAAAAACTTGAGCTGCATAGCGATTAATACTAGCAGTTACCATCAAAATTGCACAAGGAGATTGGCTCATAATTCGTTTTGTGGCTTCTACTCCATCCATTCTGGGCATGAGTACATCCATCAAAATTAAATCGGGGGTATCTGCTGCACATTTCCCGACAGCTTCTACACCATCGTAGGCAACCCACGCCAACTTGTAATTTGGCTGTTTTTTGACTATCCGACGCATTGTCTCCACTGCCATGAGCGTATCGTTAACGATGGCAATCCTCATGCTTTAAGCCTCTCCAATCAAGTCAATCACTGCTTGCACCAGTCTATTATCATGAAAGTGGCTCTTGGTTAGATAATAATCTGCACCTACTTCTAATCCTTGCAGTCGGTCTTCTTCTCGGTCTTTGTATGAAACAATAATCACAGGAGTATGCTTCAAATTAGCATGGGTTTTAATCTGGCTTGTAAGTTCAAAGCCATTCATGCGGGGCATATCAATATCAGTCACCACTAAGTCATAATCTCCACTGCGTACCGTGTTCCAAGCATCGATACCATTGACGGCAACTTCAACTTTGTAACCTTTGTTTTCTAAGAGTTTGCGTTCCATTTCGCGGACTGTGATCGAATCATCAACCACTAGTATTCGCTTGTAGGTTGTGGTAATAGCTTGATGGTGAGACTGATTGACTTGATTGATTTGTTTGGTAGAGAGAACTTTGGCAATAGAACGTACCAAATCCTCCACATCTACAATCAATACTGGAGAACCATCGTCCATCAAAGAAGCAGCACTAATGTTGGGAACTTTGCCCAAACGCGGGTTTAAAGGACGTACTACTAAATTGCGCTCACCCAAAAACCGATCAATAACCAATCCATAAATACTTTGGCGATCGCTAAGTATGATCGCACTCAGCCATTCAGAATGGGTAGGAGATGATGGCAATTCCAAAACTTGATGTGCAGAGATTAATTGCACGGGCTGATGATTGAGCATAAAAAAGGGCTGATTTTCTGATAACTGAATATCAGATCTAGATAAAACCACTACTCGCTCAATATGAGTCAATCCAAATGCATAGGGTTCGTTAGCAATTTCCACTAGCAGGGTACGAATCACAGACAGCGTTAGCGGCAATTGCAAAGAAAAAGTCATGCCATTTCCCACAGAGGAAATAGCCCGCATAATTCCGCCTAATTGGCGCACAGTACTATAGGCAATATCCAGCCCTACCCCCCGCCCAGAAATCTCAGTCACGTTCTTGGCAGTGGAAAAACCGGGTAGAAATAGAAATTCCATCAGTTCTGCTTCTGAGAGTTGAACAGCCATTTCTGCATTTGTCAATTGTTTATTGACAATTTCTTGACGCAAAATTTCTGGTTCAATTCCCCGCCCATCATCGCTGACGGCAATAAACAGCATTCCGGCGCGATGGAGAACTTCAACTCGGATTGTGCCTACTTCTTTTTTACCTGCTGCTAAACGTTCCTGAGGTGACTCAATACCGTGATCGATCGCATTTCGCAGGATCTGGGTGAGTGGTGCTTCTAGGCGTTCGAGAATATCTCGATCCAACAAGGTAGACTTGCCGATAATTTCTAAGTTCACTTGTTTGCCCAACTTTTTTGCCACATCGCGCACCATGCGGGGAAAACCTTGTCCTCCCTCCTCAAACTGACACATCCGAGTGGTGACGACTTGCCGATACAAGTGATCGGCAAGGTTGACAGAACGTTGGGAAAACAATTCCAATTCATTTTGGCGATCGCCTAAGATTTGGCGACATTCGCTAGCTTTTTGACGCGCCAGACTTAAAATTTCTTTGACATGGCTGTTAATACCCTGTTGACTTAGCAATACCTCTAACTTTTCTAATAAACCAGACAACTCTGTCTGAGAACCTTTCAATTGCAATAAAGAGTTGGCAAATGGCTCTAACCAGTTTGCTTCAACTAACGACTCTCCCGCTAATGCCATTAAGTGATTGAGATTGTCGGTACTCACGCGCATAACTGAGTTGTAGTTAGTCCGTAATTCTTCAGTGGTGGTGGGTGCAGATAAAGAGTGACTACTTTGGGGAATCTCATTCGCGGCTGGTGGCAACTGGGTGACTAAATCTGTTGTCGGTAATGGATAAATATCTGTGACAGAAGAATCGGGAACATTTAAAATTTGGCTAGAAAGAAGGGGTACTACCTCGTGAGTTTGGAGCTGAGTAATTTCTGCGATCAGGGATTGAATTTGCAGTTCTCGATCAATATTGGGGTTCGTGATACAAACCTCAGCTATATGCAAGAGCATATCTGCTCCTTGCAAAAACACATCAATAGCATCGGGATTCAGACAAATTTTACCTGCTTGAGCTGCGGCAAAACAGTCTTCCATCGTATGCACAAGAGAGACTACATTATCCATCTGGACAATTCGTGCTGCTCCTTTGATCGAGTGGGCTGCCCGCATTAAAGCTGCTAGTTCTGCTTTGGGGTGGGGGTTCCTCTCCAGTGCCAACAGGCTATTATTCATGGCAGCAACCTGAGCCTTGACTTCCATACTGAATAAATCAAGTAAGGAAAAATTGCTAAAGTCTAATTCTTTGTTCATGGCAGCACCTTTCTCGCCAAGGTGGCAAATATAAGTTCTTCATCTAGATAGGTAACGCTGCGAGTATGCCAGGTGAATAAGCCTTTGGCATAAGTTTGACTTGTGGCTGTTAGAGAATTAGGAGCGTTTTTTAACTCATATTGGTGAAATTTATGTAATCCGTAGAGTTCATCCACAGCAAACACCCAAGCATTACCCGCTTGTTCTATTACCACCATGCGTTGATAAACTACTGGGCTGATTGTTGCTCCTGGGCGATCGCTATTTTCTAAATTTAGAAAGTGGCTTAATGAGATACACATATGCAACTCACCTCGGATATTCACCAATCCCCATAGAATCTGGTTGCTGCGATGAGGTAAAGAATGAATTACCTTGGGTGGGGTAGTTTCCTTCAAAACTTGGGCAGATAGAGCTAGCCATTCTTGTTGCAGGCGAAAAATCACAACTGTCAGTGCGACTTCAACGTTGATGCCATCAGCAATGGGAGAGTCTTGTGAGGAAATTACCGATTTTTTTTCTACCTTAGCGCTAGATTGAGCGACTAACTGAGTCCATTATTGGCGGTAGTTATTGGGTACACAACGCTCTAGCAGTTGATGCCCACCAGCAGAATAGATGGGACAATTACGGCAGTGAATGAAATTTGATAATTCTGGGCAGGAGCGATCGCCCATAATGCCAATGATATTCCAGCAATGATAAATATCAGATGAAACAGTAATAGTATCCATAAAAAGCTGCTGAGAAAAGCAAGTATATCTTGTTATTTGCTTTTTCACTCATCAAATAGGACTACTATATAACTGTGATGGCATAAGTTCACTCAGAGTGTGAGTTGAATTTTCTGCCACAATTTTGAAACGAGAAATTTCTTGACGCAGCCCATTAGCAACTTGATTGAGTTGGGCGATCGCACTATTAATTTCTCTCAATGAATCCGCAGTTTGTATCGAGGTACTGCTTAACTGCACCATCGCATCACTAATTTGCTGTGCTCCCTGTGACTGAGTTTCCATCCCCTCATTTACAGCTTCAAATTGCGGTGTTAAATCTTGCACTTGTTCAATAACTTGCCCAATTTGTGAACCAATCCGGGCAACATCTTCTACTGTCCTTCCCACCTCAGTAGCAAATTTATCCATCTCCATCACGCCTGTAGACACCGAGGATTGCATTTGCTTAACCATTTGCTCAATATCAAGAGTAGCGACTGCGGTTTGATCAGCCAAACGACGAATTTCTCTAGCGACAACGGCAAAACCCAATCCATACTCTCCGGCTTTTTCCGCCTCAATTGCAGCATTTAATGAGAGCAAATTGGTTTGATCTGCCACTTTGGTAATCGTCACCACGATACTGTTAATGTTATTTGCTTTTTCACTGATTACTCCCAATCGTGTAGCAATATTATTGGTAGCTTCTATAAGTTGACGCATAGTAGTTTCCATACGAATTAAATCTTTTTGGCTATCGCTGGCTTTTATAGTTGTAGTTTGCGACGTCATAGCCACTTTTTCCATTGTTTTCAATAATTCTCTAGAGGTAGCAGATATTTCTTTGGCTGCGGCTGCTACTTCATTAGTAGAGGCTACCTGTTCGGTGATCGTTGCTTCCAATTGCTTGCCAGAAGCCGCTATTTGCGTAGTTGAGCTACTTACCTGAATACCTGATTGCTGTAGTTTACGGATGAGGTTATTCAGACTATGAGTCATAGTTTTAAAGGCTTTTAATAATTGCCCGATTTCGTCCTTATTTTGTGATACATCTTCAGCAATAAATGAAGTTAAATCACCAACTGAGATTTTTTCTGCCACTTTTATAGCTGTAGAAACTCTATTACCTAGAAATTTTGCAATTAATAAAGTGGCGATAGCTGCAATTATTAAAGATAATATTGAAAAAGCTAATGATAATACAGTCAAAAAATTGATAGTAACTCTAGTTGAATCTAGACTTTTTCCAAGAATTTCTTCTTCTCTATTATTAAAATTATCATTAATGATTTTAAAATTATTCATGAATTCCCGACTCTGATTCAAGTAATTAATTATTACTTTTTTGGGATTATCAATATTATCAAAATTGATAAGTAGTTGTTGAACTTTAAAATTAAATTCCTCCTCTAGTTCCTTCATCTTTTGCAATCTTTCTGGGCGGTGTCTTCAACAACATTGACTGCAAGTTTTAATGCCTCCTGAAATTTCTGTCTATCCTTAGCATATATTTCTAGTATTTCCTTTTTTTCTTCTGGAGCGAGTAAATATCGGCGAATTATTCGATCCATATCTGTAATATTTAAAATCATCTTATCTGTTTCAACAATTGCAGTAGATGAAATACCGATTTGTCTAAATGTTCCTCCCGCTTGATTAGAAGTTAAATAAACCATGCCACAAAATAAAAAAATTAAGGATGTAGGAATAGAAAATCCAAGTAAAGTCAAGTCTCTAAATTTCCAGTTATTGAGCATTTTAATTTTTCCTCCTGACAAAGGTATTAAAAACAATTTCTTTCCCCATATTTCCCAAATAAGATATGAGATTAACAATTAGTTTCTTCCAGCAATTCATATCTATTTCTGCATTCGCTGAATTCGTCGCCATAAGAGAGTTGCGCTACCCACGTCTCCCTGATTTTCCCTAAGTAATGCCAGATGAATGAGTGCATCTTGATGCGAAGGTTGCAGATAGATTGCCTTGCGAAAAGACTGTGCAGCTTGTTCATCTTGCCCCATTGCTTGCTGCACCTGCCCCAACAGGACATATGCCTCGGCACAATCAGGATTTTGGCTAAGATAGTGTTGACATAATTGATTTGCCTCGTCTAACTTACCTTGATCGGCTATTATTTTTGCTGTTTCTAAGAAGTTCGTCTCGGAATCTTTTACGAGATTTTGAGTTTCTATATTGACACTTAGCTGGGAAGAAAGTTTATCTGGGATGGATTTTTTCTGATCGCTGGCACGATGACTTTTGGCAAAATTTCTGTTGCCGTATGGTAGCGAAACAGGAGACACAGTTGACTTACGATAGGTAAAAGCTCCGGGGTAACGAACTGGAGTAAATCTAGTATTAAGCAGCAATCCAGCTTCTGCATGCCCCACAGACAACAACCCTCCTTGGGTAAGCAATTTTTCTAAAACTTTAATAGTGTGCTGTTTAGTTGCCCAATTGAAATAAATCAGCAAGTTGCGGCAAAAGACAACATCATAAGGCTGCATTCCAGCTAGAAAATTAGCAGCAGCTAAATTATCGTGGATAAAATTAACCATGTTTCTCACTTGTTCGCACAGTTGATATCCTGTCTGTGTTGGTTGAAAGTAGCGCTCCTGAAAATAGAGATTGCTGCCACGAAATGAGTTCTTGTTGTACATTCCTCTTTGAGCAATCCGCAGACAGTGTTTACTAATATCAACGGCATCAATATGAACTTTGGTAGAACTCAAACCAACTTCTAACAAAGACATAGCGATTGAATACGGCTCTTCACCTGTGGAACAAGGTATGCTGAGAACTCGCAGAATGCGCCCAGATTGGGATGGAAACCATTCAGACTGGATGTAAATTTTTCAGAAAAGCAAACGCTTTTTGCTCTCGGAAAAACCATGTTTCTGGAACAACGATGCTTTCAATTAGTGCTTGCCATTCCTCACTAGAATTTTGTAAATGCTCCAGGTAAGTTGTTATATTGGTGATCGCACAATCTGCCATCCGCCGCTCAATTGTTCTTTGGATATGATGAGAACCAATTGAGTTTGCATCTAAACCTATCTTTTCACTCAGTAAACTTTCGATGCCAGATTGTGTCATTGGTTTAATGTTTCAAGCAATCCGATGTTGTGCTTTTCTGGCAAGAAATAAACTTGAGACGCCTCTGATAATAAATGTTCGATTAGGATACACTGAATCATCTTGTGGTCATTTAATATGATCTTGCCCAGGTAAGGTGCTGAACCCACCTGAATATTTGCATCAACCAACTCAGCATCCGGCACCTGTAACATTTCGACTACTCTTTGTGCCATCAAACCTAAAATATGGGGAGCTTGAGATTCTGAGACACCAACTCCATTGTTTCCTCGATAATTGACTAGTACGATCCGAGTACTCAAATAATCGGGACAGGGGTTTTTATGTATCATATAACACATATCTATCACCGTCACAATTTGCCCTCGATAGTTAAAAATACCAGCTACATAATCGGGTGCATGAGGTACCGATTTGAGGACGACAAGCGGTAAAATTTCTACAACTTGCTGACTTTCCAGCGCGTAACGTTCATTTTCTATATTTAGTAGTAAAAATAACATTAGTTTACATTGGCAAAGAAGTTACCCAAGTTGTTGCTTACTTATTTATCAAACAGTTTTAACTCATGAAGTAAATTATTTTGGGTTTCGTTACTTAATTTTATTGGTAAATATTAAAACACAAAATTTAAGGATGGACGATGCCGATAATCCTGTTCAACTCCAGGGATTTCTACCTCCAAGTTGGCGAGGCTTTGATTATTTACACTGTACTGTTGTCGCTTCACAACATAACCAGCCTGCTTGAAGGAGGATTCCAAGAATTCAGCAGTAGCCTGCAAGTTTAGAAACCCTCGTTACCAGGTTGAACCTAGTAACGATAACTAGAGCCTCTAGCTCTTTCAATCGAAAGGTAAAAACACAGGATCCCCGACTTTTTAGAAAAATCGGGGATCTGATCATGCGTATTTTAAAACCAGGTTTATAAATATCCTTAAAACTCCGCATTTTCTGGTGTGCGTGGGAAGGGGATCACATCACGGATATTTCCCATTCCTGTCATAAATTGCACAAGTCTTTCAAATCCCAATCCAAAGCCAGCATGAGGCACTGTACCATAACGACGTAAGTCAAGATACCACCACAAATCTTCTGGCTTCATTCCTTGCGCTTGTATCCGCTTTTCCAACACTTCTAGTCGTTCTTCACGCTGCGATCCCCCGATAATTTCACCAATTTTGGGCGCGAGAATATCCATTGCGGCTACAGTTTTTTCATCGTCATTTAAGCGCATATAAAAGGCTTTTATTTGAGTTGGATAGTCGGTAACAATAACTGGCTTTTTGAACATTTGCTCGCAGAGATAGCGTTCATGTTCTGATTGCAAATCTAAGCCCCAACTAACCGGATATTCAAACTTAACATCAGCTTTTTCTAAAAGTTTGATTGCTTCTGTATAAGTAATGCGTTCAAATTGATTGTTAATAATATTATCTGCCGTTGCAACCACAGTGTTATCAATGCGCTGGTTAAAAAATTCCATGTCTTCTGGACATTTTTCCATCACATATTTGAATATATGTTTGAGAAACTCTTCAGCTAAATCCATATCACCGTGGAGATCGCAAAAAGCCATTTCTGGTTCAATCATCCAGAATTCTGCTAAGTGGCGAGAGGTATTGGAGTTTTCGGCACGGAAAGTAGGGCCAAATGTGTAGACGTTGGTAAATGCCATCGCCATGATTTCGGCTTCTAATTGACCGCTAACTGTTAAATATGTCGGTCTACCAAAGAAGTCTTTACTATAGTCTACTGTTTGGTTTTCTGTGCGAGGAACGTTTTTCAAGTCTAAACTAGTGACATTGAAAAGTTCTCCCGCGCCTTCGCAGTCACTTGCTGTAATGATGGGAGTATGCACCCATAAAAAACCACGTTCTTGGAAAAATTGGTGAATAGCAGTAGCACAAGCATTACGGACGCGGAAAACTGCGCCAAAAGAATTGGTGCGCGATCGCAAATGTCCAATAGTGCGCAGAAACTCAAAAGAATGACGTTTTTTCTGCAAAGGATAGGTTTCGGGATCAGCTTCTCCGTAGACTTCTAAGCTATCTGCTTTCAACTCAATGCGTTGTCCTTTCGCTGGAGAAGCTACCAACACCCCCGCTACTTCTACAGAGGTACCCGTATTTAATTTTTTGAGGATACCTTCGTAGTCTGGCAATTCTGCATTGATTACTACCTGCAAATTAGCCAAACAAGAGCCGTCATTTACTTCAATAAAAGCAAAATCTTTTAATTCACGCTTTGTCCGAACCCAGCCTTGAATCTTAATTGATTCATCAGGCTGACCATTTCTTAAGATTTCTGCAATCCTTCGAGCTACCATATCATCCAGCACAAGACTTTAATATCCAGCCTATGATAACGCCCAATCCGCCGAAGCGGACGGCTTGCCAAAAAGGATCTTTTAATCCACGCCAAGAAAACAGCTGGCTTTCTAAGCACACTTCTAGCACTTCCAATTGTTGTTGAATTTGCCGTAACTCGGCTTTCATTTCTGGCGTCAGATTTTTAGTTTGATTGAGCTGCTCAAACTGTTGTTGCAATTGTTTTTGTCGATGACTATCGCGTTTTACCTGCCTATAGCGCTGTTTTAATGCCCCAAGCGATCGCCCGACTTCCAACAGTTCTTGTTCAAAATCTAGTTCTGGATGTTCCTCGTCTGATGGTTCTCGTGATTTTGGAGGCTGCTTCATTAAAGTAGTACAGTAAAGATAAATGCGACTTTGCTAAAAGTGTATGTCTCAATTTACACAGCAGCCTCAAAACAGTCAACTGAATGACCACACGACCTTGGAGCTTGCCCAAGCTTTGATGGAGAAACTGAGCATCTCCCCTAACGATTGGCACCGCCTCAAATCTAATCGCAAAGCTCGCGCTAGCGAACAACTAGCAGCAGCTCTTGTCTTCCTTCTTAAGGATCAACAACAAGAAGCTCTCACAAGATTAGAAGTGGCAACGGGATGGTTAGATCGCTCTATTACTGCACCACCTTGCCCAACTCACGGACATAACAAAGATAGTTAATGGTTAGTGGTTAGTGGTTAGTCGTTCACTATTAACTACTGTACGGGAGGCAGCGCGTTGCGGAGCCAGTGCGCCTTTACGGGTTAAGCAAGCGCGTCGAGTGCACCTGGCGTCGGGTTCCCCTACTAACCACTATCCTAATTGCGTAATAGCGGTATCCGAAGTCGATGCTGATCTAATAATTTGCAAAGTCTTAACTCTGTACCCCTTTTGTTCCACTCTACTTGGTCAAAAATTTGATGTAAAATCGATAAACCACGACCACTCTCTGCCTCATCCGAAGGCAAGAATTGTGATGGGTCAGTATCGCAATTGCATAGCGGAGTAAAACCCTTGCCTTGATCTGAGATAACCCACCAATACTGATTATCTATTAAGGAAAAACGTACTACGACCTTTTTACTGGGGTCAAGGTTGTTGCCATGTTTGGCTGCATTAACTAAGGCTTCTTGGAGTCCTAGCCGCAATTCCGCTTGCATTTTGACTGGAATTTCTGCCAAGAGTAAATCTAGTATTGGACAGAGATATAGCGTTGAGGCAAAGCTAATTGTACCCCAATTACGTCCGATTGGACGAAGTGAAATGGTAATCACAAGAGAAACCCCGCAGCTTCAGAGTTAGCTAGACATCAGTTTGGTGTCACAGGCACCCTGATTAAATTTTGAGGTGGTCATGTTGCCTTCAAACTTAAGTCTTTAAAACTAAATTTTGAAAATGCCAGGGAGCATAAGCTCTCTTTTTGACATTGGGTTGTTCTCATATAAAACGGCCTAAATAAATCTGCTATTACAGTCAGCAACTCAAAAATGCTTTGTATACATGAACAAAAGAGTATTAACTTACTCTTTTAACTACCGACTTATATTTTTAGACAACCTAATTCACGTCTTCTGAGTAGCTCATACTACTTCTATTTATTATGAACAGAAGGATTATATTTTTACCTTAATTCTAGTTTAGCATTGTTACTATGCACTAGACTACAAATTTAAATTTTGAGTTTTTGTAAAGGTATCAGTACCTTCATCTATATGTGATAGCACAAGAAATGCTGCTGCTTCCACATGGGCGGTTTGAGGAAAGAAATCAGCTGGCTGGACAAGTTTAACGGTATAAACTCCATGCTTACAAAGTAATTTGAGGTCACGGGCAAGGGTTGTGGCTTTACAACTGACATAAACAATTCGCTGGGGTTGATTGGACAACAAAGTTTCTATAACTTGGCGATCGCATCCTTTACGTGGTGGATCTAGCAAAACAATATCCGGTTTTATTTGCAATTGCGGCAGTATTTTTTCTACTTCTCCTGTAATAAAAGACACATTATTTATTTGGTTAGAGTGTGCATTTAAAATCGCCTGTTCCACTGCCTCTGGTTGTATTTCCAAACCGATCGCCTGGCGCACTTGTTTTGCCAAAGGCAAAGTCAATGTGCCAATGCCACAGTAGGCATCAAGTAAGACTTCATGCCCTTGGAGATTCAACTGTGATTGAATGACCTGTAACAATGCTTCCGCAGTCTCTGTATACACTTGAAAAAATGTGTCTGGTCGTACTTGAAACTCTAGCCCAGCAAATTTTTCTCGCAGGTAAGGAACACCAGCAACACAGCGAGTTTCAGATCCAAAGATGGAATTTGTGCGTTGAGAGTTCCGGTTTAAACAAACTCCCACTAAATCCGGATAACGCTTAAGCCATTCTTGTGCTTGATTTTTGATGCCTGGTAAATTCCAATCTTTCACCACTAAAGTTAGCAGGATTTCTCCAGGGCGGCGACCGATGCGTAATCCAATGTGGCGTACTACCCCAGTGTGACTGTGTTCCTCATAGACTTGCCAACCCCGCTTTTGAATATCTTGTTTGACTTGAGCCAACAAAGGATTTAATCGCACATCTTGGACAGGGCATTGATTTAAATTGATTAATTGATGACTACCTTTTTGGTAGTAACCAGCTTGGACATTTCCAGCTGCCGATAAACCAACAGGATAGGTGGCTTTATTACGGTAGCCCAAAGCACTCAAAGGAGCTAAAACCGGATTTACTGGTGGTTGTGCCAAACCGCCAATACGTTCTAAAGCTTGAATAACTTGATTGCGTTTGGCTACTAGCTGATATTCATAATCGATATGCTGCCACTGGCATCCACCGCATTTATCGGCCACAATACAACTTGGGCGAATTCGGTGAGGAGAAGATTTTAACAATTGTTTAAGCTTACCGTGGGCAAATGTGGCTTTGACGTATACCAAGCGGACAATAGCGCGATCGCCAGGCACAGTATCCGGCACGAACACCACCCGCTCCTGCGATCGTCCTACACCATCGCCTGTATCACTTAAATCAGTAATGTTAACTTCTATTAATTCGCCTTGTTTCCAAAGTGTGTCTGTCATTAGTTCTTTGTTATTAGTTATTGGTCATTAGTTAGTGGTTACTATAGTTAGTTGTTCTCCCCATCTCCCCATCTCCCACTCTCCTTGTCTCCCACTCTTCCCTTGTGTCTACAAGACTCGTTAAACTAGCAAATAATAAATCTTGTGATTTAAATAATCATGACTGTAGTAAGCCAAGTTATTCTCAAAGCCGACGACGAACTGCGTTATCCCAGCAGTGGTGAACTCAAAAGTATTAAAGACTTTTTGCAAACAGGTGAACAACGGGTACGTATTGCCAACACCCTGGCTGAAAACGAAAAAAAAATCGTGCAGGAAGCTACTAAACAGCTTTGGCAGAAGCGCCCCGACTTTATTGCGCCAGGAGGCAATGCTTACGGAGAGCGCCAGCGTGCTCTATGTATCCGCGACTTTGGCTGGTACTTGCGCCTAATTACCTATGGCGTGCTTGCTGGTGATAAAGAACCAATTGAAAAAATTGGTTTGGTAGGCGTTCGGGAAATGTACAATTCTCTGGGCGTTCCCGTGCCTGGAATGGTTGAAGCCATTAACTGTTTGAAGAAAGCCTCCCTGGATCTACTCACTGCTGAAGACGCCATCGAAGCTGCCCCTTACTTTGATTACATCATCCAAGCAATGTCTTAATCCAAAGTAAGTTCTGACGCTATCTTTGTGTGGACTTCTGCTACTCTAAAATTCAGTGCAGAGTACTAGCACCTGAAATTTATCATATTTGTTAATACCATCATATCTCCCCACACTTGTAGTGGCTCTGGCAGAATTTTTGTCAAGTTACTAACCAGTTGTGGGGAAATTTTGTAGTCTACAGAAGCAGTCAAATTATTTCTTGGTTTAAGAGAAACAATTGGCAGGGAAAGCAGCGTACCATTGTCACTTAGTCTACTATTTAGCAAATCAGGCTTTGCTGATTTGATGGCGTGACAATAATTTTGCCAGAGCCAAAACCCTTAGGTAGACGCGATGTATTACATCAGGGCATCCAAATTCAAACCGCGATTGGGCAACACCCCAGATCATGTAGACAACAAAAATGCCAACAGCATTCTTAAGAAGGCTATCGGCAATCAGTGTGTTCCCTATTATTGACTCGGCTAGAGTTCAGTTATCTTATATTGTCTTTATTAGCCAATCATAGGGATAGGATCTCAATCATATATAATTGTGATTTTTATCACAACATCATTTTAAGCGCTTTTTAAGCGTCTGATATTCAAACTTAATGTCTACAGCCAAATAACTTGTCGATATCAAAAAACTTTCTTGACAGAACGAGTGATACTATTTCACGAAAAGGCTGATATGGATGTACCCCACCGCCTACGGCACCTCCCCTTACTAAGGGGAGGTTGGGAGGGGTTGAATATGAATCACTCAAAAAGTGAAATGGTATGAGTAGCAGGCATTGCAAACATTTTTGTAACCAAACAAGCTTTAATCCCACAGAAGAAGCTTGCGATCGCAAAAATGCACTAATCGTGCTGGTTGTTTTGAACAATGGTGCGATCGCGTTTTTACTATTGGGAAAATTAATTTTTGTTACAAGTACTATGATTTAAGTTTTGAATATACTTGTAATAAACCTCATCACATTGATAGTTGCAATCGCGAGAGTTCCCCTCACAACTACAAATGCAAACATAGTCAATAGATTTGTCCAAATTCAGATTTCAGCAAGTGTAACTTTGCCAAATCAAGAAGAAGATTGAGTTTATCGTATTTATACTTACATATACTTGTCAGTTATACTTAGTTGACTAAATATACAAAATAATCAATTCTCTAGTAATCGTGAAAATACCTAATAATTTCCACTGATTTAGATAGATAAACCAAGATTTAAGTACTTTACGGTAATGGTTCAGAAATCGATACAATAGACCTTTGTCCCCTTGGCGCATGACTTAATATGACCACCACCTCCGAAGTTCCCTTCTCTCCCGAAGAAATTGCATCTGAAGGTATTAAGCCTGAAGAATATCAAGAAATTGTGCGGCGGTTAGGACGTCATCCAAACAAAGCTGAATTGGGAATGTTTGGAGTCATGTGGTCAGAACATTGCTGTTACAAAAATTCTCGGCCTTTATTAAAACAATTTCCCACTACAGGCGATCGCATTCTAGTTGGACCCGGTGAAAATGCTGGTGTTGTAGACTTAGGTGATGGATTGCGGCTGGCGTTTAAAATAGAATCTCACAATCACCCTTCTGCTGTAGAACCTTTCCAAGGAGCTGCGACAGGCGTAGGAGGGATTCTCCGTGATATCTTTACAATGGGTGCGCGTCCCATTGCCATATTAAACTCCCTCCGCTTCGGTTCTTTAAAAGATGCAAAAACCCAAAGGCTTTTTAGTGGTGTGGTAGCAGGTATCAGCCACTATGGTAACTGTGTTGGTGTACCTACCATTGGCGGTGAAGTATACTTTGACCCCGCTTATTCCGGCAATCCTCTGGTGAACGTTATGGCATTAGGATTGATGGAAACTTCAGAAATCGTTAAATCTGGAGCTTCTGGGATCGGAAATCCCGTGCTTTATGTCGGTTCCACCACGGGGCGCGATGGCATGGGAGGTGCGAGCTTTGCCAGTGCTGAACTTAGTAACGCATCATTAGACGATCGCCCGGCAGTACAAGTAGGCGATCCCTTTTTAGAAAAGTCACTAATTGAAGCTTGCTTGGAAGCTTTTAAAACAGGTGTAGTTGTTGCTGCGCAGGATATGGGTGCAGCTGGCATTACCTGTTCTACCTCAGAAATGGCAGCCAAAGGTGGCGTGGGAATTGAATTCGATTTAGATAAAGTTCCTGTCAGAGAATTTGGGATGGTTCCCTATGAATACTTGCTTTCCGAGTCCCAAGAAAGAATGCTATTTGTTGCCCAAAAGGGGCGCGAACAAGAATTAATTGATATCTTTCACCGTTGGGGACTGCATGCGGTTGTTGCCGGTACTGTAATTGCCGAACCAGTAGTGCGGATTCTATTTCGAGGCAAAGTTGCAGCAGAAATCCCTGCTACGGCTTTGGCAGAAAATACTCCTTTGTATGAGCGAGAAGTTTTGGCAGAACCACCAGAATATGTACGTCAAGCTTGGGAATGGACACCTAATTCTCTCCCTGCCTGCACAATGGCTGGGATTAATATTCAGGGACGCCAGTATAATTGGAATGATATTCTACTAACTTTGCTAGATACTCCGACGATCGCCTCCAAACGTTGGGTTTATCGCCAGTACGATCATCAAGTACAGAACAACACCGTGATGTTACCTGGTGGCGCAGATGCTGCCGTGATTAGGTTGCGTCCCCTTAAAAAAGAGGACACGGGGACACAGGGACACGGTGACACGGGGAATATGTTTGATAATTTCTCCGCGTCTCACCCTCTCCGCGTCTGTGCGTCTTCTTACAAATGCGGTGTAGCAGCAACTGTAGACTGCAATCCTCGCTACGTTTATCTCGATCCTTATGAGGGGGCGAAAGCAGTAGTAGCAGAAGCAGCACGTAATCTTAGTTGTGTCGGTGCGGAACCATTGGCAGTCACTGATAACCTTAATTTTGGTAGCCCAGAGAAACCAATTGGTTACTGGCAATTAGCTGAAGCTTGTCGCGGATTGGCGGAAGGGTGTCGAGAAATGGCAACCCCAGTTACAGGCGGTAATGTTTCTCTGTACAACGAAACTCTTGATTCTCAAGGGCTACCCCAACCTATTTATCCAACTCCTGTTGTCGGAATGGTGGGTTTGATTCCCGATTTGAGCAAAATTTGCGGTCAAGCTTGGCAAGCAGAAGGCGATGTAATTTATTTATTGGGTGGATTATCTTCTGATTCCACTTTAGGTGGTTCAGAGTATTTAGCGACTATTCACAATACTATTGCTGGAAAACCACCACGGGTAGATTTTGAATTGGAACGGCGGGTGCAAAAAGTTTGTCGTGAGGGAATTCGTCAAGATTGGATACGTTCAGCTCATGATTGTGCTGAGGGTGGTTTGGTAACTGCCATTGCTGAAAGTTGTATAACTAGCAAACTTGGTGCAGTAGTTAACTTAGATTTAGCTGAAAATAATTCCCGACGACTAGATGAAGTGCTGTTTGGTGAAGGTGGTGCGCGAATAGTAGTTTCCGTAACGCCAGAACAACAAGATATTTGGGAATCTTACTTACGAGAAAATCTTGCTCAAGAGTGGCAAAAACTGGGTAAAGTTGGGAATTCCGAAATGGGTTTGCGGGTTTTATCCTCTGATAAGCAAACTTTAATAAACGTTAGGATTGAGGTGATGAGCGATCGCTACTTCAATGCGATTGAAAAACGTTTAGCCATGTCTACTGCGACTCCTTAACTCTATTACTTACAGAGTTAGAAATAAGAAGTTGAAAGTAAAGGTTTTAACTAATAACTCATCACTTGTACTGGCTACCACAAGCGTAATTAAGGTACTGTTTTAATGGATGGTTAATTTTTTATTAATCATCACACAACTATCCCTTTACATAATCCTAGTGACTTGACACCCCCGACCAGGAGCAAAGCGAGCATGATCCCCAAACATAGCGTCACTTCGGATGACTACCCCCGACAGAACAACTTAATGAACGATCAACAAACTCGAACAGACAAGCCAGAAGAAGCTTGTGGTGTATTTGGCATTTATGCACCAGGAGAAGACGTTGCCAAACTCACCTACTTTGGATTGTATGCTCTCCAGCACCGGGGGCAAGAATCGGCTGGCATTGCCACATTTGAGGGTGAGCAAGTACACTTGCACAAAGATATGGGATTGGTATCCCAAGTCTTTAATGAAACTAATTTGAGTGATTTACCTGGCAGTATAGCTGTTGGTCACACTCGTTATTCCACCACAGGTTCTAGCCGCAAAGTTAATGCCCAACCAGCCCTAGTTGATACTCGTTTAGGGAAAATAGTGCTAGCACATAATGGCAATTTAGTCAACGTTGCACAATTGCGGGAAGAGTTACTGCAAAAAAACTGCAACTTAGTCACTACAACTGATTCAGAGATGATTGCTTTTGCGATCGCCGAAGAAGTCAACGTAGGTAGAGATTGGTTAGAAGGTTGCATTAAAGCTTTTGGTCGTTGTCAGGGAGCTTTTAGTTTAGTCATAGGCACGCCCAGTGGTGTCATGGGTGTTCGCGATCCCAATGGTATTCGTCCCCTCGTCATTGGTATTTTGGAAAGCGATCCAGTGCGTTACGTCCTTGCTTCTGAAACTTGTGCTTTAGATATCATCGGTGCCGAATTTCTGCGGGATGTGCAACCAGGTGAGCTAGTTTGGATTACAGAAGAGGGTTTGACTTCCTATCATTGGTACCAACAGCCACAACGTAAGTTGTGTATCTTTGAGATGATTTACTTTGCCCGCCCTGATAGCGTGATGCGGGGAGAAAGTTTATACAGCTACCGGATGCGATTAGGGCGGCACCTAGCAGAAGAATCACCCACAGAAGCCGATATCGTCATTGGTGTTCCTGATTCTGGTGTACCAGCAGCTATTGGATTTTCTCAAGCTTCCGGCATCCCTTATGCGGAAGGACTGATCAAAAATCGCTATGTGGGGCGCACTTTTATTCAGCCTACCCAATCTATGCGTGAGTCGGGCATTCGCATGAAACTAAACCCACTCAAAGACGTGTTATATGGCAAACGAGTTGTAATTGTAGATGACTCAATTGTGCGCGGCACGACTAGCCGAAAATTGGTCAAAACCTTGCGTGAAGCCGGTGCGCTAGAGGTACATATGCGAATTTCCTCGCCGCCGGTAACTCATCCCTGCTTCTACGGCATTGATACTGATACCCAGGATCAACTGATCGCTGCAACTAAATCAGTAGAGGAAATAACCAAGCAGCTAGAGGTAGACAGTCTTGCCTATCTCAGCTGGCAGGGAATGCTCGCAGCAACACGAGAAGATCCACAAAGCTTTTGCTCTGCTTGCTTCACAGGAGATTATCCGATTCCTGTGCCAGAACCAATGAAGCGTACTAAGCTGATGTTGGAAAAAGTGGTGGTGTAAGTTAGGGATCGGGGACAGGTGACTAGGGACTTGGAAAGAAGCTCCAGGGACAGAGGGGCTTCAGGAGCACCAGGAGCAATACCCAATCCCCGATCCCCAATTTAACTTTTCTGTAAAAATTCAATTTTTGGTAATAAAGGATCGGAAACAACACCCACACCGAGAAAACCCCAACGTTTCAGCAAATTTCCTATTTGCGATCCAGCAATAGACTCTACTGCAAAGCGGTTTGCTACTTCTGTAGCATGGGTGTTGAGATAGCTCAAGGCGTCAAAATGCTCGCGAAACAACAACAAGTAACCCAGTTTTTCCGAATTAGGGCGAGCTGCAAGATAACTACCGTCAGTTTTTGACCGTATTAGATAATAAACTTCAGAAAACATAATCAACAGTCAATAGTCCATAGTCAAAAGTCTAGACGTTTTTTACTAATGACTAATGACTAATAACTAATTGAGATTTTCTAAACGGATGCGAGGATCGGCAACTTTCAGTAGTAAATCTGCTATTAAATTGCCCACGATCAGCAAAACTGCACCCATGATCAAACTTGCCATCAATAAATATAAATCTTGAGCTTGTACTGCCTGTAGTGTTAACCTTCCTAAACCAGGCCAGTTAAAGAAAAATTCGGCAATGAATGCACCGCTTAGTAAACCTGCCAATTCAAAACCCAATAAAGTAATTAACGGGTTAATGGCGTTGCGCAGAGCGTGAACATAAATAACTCGATTTTCTGGCAATCCCTTCGCACGGGCTGTTTGAATGTAATCTTGGCGCAACACATCAAGTAGTTCACCGCGAGTAATGCGCTGTAAACCAGCAAAGCTGGTGATACTCAAAGCGATGGTAGGTAAGATCATATGCCAGCCGACATCGAGTATTTTACCAAACCATGTCAGATCACCGTGATTGATGCTAGTTATGCCACCGACTGGGAAGAGTGGGGCTGTCATTTGGGCAAAAATTAACAGTAACAGGGCAGTGATGAAACTAGGAAATCCTTGTCCAGCATAACTAACCACTTGCAAAATCCTATCGGTAAAACGATTTTGTTTGACGGCAGCAACAATGCCCAATGGAATAGCGATCGCCCAAGTAATAATCAAAGATGCGATCGCCAATAACAAAGTTGCAGGTACTCGTTCCCAAATCAGTGAGGCTACGGAGCGCTGGTAAACAAAACTTGTGCCAAAATCTCCTTTAGTCAGGATTCGCCAAAGCCAAAGAAAATACTGCTCTGGCCAAGATTTATCCAATCCAAATTGTTGCTGAAGTTCCTCAATGCGTTCCGGAGAAATTTTTGGGTTTTGCCGTAGTGTATCTACATAATCACCAGGAGCAAGTTGAATGATAAAAAACGACAACGCCGACGCCAATAACAAAGTCAACAAAGCCTGCAATGCTCGCTTGATGACATAAAGAAAAGTCTCACTTGTAATCAGCCTTACCAGCCAATCCCGACTTGCCTCCACCGAAATTCTCGTAGTAGTCATTTGTGATTTGTCCTTTGTCCTTTATCCTTAGTCATTAGCCAAGGACTAATGACCAATGACCAATGACTAATATTCAACCAGGGTGATAATCGGCACGTCCGGCAGATTTTTACGCCCTTGTAAATCCCGTAGCTCGATGATAAACCCAAACCCGACCAGTTCGCAGCCTATTTTCTGTACTAGCTGTGCTGTTGCACTGGCGGTTCCACCTGTGGCGATCAAATCGTCTACAATCAAGACTCGGCACTCTGGTTGCAAAGCATCTTGATGCATTTCCAAGCAGTCTGTACCATATTCCAGTTCATACTCAATAGAATGCACTGCTGCTGGTAGCTTACCTGGTTTGCGAACAGGGATAAAACCTGCTCCGATTTTATAAGCCAGAGGCGTGCCAAACATAAAGCCTCGTGACTCCATTCCCACCACGTAATCTGCCTTCAGCCTGGCATCGAGAATCTTTTGTGTGAATAAGTCAATAGTATGGCGCAAACCTTCTGGATCGCGCAAAAGTGTAGTGATATCCCGAAATACAATTCCGGGTTTAGGAAAATCTGGAATATCACGAATCAGAGACTTCAGATCCATAGATTAAAGATAGCTTTGATCAAGATACAGCAGTACATCCTTGCTCCCATCTGCCGATAGGAATCTATCGGGTGGTTGCGGGCAGATACCTGACAAATCGTACACTATAATGTCATACGCATGGAATTAGCACTCTGTTGCTATCCATTGACGATTATCTGAATCTACACCAAGCTAAGGATGGAATGATAGTAACAACAATAAACAATAGAAAATAAAATTTACGCTTTGAAAACATTAAGCTGTGTATGCGGAAATATTTGAATAGAAAGAGTAACTAATGTATGTATCATAGTCGGGCAGTTATTCTACTGCCACAAGTGAACATTTCCCGCTTAAGCTATCTATCTTAAATTAGTTTTACCGAGTCTGTCGCAGCCGCACAAGGTATTTATAATGAATGTCTCTGCTAGTGTAACGCCTTTTAATAGTCCAACTTCCCAATCGCTACCAATGATTCTAGATTCTTTACCTGATCCTGCGATTGAAGGACAGGGATGTCCCAGAAAAACACGGGTGCAAATTGACTTGATTTTACTGGCAATTGAAGCTCTAGAACTTGGTGGTTCAGAAGCTATCCTGGCATTTGCCGAAGAATTGGATTTAAAAGGAATCATTAAAGATAGGGTGAATTTGTGGCGAATGCGTAGCTCCAACCCTTTAAGACGAGCACATATCCGCCGTTCTTTAAGCATTATGGAGGCAAAAGCCTTAGTAGTAATTACTTGCTATTTAGCGCGGCGGTTAACAGTTGTGATTCGCCAGATGCTGATGATATATCAACAGCTAAATGAGAAACAAATTCCTCTCGAACAAAATTTGCGTTTATCTAATTACTTAGAACGGTTTAGAGCGCATTTTAAAAGCCGAATGAACCCGCGACGTTCTGGTGTACTGGCATTAAATTCAGATGAAAAATTAGATGAATTGGCTATAGATTTATTAGCTAAATTACTATTTTGTACCGGTACGGCTGGAATGCAGCGGTTCTGGATTAGCCTTTTTGACGGTGAAGTAGAATGAATATTCAACGTAAGTACAGCCTACCCAATTGCACGTTGGTTTTAGAAGGTCTCAGTGATGCTGCCCAAACTGCACAATATCAAGAATTGCGCCCTGCACTTTCAATCTTAGTGAATGCAGAATGCTACTTATCTGGTTATCGTCAACCTTTATCTGGAGGACGGGAATTTTTTGAAAGTTTGACGAGGACAGTTAGTGCCTATGCTCAAGAATTTTTGAGTAATGTTAACCATCCGCAAGCTCATAACTTTGAGTCAGAGTTGGTGCAGTTGCAAAAAATAGATGTCAATCGCCATAGGCTAATTGTACATTCAGAAATTCCTGGTCAAGATTTAGAGGTTAGCTCCCACAACGGTAAACAGCCTATTCAAATGGATTTGAATACAGTGCAATTGTTTGATTTAGTGGAAGCTGTTGACCAATTTTTTGCTGACAGTCAAACTTTACCTGAGCTATCACTGGAATTACAACCAGTTCCAAAACGCTATGGCAGCAACAGTCAAGCTTTGTTTAAACAGACACTGCCAGCTAGTGTAGGGGCGACTAGTTTAGCCGCAGCAGCGATCGCTTTCGGCATGATCCCACCTCCTCAAGTGCGTTCACCCCAGCCAGAAACCCAGGAGCAATCTAGTTCAACTAATCCTAATGCCAATACTTCTGAACCAGTTCCTAGCACTCCTTTACCGCTCGCCAATCAACAAGTAGCAGCAAATTCGACACCAACTCCGACACCGATTTCCGCAGCAACTAAAAATCTGACACCTACTCCATCGCCTACTGTTGCAAATTTAGAAGCACTTTTAAATACAGTTCCAGAAATTACGGATGCATCCCAACTACGGGCATTAAACCGTCAAATTTATAACCAAATTAATCCTACTTGGAAAAATCGCAAAGCATTGCAGCAAAATGCAGTTTTTCGTGTAGGTGTGGCTGCTGATGGTACGATCATTGGTTATAAAGCTGTTGATTCTGAATCAAATCAGGTAGTTAATCAAACTCCCTTACCTGATTTACTCTCCAATCCTACAAATCGTACTTCTGTTCCAAAAGAAGCGATCGCTCAATTCAAAGTGGTCTTTACTAACGAAGGTATACTTCAAATTAGTCCTTGGCGTGGATACACTAAAACGCCCGATGTTACCGGACAAAAAATTACTGACTCTAATAAAATCAAAGAATTAAATCAAAAGCTTTATAGTGTTGTTCGTCAAAATTGGCAAGGCACTCCTAGTTATACACGTGACTTGAAATATCGCGTCGCAGTTAACAAAGATGGCATTATTGCCGATTATGAACCACTAAACCAAGTTGCATTTGACTATTTTCGAGAGACACCTTTGCCGCGAATGTTCCATAGCGTTTACGGCTCAACTGTTGCAGCACCTAATACCAAAGAACCCCTTGCTCACTTTGAAGTAGTTTTCCAGCCCAGTGGCAAACTGCAAGTTAATCCTTGGCGGGGATATAAATAGGGGACTAGGGACTAGGGAATAGGGGACAGTAAAAACTGTCACCTGTAACCTATTTTCTAGCGAACTACTCTACGCATATAATTTCCCCACAACTGAGCTGCTTGAGCACTACTACCAGATGTAGGAGAGTTATTGTCGTTACCCAGCCAAACACCTGTGGCGATGCGGCGGCTGGGAATATAACCAATAAACCACAAGTCAACGTTTTTATCAGTTGTGCCTGTTTTTCCAGATACTGCAAAATCACCAATGGCAGCACGAGTACCAGTACCACTTGTAACTACCCCACGTAGCAAACGAGTCATGGTGTTAGCTACCTCAGTGCGCAGTACCCGTCTATTGGCATCGGCATCTTGATCAAAGGAGTAGATGACGCGGCAAGTTTTTAAGTCATTGCGATCCTTACAATCACTACTGTCTAAAATCCTGCTAATCGCATGAGGACGATTCCAGACGCCGCGATTGCTAATTGCACCAAAAGCGCCAGTCATTTCCAAAACATTAACCACACTTTGTCCCAATACCAATCCAGGCACTGGATCTAATTGTGATTTAACCCCTAAGCGTTGTGCCATGCTTACGACTTTATTTAATCCTACCTGCCTTGCAATTCTCAAGGCAATGGGATTTTCTGATTGGGCAAGCCCTGTGGCAACATCTAAACTAACATCAGCACCGGCTCGACAGGGTTTGTAGGTAAATCCTTGCCAAGTTAAGGAACTACATGAATAACTTGTACTTGGTGAAATTCCCTGTTCTATAGCGGTGGTATAAGCAAAAATTTTGAAGGTAGAACCGGGTTGCCGTTGAGCTTGAAAAGCACGGTTGAATTGACTTTTGGCATAGTCGGTACCCCCCGCCATTGCTAAGACAGCGCCAGTACTAGAATCAAGGGTAACGATCGCCCCTTGAGAAAAGTTGAAACTTCTGCCAGCGTCATTGACATGATTGCGCAACGCTGTTTCTGCCTGTGATTGAATTGCGGGATCTAGCTGAGTCTCAATAATAAAGTTGCCTTCACCCGCTATGTCTTTTCCCAAGATGGATTCGAGTTCTTGAAAGACGTAACTATAAAAATATGGAGCAATTGTCTTGGCTTGAGTTTCGCAAACCTTGGGGCTAATTTCCACAGGCGATCGCCTCGCTCGGTTATACTCATCTTGTTTGATTTTGCCTGCGTTCAACATCCGCCGCAGCACCCGATTGCGGTACTCTACCACCCGTCTTCTACTTTCGTTATCCCCACAAAAATTGAAACTATTAGGCCCTGGTAAAATTCCTACTAATGTTGCTGACTCTGCCAAAGTTAACTCTTTTGCTGACTTATCAAAGTAATATCTAGCAGCATCCTCAAAGCCGGAAGTATCCGCTCCTAAAAACACCCGATTTAAGTAAGTCAACAAAATGTAATCTTTGCTGTAAAAAGTTTCCAATTTAAAAGAAACAATTGCTTCTCTTAATTTACGCCCCAAAGAATCCTGTCTGCCCACATATTCGCGAAACAAACTCCGGGCAACTTGCTGAGTGACTGTACTAGCTCCTTGCTGAACATCCCCACTTTTGGTGTTTATAAATATGGCTCGTAAAATTCCATAGGGATCGACTCCAAAGTGCCAATAATAGCGACTGTCTTCCGAAGCAACTACAGCCGAAGGCAAATAAGGACCAAAATCCTCCAACCGTTTCATATCTATATGGGCAGTTGTCCGTGGTTCACGTAGCGGTGTTTCTCCATCACGGGCATATACAATAACTGGAGCACGGGTGGCGATTGGTAATGGTCTAACAGAAAACTTTAACCATTCTACGCCGATGATTAATGCCATTAAGGCACTGACACCACCAACACCATAAGCTCCCCAAGTTGCCGCTTTGACATACACTGGAGGCGGATCGACATATTGCAGACGCACTGAAGCTGCAAGCTCTGGTGGCCCTAACGTCAGGATATCGCCGTGACGCAACTCTAGGGAGGTAACTCGACGCTTGCCACGATAAATACCATTCGTTGAGTTTTCATCTTTAATAACGAAAACTGGTTTTCTTTGAGTAGAATCCCGCGATAGTGACAAGTGGATTTGACTGACAACTGGGTTGCGCACAACAATATCGCAGGATTTGGAACTGCGACCAAGTACATAGCGATCGCCCAATAGCGGATATACTTCTGCTTTGTCCGTCCCCGCGTCCTGCACCCAAAGTTCTGGTACTCTGGCATTGGGCTTAAGTGCCAGCTTAGAAAAATCTACCCTAGCTTGGATTGTTTGTACTGCTTGCGTTATCTGACCAAGCAGTGTTTGTGGCTTGTGGGGAGGTGGGGGAGAACTCATCGGCTAATCGAACCACGCTTAAAGAGTAGAAAATCGAGGCAAAACGCAATCTCTATGTTTGTATTTCACAATTGTACCCATAGAGCCGCATAGACGTTGACAGTACGGTTTCGTTCCTAATTCTCTATGACACCAAGATAATATATAGTAATATGACTCGTTTTGTTAATTTTGTAACTTCTGTTTGCAGTCTAATATTTGATTCCTGCTATTCTAATATTCTGTAGTTATACACCGTATTTACTTGTTAAACAGCAATAATTGCTTTTTCTGTATTATTCTTTTATAACTATAGACAAATCAACGAATGATTTAATTTTTACAATAGCTACACCCTCTTACACCCTATAAGAAAAAAATACATCTTCTTTTAGGAAGATTTTCTTGATCCCATTGTTTGATTTAATGGGGCGAGTACTTCTTTGTATTTAGGTGTTGAGGTTAAGTTATATGAAGGGGAAATTTGTAACCCTGATTGGTACAGGCATGATTTTGGCACTAACTAGCAGTCTAGTTCTTGCTCAAAGCTCCCAATCAAGAACTCCACAACCAGGAGATCCAAGAAATCCAACTCCAAAAGAAGTTCAAGAGTTAGAAACGGGTGAGTCTGCCGCAGAAATTAAGCTTTCTCCAGAAGCACAGGAAATTTTGTGTAAGCGTTTCCCACTTAATTCACGCTGTGGCGGCAGCGCTCAAGGAACCACAACAACTCCTGAAGCAACTCCGACAACAACACCTGAGGCATCACCTGAGGCATCACCTGAGGCATCACCTGCTCCAGAAGGTACCACTGAGACTCCAGGAAGCACGACTACTCCTGACAATACAACTGAACCAGCACCTGGCAGCACAATTGAACCAGCGCCTGGCAGCACACTTGAACCAGCGCCTGGCAGCACAATTGAGCCAGCACCCGGCAGCACAATTGAGCCAGTACCTGGCAGCAGCCCAAGCAACATTACTCCCGCTCCTCAAACAGTACCCGCCCCGGACGCAACTCAAAGTCCTGACTCTGGCAACACAATTAAAATCACCCCCGCTCCTGGCAGCACCACTGAACCAGGAAGCACAACTACTCCCGGCAGCATGGGCGATCCAACCAATACATCTCCTTCCAGCGTTCCTAGCGGTGTGGAAACAGTTCCTAATACTGGCAACTAACAAATTATGGCTTTAAGCTAGTTGAGATTCAATCTGAGACTAGTTAATAGCATTTTGATGATGAGTTGAAAAAATCACAGGAAGATTTTTAGCCAGAAAATAGGAGGCAGATTGTATCTGTCTCCTGTTTATTTGTAGTAGGTGATCAGACTTTTACCGTGGTCTGCGATTTGAAGTTGGTGTTTTTTTAAAAGTAGCAATTAGCAAACAAGCAATACCAACGTTAATAAACACATCTGCAAGATTAAACACTGGAAAGTTGATCAGTCGAAAATCAAGAAAATCAATAACATAACCCAACACAAAGCGATCTATTCCATTACCCATTGCACCACCTAATATCAGTCCATAACCCAGTTGATCCCAGCGATGTAAAATTGGGCCAAACCAGGCTAAAGCTATCAATGCTAAACTTACTCCCAATGATAGCCAGCGCAACCATTCTACTTTGCCTGAGAGTAAACTAAAAGCTGCACCAGTATTGGTAACATAGGTAAAATGAAAGATTCCAGGTAAAAGTGGCAACGTCTGCCCCAAGTTAAAGGTTTGAGCAACCCAGTATTTTGTCAATTGGTCTAATAAAAAAACTATGAGGGCGGCGATCCAAAAGAGGGAATTTTTTAAATGCATAGCTAGTTAGTCAAGAGGAGGACACTTGCACAAGAAGGGTTCCCGCAGGTTACAAAGTGTCCGTTCAATAGTCAATAGTCAATGGTTTATAGTCAATAGTCAATAACTTGCGTTATGGCGTTTTCTAATCTACTGAGGTACTGAGTACATTGCTAAGTGGTGAAGCAAAATTAAAGTTATGGGTGGAGGCAAGGGAACTCTTAACGGGGAACAGGGAACAGCAAAAAATGTGTAATTAATTTTGTTTAGATACTTAATAAAATTGGGCAAACCTCCGCGTACCCACCGAAGTTATAATTGCCGGAAGCCGAAGCTCATACTTCTCTGTGCGCCACTTTAGTGTGCCTCTGCGTTTAAAACATTGGTTGTGTACCTCACTTAATAGGGAATCGCTGTAATACAGATACTCTTATTAAAAGCAAACATTAATACACAAGCAAAGACGCGGCAATTGAAAGCTAATAGAACATTATTTGCCGCAGTACATATGCTATGAGTGTAATGGCGCAGATAACTGCTATTTGTCCTGGTAGTGCAAACCAAGAATATTTAAGAATTGCTTGCGTTAGTGACAAAGTTTCTGTACCTTGCCACTGAAAAAAATAACTGAGAATTAAATAACAAATACCGCAGATATGAACAGTTAACAAGCCACAAATGCAACTAAAAGCCAAAGTTTCGAGTCTAGGTCTAGCTTTAAAGGCAAAAAAGCCACAAATCCAAGCTCCAGGAATAAAACCTAATAAATAGCCAAACTGAGATAATCTAACATACCCTATACCACCACCGTCAGCAAACACAGGTAACAAAGTTAAGCCCATAACTAAATAGGCAATTTGTGAAAGCGCACCTGCATTTTTGCCGCCTAAACAACCCACTAGGAGCACTCCGCCAATTTGAAAGGTGACGCCCAGAGAAAAAGTATGAATTCCGTGCTTACTCCAACTTAAAGGTAGGGTAGTGATATGCGCTTCTAAGAAGGTACCACCCATCGTTAGCAGTAAGCCAATCATAGACCATAACAGTTGATTGGATGCAGCTAACATTTACAAATACTCGTGCCAATAATTCTCATGTCACAGTAGAAAATTAAAATAAAATATTGTATTTTTACCTTTTACTGAAAAAATTGCCATATTTTAAAGTTACTCTGAATTATACAAATTTCAGCATAGATGTAAAGCAATTAACAGTCTGCTTGGGATTTTGCCACAATTACTATCTACACACTCAAAGTTGTCAAGAACTGATCGATGTTCTCAATTATAGGCTGGTCTAAAACAGTAGCTTGTATGTGGCAAACAATTGCCTTGCTGGCGTAAATATACTTATAAATATTCTTGGTGTTTGGAGTATAAAGATACTATTGATACTAAATAATTGAGATGTGAGATATGTAGTAATTGACTACTCAAGCTACGGCGATCGCTTTTGTTTCTGGTGCTTTGTTCCAGATTCATCTGCTCATACTCTCTAGTAAAATTTACTGAATATTAATACAAAAACATCATTATGGTGATATGCAAATTTACTAACTTATTAGAAGACTTTATTACTTCTTGTTTTTCAATTTTAAATAACTTAATCAATATTTAATATTTTTTTGAAATCACTTTATTTGAATTTCATAAATACAAATGTACTGGTAAACATTTAACAAGCAATTTAAATAAATTATACGTGCCAAGTTTTAGCTAACAAACGAAAGTAAACTTTCCAAAAATTACAGGATAAAAATGTGATTGTTTGACCTGGCTTAACCTTTGCTTAACCAAGCGAATATATACTTTGTAGAGGCATTAGTTGTAAAAAACACTAAAATCACATCCATGCTTTTCCGTACACCTGCAATTAATCAGTCTCTTTTATCAAAAACAGTTTCAGTATTAGTTTTAGCGATGAGCTTGGCAGCTTGTGGTGGTGAAAACAATACTGCGACTAACGATGCATCCCCTAATACTGCTACTGATGCTACTGCCTCTAGCCCAGGAAAACTGGATCTTGGTGGAACTGTACGATTAACTGGAGCTGGTGCCTCTTTCCCCGCGCCACTGTATCAAACTTGGTTTCAGAATTTGAACAAGAAATATCCTAGCCTCCAAGTGAGTTATCAGTCAGTTGGTAGTGGTGCTGGAGTTGAGCAATTTACCAAAGGTACTGTGGACTTTGGTGCTAGTGATGTGGCAATGAAGGACGACGAAATCCAAAAAGTACCACAGGATAAAGGTGTATTACTGTTACCAATGACAGCTGGTACTATTGTACTGGCATATAACCTGCCTGGTGTTGAGCAGTTAAATTTACCAAGAGCAGTATATACAGATATATTACTAGGCAAAATTAAGACCTGGAATGATCCGAAAATTGCTGCTGCTAACTCTGGAGTTAACCTCCCTAACGAACCAATTACAGTTGTGTATCGCTCAGATGGTAGTGGAACCACTGGTGTCTTTACCAAACACATGAGTACGATTAGCCCAGAATGGAAAAGCAAAGTTGGTGAAGGCAAAACAGTCAGTTGGCCTGTGGGAGTTGGTGCAAAGGGTAACGAAGGCGTTACAGCCCAAGTTCAACAAACTCAAGGTTCAATTGGCTATATAGAGTATGGTTATGCCAAGCAAAACAATCTCAAATTTGCAGCTTTGGAAAATAAGGCTGGTAAATTTGTGACACCTAACGATGAATCAGCATCTAAAACCTTAGAAGCTATTACTTTACCAACAAATATGCGTGCCTTTGAACCAGATCCACAAGGTGATGCATCTTATCCCATCATTAGTTACAGCTGGATTTTAGCTTATAAGAAATACCCCGATGCAGCAAAAGCCAAAGCAGTTGAAGCAATGATTGAGTATGGCTTGACCGAAGGACAGAAAGTAGCTCCAGAACTAGGTTACGTTGCTTTACCTCAAAATGTAATTGAGAAAGTGGCAGCAGCAGCCGATGCTATTAGCCCGGATTACAAAATTGCTGTGGGTTCAAGCAATAGTCCTAGCGCCAACAAATAGCATTTTGTGCTTTTGTGATTTGCTGTAATTAACCAACTTACTAATCCAATTACTAATGTGGTTATGTGGTTCGCTCCCACTTTTTTAACCGTTGATGGATAAAGTCATTCATGAATACATCAGCCAATCATCATCAGCCAACAGTAAAACCACGTTCAGAATTTGAAAAGTCGTTGGATCGTGGCTTTATTTGGCTGACGCGAATATTTGCACTGGCGATCGCAGGCATTTTATTATGGATAGCAATTCAAGTTGGCGCAGATGCAATGCCAGCAATCCAAAAATTTGGTGCCAACTTTTTAAGTAAAAGTGTTTGGAATCCAGTAAATAACGATTACGGTGTATTACCAGCAATATATGGAACATTAGTAAGTTCCTTTCTCGGTCTATTAATAGCAGTGCCAATTGGTGTTGGAACAGCAGTGCTATTGAGTGAAAATCTATTACCAGTATCAGTACGGACAGTATTAGTATTCTTAGTCGAACTGCTAGCAGCGATTCCGAGTGTAGTTTACGGGATTTGGGGAATATTTGTTTTGGTACCGATCATCACAGCCATAGGCAGATGGCTGAATACTTATCTAGGTTGGCTACCAATATTTAGCACCCCTCCTACAGGCCCTGGAATGTTACCAGCAGGAGTTATCTTGGCAATTATGACATTGCCGATCATCACGGCAATTTCGCGCGATGCTTTAATTGCGGTGCCTCGGAACTTACGCGAAGCAGCAGTTGGACTGGGAGCAACGCGTTGGGAAGCAATTTTAAAAGTGATTATTCCCGCAGCTTTCTCTGGCATAGTCAGTGCAGTCATGCTTGCCTTAGGTAGAGCAATGGGAGAAACAATGGCTGTAACAATGTTGATTGGAAATGCTAACACAATCAGCCCCTCATTATTTGCACCAGCCAATACAATTTCTTCTCTTCTAGCAAATCAATTTGCAGAAGCAAGCGGTTTGCAAGTGGCTGCTCTGATGTATGCGGCATTAATTTTGTTTGTTTTGACATTACTAGTCAATATTCTCGCAGAGTTTATCGTTCTGCGGATGAAGCGGCTGTAGACATTTGTTGTTTGCGTGTTTTAAAGTATGTCTTCTTTTGTCCCCAATCAGCCCGATCCCAAATTGATCCGCAGCAGTCTGACTCGCACTTCGATGTCAGGACGAACGCTGTTTAGCACAGTGATGACAGTTTTAGCATTTTTATGCGGGGCATTGGCACTTTTGCCTTTACTAGCAGTACTTTCTTACGTCATTATTCAAGGCTTAGGCAGTTTTCGGTTGAGTCTATTTACCGAATTGCCACCACCACCATTGGTGCAAGGGGGTGGGTTTGGTAATGCGATCGTCGGCACATTAATCATGGTAGGCATCGGCGCTCTGATTAGCATTCCTTTTGGTGTGTTAGCAGCGATTTATCTGACTGAGTTTAGCTCCGGGAAGATATCTCGTTGGGTACGTTTTGCCACAAATATTCTCAGTGGGGTACCCTCGATTATTGCGGGTGTATTTGCCTATGCAATTGTGGTGACAACACTAGGTACATTTTCTGCGATCGCCGGAGGAGCAGCGCTAGCAGTACTAATGTTACCGATTATTGTGCGAACAACAGATGAAGCTTTGCAATTAGTATCACAAGACTTGCGTCAAGCAGCATTTGGAATTGGAGCAACAAACTTTCAGACTGTGATGTTAGTGGTACTGCCGGCAGCATTACCAGCAATTGTGACTGGGGCAACATTATCAATTGCTAGAGCCGCAGGAGAAACCGCACCCCTCCTATTCACAGCTTTATTCTCTCAATACTGGCCTAGTGGTTTATTGGAACCAACTGCTTCCCTTGCAGTTTTAGTTTTCAACTTTGCCATTGCTCCATTCAGAAACTGGCAGTCATTGGCTTGGGCAGCATCTTTGATTTTGGTACTGATGGTTTTAATTACCAGTATTATTGCTCGTTGGGCAACTAGTCGCAAAGCATACTAATTTTTTGATTGACAAGTTTAGCACAGTTAAATTTCAAACCCAGGATTTATTTATGGCTACTGACGTTAGTACTGCAAATCAAACTGAAACAGTTTTACGTACAGAAGCGCTGAACATTTACTACGGTAAATTTTTGGCAGTACGTGACGTTTGGATGAATGTTCCCAGAAATCGAGTGACTGCTTTCATTGGCCCTAGTGGATGTGGTAAGAGTACGCTATTACGTTGTTATAATCGCTTGAACGACTTGATTGAATCGTTTCGGGCAGAGGGTAAAGTTTTTTACTATGGTGAAAATTTGTATGCTCCTCACATCGATCCGGTAGAGGTGCGGCGTAAAATCGGGATGGTATTTCAAAGACCGAACCCGTTTCCGAAATCGATTTATGAAAATATTGCTTTTGGACCGAAAATTAACGGTTACAAAGGTGATATGGATGAATTGGTGGAGCGATCGCTCAAGCAAGCTGCTTTATGGGATGAGGTTAAAGATAAACTCAAGCAAAGTGGTTTGTCTTTATCTGGTGGACAACAACAGCGCTTGTGTATTGCCCGCGCGATCGCTGTTCAACCAGATGTAATTTTAATGGATGAGCCTTGTTCGGCTCTCGATCCGATTTCGACACTGCAAGTTGAAGAATTGATTCACGAACTCAAGCAGCGATTTACTGTGGTGATTGTGACTCATAATATGCAACAAGCATCGCGTGTATCAGATATGACAGCATTTTTCAACGTTCAGACTTCAGAAAAAGGTAGCCGGACTGGTTACTTAGTTGAATTTGACCGCACAGAGGCTATTTTCCAAAATCCTCAACAGGAAGCTACTAAAGAGTACGTTAGCGGTAAATTCGGTTAAAATAAGTAACTTTCATTACAGCAATTAATGGTACATATTGTGTGAAGCTGGTTCTTTGGCGGTTAGTCAGGACTAGCTTTTTGGATTTAATAATCATGGCTACCTGATTTGCGGTGCTGGATGGCTGTCATGCCCGTAGGTTCTAACACTTCTCCTTTATCTACAGTTGCATAAATTAACCAGCGATCGCCACATTCCATTAAATTTTGGACAGTGCATTCTAAATAGGCAAGAGCATCACTGAGAATTAGGCAACCGTTGTTAGCTGTTTGAGTTGCCAATTGACTAAAAGGATTTTCTTGAGGTGTATTGCGAGAAGAAAAATGCCGTCTGAGATTGCGTCCTTCTTTAAGGATATTAAGAACAAACTGATCATCTGGATGAATGAGGGCATCAGCATTTTGTTCCTGGGCAATGGCAATCATTAAACCAGGGGGAGTAAAAGTAGCTTGGGATACCCAAGATGTTAAGATTCCACTGTGGTTGTTATCCTGTTGGGTAGTCAAAACGCACAAAGAACCAACAATCCGCCCGACAGCTTGTTCTGTGCGATCAATATGCGCTTCTGTTAGAGCTTGGCGAGGAGCGCGAAGTTTTTTATTCTTTTTCAATATTTGGGCAAATTCTGCTCCTGCATCTTGGCACTGCTGTAAGGTAAATTCAGTAGGACTGAAGCGAACGCGGATACTTTCAAACCCCAAACGGTAATTAGCATCCAGCAACTTACTTTCAATTAAATCGACAGCCTCGCCACTCCAACCATAAGAACCAAAAACTCCCGCTAGCTTAGTTTTCGCTGCCGTAGACAGTACAATACCCAAGGCAGTTTGGATTTGAGTAGGTGCATGGCCACCTAAAGTAGGGGAACCGATCATAAAACCATCGCAAGACTCAATCGCACGAGTAATTTCAGAGGGTTCTGCTAGTTCGCAGTTGATAGATTCGACAGCAATTCCACTTTGAATTAAACCTTGAGCGATCGCAACTGCCAATGTCGCTGTATTGCCGTAAGCAGAGGCAAAAAGCAAGGCTACTCGCAATTGTTGGGTTTTTTGTTCTTGGCACCACTTACGGTAATCGTAGGTAAAGCGACTGAGACTGTAGCGGATGATCGGGCCGTGTCCAGGGGCGTAAAATTTAGTTTTTAAGGGTGCTAATTTCTCTAGAGCTACTTCAACTTGTTTTGCCTGGGTAGCATGGAGACAGTCAAAATAGTAGCGCCGATCCTCATCCAGTTCTTTCCAGTTTTCATCAAACAGAACATCATTACAGACATGAACCCCGAAGAACTTATCAGTATACAGAATACAGGTAGCAGGGTCATAAGTACATAATCCATCTGCCCAACGAGGGGTTGGTACACTCACAAATTGCAGTTGGTGTCCTCCTCCCAAGTCAAGAGTGTCTTCAGAACGGACAATTTGAATTTTCGATTCCCAATTCGGGAAAGTCACTTTTAAGGCATTAGCACCAGGTTTAGAGCAAATAATTGTGGCTTGGGGTGCTTGTTCAAGGAGAACTTTGAGAGTTGCCATGCGATTGGGATTGACGTGATTGAGAAGAATATAATCTAACCGCGTCAAATCCAAATGTTTTTGTAATTCTTGTAAGAAAATTTGGGTGAAAGACTCGCCGGGAGGATCGATTAAAGCAGTGCGATCGCCTTGGATCAGGTAGGAGTTGGCTGTTGTTCCTTTTTGGCGAGCATATTCAACTTCAAACTTAAGGCGTTCCCAAGTACGCGATCGCAACACTAACGTATTAGTACTAATTTCAGCAACTTGAACGTCACGAGGGTGGGTGGTTGTAGGAATCACAGTTTGGAGAGACATAAAAGTTTGTTGGTGGATAAGGGGCTAAGGGCTAACGGCTAATAGCTAATGGTTAATGGCAATGAACAATTAACAATGGGCAATTAACAATCAATAATCAGAATGAGGATTCATTTCAGCGATTTCTTGGGCAAAACGCTTTTTGTAACGCTTTGAAACTTGTTGCTCAGGATCGATACCTTCAAAGGTTGGAGGTAGCCAAACTCTAAGAACCATTAACACGCCTAAAACAAGTAAAAAAGCACAGGCAGCTAAAACTTGCACAAAAGTCGTTTCGAGCACGCCACGCACAATCATTTCTCGCAACACAGAAACTATAGAAACTTCAACAGCAACTCCAATCGAAACTCGTTGCTCTTGCAGGTAAATGATTAGCAAGCGAAATAACTCTACCAAAATCAGCAATGACAGGATATCTGCCATCACAGTATGGAATTGAATTGGGGGGATAAGAGAGAGGAACATGGTTTGAATTTGTAGCACCATGAAGCTAAATAAACCGATGCACAGCGAAATTACAATCAAATCCTGAATCAATTCCAGTGCTTGCACAATTCGTCCCAGATTTAACCAGCTTTCCCGCTTCACGGGCTTAACTGGCACGTCTTTAAGTAATAGCATTGTGTAAAGACTCCGATGAAGGTGAATGGGTAGGCGAAGAGTATGGGAAGCAGGGGGAAAATTAAGAATATTCCTTCTGCCTTCTGCCCTCAGCGTAGCTGCCTTTCCTAATAATGATTTCCAACCTTGCGATGATGAACGGCAGTCAAAGCATCTATTTTGGCGACTCTTCCAGTTTGGACGTTGCTGTAAATAATCCAGTGATCGCTACACTCCATTCGCATCGTAACTTCACATTCCATGTATGCTAGTGCTTCCGCCAAAATTGGACAGCCATTGCTAGCAGAATAGGTTTTAATGCCTGCAAACCGATCTGCACCAGGAGAGAAACGCTTGAGGAAATGTTTCATTAAGCTTTGGTAGTTATCTTCCTCTAAAACGTTAAGAATAAAGCGATCGCCTACGTGTAGTAATGATTCAATTGCCCGATCTTTGGCAACTGCGATCGCTATTCCCAAAGGATTCATGCTCGCCTGCATTACCCAAGAGGCTAACATGGCACTCTTTACGTCTCCTTTGCGAGCAGTAATAATATAAAGCCCACTGCTAAGACGCCCCAGTGATCGTTCTAAATCATTATCTAAAGCTTTAATTTGTTTGATCGTGCGATCGCGAGTTAGCCATTGTCCGATATCTGTCCCCGCCTCATCACACATCTGTTCGGTAATCTGCGTCGGTGGTTCTTTAATCAAAATTGGTGGAAAAGCTTCGGTTAGCCCAATTTCTTGAAACTTGTTCCGCAGGGGATAAATTGGCTCATCTTCTCCACCCCCAGTTTCAAACAGTCCGATCGCTTGCTTGTTGTGTGCGGCTGCAAGAATTGTACTTAAAGCTGCGTGGGCATTTTGATTCGATTGGGATGGCATCCCAATAACTAAACCTGTCGCTTGATTTACCAACTCTCGTACTTCATGGGGTTCAGCATCACTTAAATCTACCAGTTCTACCGCCACTCCATTTCTCTGAATACCATGAGCGATCGCCCTTGCCAATTGGTCGCTATAGCCGTAATCTTCAGAGTAGAAAAGGGCAACTAAAGTATCTGCCTTCGCTTGTTCTTGACTCCACTGCTGATAGCAATTTACCCAGTTTGACAGATGATGTTGCAGAAGTGGCCCGTGTCCGGTAGCGATTATACCCACATCTAATTTATCTATCCGCTTGATTGCAGACAAAACAGAACGAGCATTTGGAGCCATCAAGCAGTCGTAGTAATATTTAAAATCTGCTTCAATTAGCTCTGGATCTTCATCAAAAGTGTAATCGTTGCAATAATGCATCCCAAATGCATCGCAAGTGAACAGGATGCGGGTTTTAGCATCATAGGTAAAGATAGTATCAGGCCAGTGCAGATTCGGGGCAGAAACGAATTCTAACTCATGTCCATTGCCTAGATTCAAGCGATCACCATTCTTGACAATCAGAGATTGAAATGGCTGATGCACCATATTTTGGAGGAATTGGATTGCAACCTTTGCCCCAACTACTGTCACTTGGGGGGCTAACTGCAATACTTCCTTAACTAAGCCACTGTGATCCGGTTCGGTGTGACTAATAATTAAATAATCCAGAGTTGAAAGGTCAATTAACCCTGTCAACGCGTCCAAATACAACTCCTGAAACTTGCGGTGAGAGGTGTCGATTAAGGCAGTCTTTTCACCTTGAACAAGAAACGAGTTATAAGTTGTACCATTCTGCAATCCAAACTCAATATCAAAGCGATCGCGATCCCAATCAAGAGAACGAAGACACAATGTTTCAGATCCGATCTCGACTGTTTGCATGGTCAAGCGACCTTGCGGTTTGGTATTTTCAGATCGAGCAGTAAGTACAACCATACGCTGCTGCCTCCAATAACTTTTGGCGTGAGTAATCTTACTCTTATGGTTATCCAGATACACTCGATTTGTAAAATGTCAATTTTTAAAGCAATACATTAGTTATTTAAAACTAAAAGCAAGATTGTGTTTGCCTATTCTTATCATTGGAATTTGCAACTTTTCTCTGAGCCTATTGCCTATCATCGCGATCGCACTTAGACTGCTGATGAGGCAGATTTTTAGATGGATTCACGGAACCCGGACAAAAAAGACGATTTCCAATCCAAAATCTAAAATCCGAAATGGTATAAGATTCCCATTAATACCCTGATTTGGAGGGGCAGAATGTATATCTGTGTTATTGCAGACTACGGTACAGGAGATCCAGCATTTACTGAAGTCGTGCAACGTCTGTTGATGGCTTTTCCCCATGCTCAGGTTCATTCACTTTCGGTTCCTCCATTCAGTACCCTGGCAACGGGTTTCTGGATTGCTCAACTAGGCTTAAATCCTGGTTATAGCGATCGCCTAATTTATCACAACTGCGCACCTCGCCAAGACGATCCGCAATCTCGTCGAGACAATGAGGGTGAAGGATTAACCTATGCTTTGTTATCCAATGACGTAAAAGTGGTTGGTGTGAATGCGGGTTATACCCTTTCCTTCGTCAAAAATCATACTAAGTTGTTGAAAGTTGTCAACGTTTCTCGTGGTGGTTCCCAGTTTCGCTCACGGGATGTATTTCCTCCTGCTGCGGCTGCGATCGTAAATGAAGATTTTAGTCTTTTGGGAGATAGCATCGATCCTGAGCAAATTCCAGATGTTCCCCTTGATCGGATTGCTTGGATTGATGGTTACGGTAACATTAAAACCACAATTCCGGCAGATACGATCAACTTAGAACCTGAAACCAAAGTAGTGATTAGGATTGGAGATGTAGTCAGCGATGCAGTGTATTCCGATGGTAGCTTTAAGGTACCCGAAGGAACTTTAGCTTTTGCTCCTGGTAGCTCTGGTTGGCAATCAGCCTCAGGAGGAGAACCAATACGCTGGATGGAGCTATTTCTACGTGGTGGTAATGCTTGGGAGCGGTTTGGTAAGCCCCGTGTAAATCAGCGCATCACTCAAATTGCTTAGTTTGAGGGCAAAAGTCTGCTATGAAGCGATCGCTTTAATTAAACGGAAGTAGGATTAACATTTTCAGGAAAAGATACATCTTTATAAATATCTGCGAGGGAACAAGAAAAATTCACGCTGGTGAACTGTAATTCTTGATTTCCTCGATAGCTATAAAGCACCCATCTACCCTCACAATTGCGACGAAAACAATCAACTCGCTTGCGGGTTTGACTGATGAGGATATATTCTTGCAACGTTTCTAATTCTTGATAGTCACTAAATTTATCACCTCGGTCAAAAGCTTCTGTAGATGGAGATAGAACTTCAATAATTAAACAAGGATAGCGTTTGAAATATTCAAAATTTGTATCTCGTTGATCGCAAGTAATCATGATATCAGGATAATAGAAAATATTCAGTGATTCGATGCGGGCTTTCATATCTGTGGCATAGAGACGACAGCCTGTTCCACGCACATGATTTCTGAGGAAGGCGATGAGATTAGTCGCAATTGTGACGTGGGCATCGCTTACCCCTGACATCGCATAAATTTTTCCTTGAATGTATTCGTGTTTAATTGGGCTAGATTTTTCAGCCTCTAGATAATCTTCTGGAGAAAGATAGGAGTGAGATTGACTAACAGTCATACAACACCCGCATTTAATTACCATATTTATTGGTCATTATATAAATTTAGTATTACTGGTTTTATTAAGCTGCGATCGCACAAACATCAATAGTGTTAAAGGTTCAATCTCACCTCAAAAAGCCAGCTTCGAGGTGTATGGCTAGGCGATCGTATTTAAATGATACTTATGTACTACAGTAAATATCCTAATTAAGCTTGAGAAGCGATAAATAGCAAACACTAGGATTGACTCTTGAAGCGGGCAGCGAGAATCGAACTCGCATCAATAGCTTGGAAGGCTATGGTTTTACCACTAAACTATGCCCGCAAACTTTCAACTTGAGTAATATAACACAGGCTGAGTTAAATATCAACTCTAGTCACGCTGAATTGGCATAAGTATAACCCAAATCCTTTGGAGTGACTTGCTAGTACTCCACCACATTGATTGTGACAAGCCGCAAGTTTCAGATCCCCGAATATCTTGGCAGCAATTAAAAATCAAATCCAAATATAAAAAAACGGGTAAAAGTTTCTCTCAAACCTTAACCCGCTTAACTACTTAATTTACAGACTAACTCTTAAACTACTTGCAAACTTTAAACCATCTCTGAGGATGTTTGCACTACTGGTTGTGGTTGGGGTTGGAACATGAACAACGAGTACACCACATCTCTGCGGATATTGACCATCATATCCAAGAAGAGTTCATAACCCTCGGTTTTGTACTCAATCAACGGATCTTTTTGACCATAACCCCGCAATCCGACAGATTCGCGCAGAGCATCCATTTGTTGTAGGTGTTCTCGCCACAATGTATCAATTCGCTGCAAGATAAAGAACCTTTCGGCTTGGCGCATCAATCCGGGTTGGATTTGATCTATTTGAGCTTCCTTCATGTCGTAGGCGATTCGCACCTGTTCGTGCAGAAATGCTTTAATCTCGCCCATTGACATATCTTCTAATTGAGTTGGCTGCAAGTCTGCCAGTAAATAGACAAATTCTTTAACTTTTTCCACCAACTTGTCCAATTCCCACTCTTCTGAGGGTAAATCGGGGTTGATGTAGTAGTTAACGATGTCATCCATCGTTCTTTCAGCGTACTCAATTACTTGTTCTTTTAAGTCTTGCCCTTCCAATACCCGGCGGCGTTCAGCGTAAATGGCTTTACGCTGATTGTTCATTACCTCGTCATACTCAAATACCTGCTTACGGATGTCGTAGTAGTAGGTTTCAACTTTTTTCTGTGCGCCTTCCAAACTGCGAGTCAACATCCCCGATTCAATCGGCATATCTTCTTCGACATTGAAGGCATCCATTAACCGCGCTACGCGATCGCCTCCAAAAATCCGCATCAAGTTATCCTCTAAACTGAGGAAAAATCTGGTTGAACCAGGATCGCCTTGTCTTCCGGCACGTCCCCGCAATTGGTTGTCAATCCGCCGCGACTCGTGGCGTTCTGTACCAATTACGTGCAAACCTCCCAAGTCAACTACTTCTTGGTGTTCACGATTGGTAAACGCTTCGTATTCTTGCTTAACGCGGTTGTATGCTTGTCGCAATTGTTGAACTATGGGATCGTCAGTGGGAGCTTTTTCTGCGGCTATAGCTACCTTGTCTTCTGCTTCTAGCTCTGGTAGACTGCGATCGCCATACTCTCGCACCGCAGATTCCACTGCTTGTCTGAGTAACTGTTCTGTTTCTTTAGAAAGTTGAGTTGGGAAAACCTGAGGCGAAGCCTTCCAAGTTTTGACTTTCCTGCCTGGGGCAAAACCTTGTCCGCCACCAGTGGCAGCAGGAGGTAAACCACCAGCCCTGTGAATGGCAAATATATCTTCATCTTCTGGCTTGACAATTCGAGGTAGGAGGTATTCCCGCAGCTTCAGACGAGCCATATATTCTGAGTTACCACCCAAAATAATATCCGTACCTCTACCAGCCATGTTTGTCGCGATAGTTACGGCTCCCTTGCGTCCTGCCTGAGCCACAATCTCCGCTTCACGCTCCACGTTCTCTGGTCGAGCGTTGAGCAGTTCGTGGGGAACACTCATCTGCTTTAATAACTGACTGAGATATTCTGATTTTTCTACGCTTGTGGTTCCCACCAGTACAGGTCTACCAAGGTTGTGCATTTCAGCACATTCTTGAGCGATCGCCCGCCATTTTCCTGCTTCGGTCTTAAACACCATATCAGACAAATCTTGGCGTCTTCTGGTTCTGTTGGTGGGGATGACAGTTACTTCTAGTTTGTAAATTTTTTCAAATTCTGCTTCTTCTGTCTTTGCTGTTCCAGTCATACCAGCTAATTTTGGATACAGCAAAAACAGATTTTGATAGGTAATTGTTGCTAGAGTTTGGGTTTCCGGCTGAATTTCTACTCTTTCTTTTGCTTCAATAGCCTGGTGTAGTCCGTCGCTCCAGCGCCTTCCGGGAAGCACCCGCCCAGTAAATTCGTCTACAATTACTACTTCTCCATTACGAACGATGTAATTTACATCCTTGAGGAAAAGTTCTTTGGCTTTAATGGCGTTAAAGACAAAATGCGCCCACGGATCTTCCGGATCAAACAAATCTTTTACTTCTAAAAGCCTTTCTGCTTCGGCAAAACCCTCGTCTGTCAATAGCACGTTACGAGCTTTTTCATCCACCTCGTAATGCTCGTCTTTTTTGAGTGCGTTGGCAATTCGGGCAGCTTCGGTGTATTTTTCTGTTGGTCGTTCGACTTGCCCGGAAATAATTAACGGAGTCCGCGCCTCGTCAATTAAAATCGAGTCTACCTCGTCAATCACACAATAGTTGAACGGACGCTGTACCACATCTGCCATCGACGTTGCCATATTGTCGCGCAGGTAGTCAAAGCCAACCTCGCTGTTAGTGACGTAGGTAATATCACAATCGTAATTTTTCTTCCGCTCTTGAGGAGTCATGCTAGCCTGAATTAGCCCTACACTCAAGCCTAAGAAACGATGTACTTGTCCCATCCATTCCGCGTCCCTACGAGCTAGGTAATCGTTGACGGTAACAACGTGTACACCTTTGCCCGTAAGAGCATTCAAATAACTAGGTAAGGTAGCAACTAGGGTTTTGCCCTCACCAGTTTTCATTTCAGCTATCTGACCTGTGTGCAAAATGACACCACCCAAGAGTTGCACATCAAAGTGCCGCAATCCTAAAACTCGTCGTCCGGCCTCCCTAACTACAGCAAAGGCTTCTGGTAGAATGTCATCCAGAGTTTCGCCGTTGGCAAGACGCTGTTTAAACTCTGTGGTTTTGCCTTTAATATCTTCATCAGAAAGGGCTTTAATGTCTTCCTCTAAGAGGTTAATTTCACTAATGTAAGGTTGGTATTTTTTAAGCTTACGAGCGTTGGGATCGCCCAACAAAGTTTTTAGCATGGCAGGTTATTGAACAAACTCAAGTGAAGATGGGAATTTTAGATTTGGATGGATAATTATAAGTGTTTAATCCAATTGAGCTTTAACACTCAAGTAATGAGTTGCCAGTGAGAATTTCCTCAAAAACAGCAACGAAATCAGCCAATCTAGGTTACTTAAATAATGGCTTTAAACTACAGCTTATATTTGAAGCTTTAATTAATAGTATCATTTCACCCCCAGATGGGGCAGTGAACCCCGACCAAGCTCAAGTAGCGATCGCCCACCATTAGGGATTAGGGACTGGGGCAATGGGCAATGGGCATGGGGCATTGGTTATTTATATTCTCTATTCCCTATAGAGTTTAGATAAGCATTGAGTTTGGGTTATAGCTCGTCAATGATTGGTTTAAATTGATTTACTTGTTCATTTGTTAAAAGTTGTCGAGCGTAGGCTAGTCTCAACCAACTGACTGTTTCATATAAAGAGCCTCTAGCAATTTTGACACAACGTCGATTATCTGGGTCATTATACCTGTCCCGTCCTTCTGCTCTGTTGGCACAAACACTATCAGCAGATCGAACAATTTGCTTGCCGATAGTGTCCTTGGTGAAATAGTCCCATTGCTTAACAATCTGCCAAATCTCATTAGCTAGCTTCTCAGCTAGTTGATAAACTTGCAAATCTTCAAAATCGGGTCGTGCCATCCAAAACACCCAAAACCCATCCATCAACCATAACCCATGCCCAATGCCCTATTCCCAATGCCCATTGCCCAATGCTTATCACTATGATTTTTCCCATTCAGAACTGAGGCGACGGAAGTTGAAGTCGGCAGCACCAGGATGACAACTCACACAGCTATTTATGTCTACAGGACGTGGCAATTTGACTTGGGGATGTAAAGCTTTGAAATAACGAGAGTTATTGACGCGGTAGGGTACTTGTTCATCTTTTTGCAGCAGGCGCGAAAAAGTTGACAGATATCTCCAAACCAAAATGCGCGGCGGATCGATTAATGGTTTGAGTTGTGCGCCATAATGTTCTGAGTCTTGCAAAAGATTTTTCCAAGTTTCAGTAGGCAGTACTGCGGGTGGTAAGGCGATGTGGCAAGTGGAACAGTTTTCTAAGTAAAGTTCTTGCCCCAATTGATATTGACTAGGTACTACATCAACAGTACCAATTTCGGAGACGGGAGTAGCACTTTGGACATTTGTCGCAAAGGATATTAACCAACCCATCGCCAAACTCCAAGTAAAGACTACCAAAAGTAAACCGATAGACTTGCCCTTGATTTTGCGGCGGTTGCGATGCTTAACAAGATTTGACATTCCTCACACCCATTTGATTCTGGATTGTAGAATTTGGATTTTGAATTGAAGATAGAAAATTGGTAATTTTTTCCCATCACCCATGACCTATTACTTAATCCCTAGTTCCCAATTCCTTCATTTTGTTGCTACTACAATCATTCTGCGGCTATCCAGTGCAAATGGCTCACCATCGTGTCCGTAACCCTCAACATGACGGAAACCAACTTGGCATAACCAGTCGCTGAGTTCTGTAAAGGTAAAATGGCGAACAAAAAAATTGAAGCGACGTATCTGCCCATCACGAATGATAATTCGTTCGTTGTATGTGCGACCAGTAGAGATATCGTAGCGGTTAGTATCAATCATGAAATTGCCTTCGCGTTCAGTAACAAAGCTAGGATGAAAGTCTTTGATGATGCGGTACAAGTTTTGAGTGTCAATCAACAACTTGCCACCAACTTTCAAGGCGCGATCGGCTTGAGCTAGCACCAAGCGATTTTCATTGTCATCAAAGTACCCGAAAGCGGTAAACCAGTTAATAATGCAGTCAAAGCGATCGCTCCACGGCAGAGAACGCATATCACCTTGGATGTACTCAACTTCCACACCGCTATTAGCTGCATCTTGACGGGCTTTGTCCAAAAATAAAGCTGTAGCATCAAGCCCAGTCACATTACAGCCACGTTTAGCCAGTTGATTAGAAATTCGCCCGTGTCCACAAGCTAAATCTAATACAGCCATTTCCGGCTGCACGTTCAGCAGACGACAGATTAAATCAACATTGCGCTCCGTCCGTTCTGATGTTAATAGCGGTTCATAGAAATAGAGATAATCTTCATCGAACAGCGCTTCAAAATCGAATCTATTTGCACTCATAACAGAGGATTGAGAGGGTGCGTTATCAGATTTATGCAGATCAGTACGCATTAATTAGCGTAGCTGCTGCTTTTTCTAAAGATACCTCCACAAATTGACCAAATAACCGCCGTTGGGCAAACGCGCCGTCAATTAGCAACAGTAGATTTGCAGCAAGTTCGCGCGGATTGCTGGCACCCGCGTTTTCGGCTAATTGCATCAGGCGATCGCGTACCGCTTCTTTGTGAGCGATCGCAATCTGATGTCCTGGATAGTCTAATTCTGCATATTCTGCTGTGGCAATTAGGAAGGGACAGCCTAAACAATCTGGCTTTGTCAATAGTTCATCCAACCATTTAAAAACTGCAAATAATTGTTCGGTAGGCTGATTAAGATGCTTGGCAATTTCTACTTCCATCAGTTCCCAAAAGCACTGGTTGCGTCGTTCCAGATACGCCACCACCAAATCATCTTTTGATGGGAAATAGCGATATAAAGTTGTTTTCGCCACCCCTGACTTGGCAATGATCGTATCTACCCCTGTGGCTCGAATCCCTTGGCGATAGAATAGTTCATCGGCAATGTTGAGGATATGTTCTCTGAGCGCAGGCTTTGCTTCGTCCTGCTTTGCTACAAGGCGAGTTTTTGGCACCTAATTCTCCCAATATCTCTATTGACATGATACAGACCTGTCTGTAATATAACAATCATAACAACGATACAGACCTGTCTGTTTTGTATAGGAAATATCGAGCCATGAAAATTGGAATTGTTGGTAGTGGAAACATGGGACGTTCTTTAGGTATTCTTTGGGCAGAGCAGGGACATCAAGTATTTTTTGGCTCCCGTGATGCCGAAAAAGGAAAAGCAGTCGCAAAGTTGGCAGAACGTGGAACCCAAGGCGGTACAAACGATGAGGCGATAGCGTTTGCTGATGTCATTTTATGGACAGCACGCGGGATTATGCCAAGGAAATTGCTATCTAATCCTGAAGTTCTCAACGGTAAAATAGTTATTGATTGTAATAATCAGGAAATTCCTGAAGGATTTGCTTATCCGCCAATAGTAGAATCGTTAGCAGAAAAGCTTGCCAAAGATGTGCCGAATGCTCGTGTAGTCAAAGCTTTTAACACAATGGCGCAGGAAGTGTTTGAATTAGCACCTGAGCCGTTAAGAGATTATGGAGTTTCTGTATTTGTTGCAGGAGATGATGGGCAAGCGAGAAAAACAGTAATGCAGCTTGCAAAAGAGATAGGATTTGTACCAATAGACTCCGGAATTTTACGTAATGCTCGATTGGTAGAAGGCTTAGGAGATTTTATTCGCCTAATCATAATTGGTCAGCAACAAGGTGCTTATGCAACTATCTCTGTTAACATTCTGCCTGCATCGCAAAACCAACGCTTAGGCGGACGGCAAGCTTCAAGTCTGAACTAAGGAATTGGTACAGCCCGTAACAATCTTTCCATCACTGTTTTTGCCCTACGTCCGCCAGCAGGAATGAGGCGATGGCAAAGAACGTAAGGAGCAAGAAATTTTACATCGTCGGGAATAGCGTAATCACGCCCCAAAATAAAAGCTAGCGCCTGAGTCGCCCTATGTAAGGCTACAGAGCCGCGTGGACTAACTCCAAGAGTAATTTCCTCATCGCACCGTGTTGCCCGCACCAAGTCGAGCATATATTGTTGCAGGGAAATATCCACTTTGACGCGAGAGCAGATTTGCTGTAGTTGTTGAACTTCAGCTAAGGTAATGCAAGGCTGTAAATCTCCTCGTTTAACACTACCATCAAGATTTTGCAGCATTTGCAATTCTTCCTCTTCAGAAGGATAGCCCAGGCTTAAAGACAGCATAAACCGATCCATTTGTGCTTCTGGTAGGGGAAATGTACCTTGGTATTCGATCGGATTCTGGGTGGCAATGACAAAAAAGGGTGTAGGAACTGCACGAGAGACGCCATCGACTGTTACCTGATGCTCTTCCATCACTTCCAGCAAAGCCGACTGAGTACGGGGTGTAGCGCGGTTGATTTCGTCAGCTAATAGCACATTAGCAAATACAGGGCCAGGGAGAAAGTGAAACTCGCCGCTTTTGGGATTCCAAATGTTAGTGCCAGTAATATCAGTTGGTAATAGATCGGGGGTACATTGTAATCTTTGAAACTGCCCATCTATGGATCGAGCCAGGGTTTTTGCAAGGAGAGTTTTGCCTACTCCAGGCACATCTTCCAATAAAGAATGACCGCCGGCTAGCAAGGCGACTAATACTAAACGTATCGCCTCAGATTTACCAACGATGGTATGAGCCAAATTTTTAGTCAGAGCGTCAATTTTGTCTCTCATACAGCAATTATGGATAGGGTACTAGGGATTGGGGATTGGGTATTGGTGATTTGGTACTGAAATATTGGGTATTAAGATTTCTTTATTCCTAGTCCCTAATCCCTAATCCCTAGTCCCTAATCCCTAGTGTTCCCTTAGCAAGACGAAATTAACACTTAGCAACCAAAAAAAGCTTTAGCGGCATTGCAGTCTAATTGAATTTGTGTTTTTAAGGCTTCTAGATTAGGAAATTTTTGTTCCGGGCGTAAGAATTTTTCTAGCTGCACAGTTAGCTTTTTACCATATAAGTCACCAAACCAATTGAAAAGATGTACTTCCACTGAGATTTGAGTACCATTTACCGTGGGGCGATTACCTATATTCATTACACCTAAATAGCCATTTCCATCGAGTTCTAGAGTCTCATCAGTGATAAAGACACGCACAGCGTAAACACCTTGGAGGGGTAAAAACTTATCTTTGGGCAATTGTAGGTTGGCGGTGGGAAAGCCAATTGTTCTGCCAAGTTGTTGGCCTTTAACTACTGTACCGATGAGAGAGTACGGACGCCCCAATAGTTTGTTTGCGTATTGAAGATCGCCGCTACTGAGGGTCTGACGAATCAGTGAACTGCTAATGGGAGCCTCAGGAAAAACTTCCTCAGAACAACTTTCTAAGGGGACTATGGTAACTGGAACGCCGTGCTTGGCAGCGATTACTTGCAAATCTTGAGCAGTACCAGTGCGTTTAGAACCAAAACGAAAATCTTGCCCAACACTAATTTGTACTGCTTGCAATTGCTCAATGAGAATTTTTTCTACAAATTCTTCGGGAGTCAAAGCGCATAACTCTTTGTCGAAAGGCAATAGTACCAGTTGTTCCACCCCAAGCGATCGCAATTGTTGGACTTTTTCATCTAGCGGCGTCAGCAAAGTACGGGGTTGACCGGTAAAAAACTCTTGTGGATGAGGATTAAAGGTGACAACTGTCGAGTAGATGCGATCTTTGGATGTCACGGAGGGTGAAAATGTTTTTATGTCCCCACCTTCCCGTGTTCCTATGTCTTCCAAAATTGGTTGAATAACCTGTCGATGACCGCGATGTACACCGTCAAATTTCCCAAGTGCCACAGCAGTTGGCACTAGAGCTAATTCGGTTGAAGAAGTAACCCACACAGAACACCCATTTTGAGACAGATTTAGCACGTCGATTCTGGGATTTGAGGTTTGTTCGGCTTTTGGCCAACCCTACGGGAAGTTGCCCTGGCGGGTCTTGTGTCTAGCCTCAAAAGACCACTTTTAAGGTTGATTGTACTATCAGCTTTTGCCTAATAACTAACTTTGCAAAGCCAATAGCCAACTTTCACCAGACGTTTAGAAGTCATCCAAGCGTAGGGTAAGCCTCTGATCACCAATCTAATCTAAAATTTGTAATTGCTCCGAAAGTAAAATCTATGCAAAAAACTTACTAACAGGAAAAGATTCTGATAAGCTAACTGAAATCGGAACCTGAAGCTCCATTCCTTCGCGTGCCATGATTGCACGAGGAAAGATTTGACGTGCTTCTTCTCCCACACGATCCAAAAAATCATCATCATGAGCTGGATCGTGGTGAAAAATTACCAAATTTTTAACATTAGCCGCTTTGGCAACCTTTACAGCTTCTTGCCATGTAGAATGTCCCCAACCGATTTTTGGTCTAGTTGGTGAATGATATTCCTCGTCCGTGTAGGTGGAGTCGTAAATTAGAATGTCGGCATCACGAGCTAGTCGCAGAACATTTTCATCTAACCTGTCGGGGAAATGTTCGGTATCGGTAACGTAAACAGCAGTGCCGCCACGCCAGGTAACTCGATATCCCACGGCTTCACCCGGATGGTTTAAAGGTGCTGTCTCAACGGTGATGTCATCGATTTGGATGGATTGGCCTGGTATGACGTTACAAAAATCCAAATTTGCCTGCATGATTTGTAAAGGTACTGGAAAATTTGGATGCAGCATCTGGTCATTAAGACGCTGTTCGACTGTGGAACCATCAGGAGCGATCGCGCCATAGATATGAAAAGTATTTCCTTTCACAAACCCCGGTGTAAAAAAAGGAAAACCCTGCATATGATCCCAATGGGAGTGGGTGAAAAATATATGAGCTTCTATCGGCATTTTGGACAATAAAGATTGCCCCAAAACATGCAGCCCAGTACCACCATCAAAAATTAAATGTTTGCCGTCCACTTGCATCTCGACGCAAGAGGTATTACCTCCGTAACGGACGGTGCTAGGCCCAGGGCAGGGGATACTGCCGCGAACGCCCCAAAAATGCACTTTAAATTGATTTTCTATCCTGGACATGGGTGTTGGCTTGCAAAGATTGAGCGGGCGAGCAATATAAAGATGTTACTTAACTGGTAACGTTTATGCTGTCTCACCATTGTTGGCAGATTGTTACTCTACTGGTAACTCATTATACTTTTCTCTAGCCGAATTTACTCAATTTAAGTAAGACATCCAAAGAACTTGATTGAAAGTTTTTGGCTTTCTTATAGGGTCAATGGTCAGTGATTTTCTACGTTATAACTTATATTTATTTGTAATGCATTTAACTCAGTTATTACGGTAATTATTCTTGCCATACCTTACGGAAAGGTAAAATTCCATTGAGATAAATCATGCAACCCTGTTACGTAGGTGAGATTATATTGCAATGGAGTTATACTAATGTAGTTTTTGCGGATGATGTGTACATCCATGGGTAAATTTTGAGGTAAATTTAGACCTGTTGGTGGTTCCACATCTTCTAAAACTTCTCCTGTTAACCAGTAATAAGTTTTACCACGTGGGTCAATTCGCTTGTCGAAAACATCTACGTAGCGTCGTACTCCTTGGCGGGTGATGGCAACTCCCGCAATTTCTTCCCACTTGACAGCAGGAATATTAACATTAAGCAACATCAAATCAGGAAGAGGCTTTTTCGCTATCTGTTCCACTAGAATATTGGCAAATTTAGCTGCGGGTTGAAAATCTTTGGACGAGAAACTAGCCAAACTCAGTGCCACACTGGGAATGCCTTCAATTAAGCCTTCCATTGCTGCGGAAACAGTACCAGAATAGAGAATTTCTGTTCCCAGGTTCGCACCTTGATTAATTCCAGAAAGAACTAAATCGGGAGGAGAGTCAAGCAAAGCCCACAATGCCAATTTTACACAGTCAGAGGGAGTACCATCACAAGCCCAAGCTTTAACGGTGGGATGAAAAATCGACTCGACTATTTCGGCACGAATTGGTTGGTGTAGGGTTAATCCATGACCTGTGGCAGAACGTTCTCTGTCTGGACAAACTACGCTAACTTCATGTCCTGCTTGGGCTAAAGAGTTAGCGAGTGTCCGAATACCTAAAGCATAAATACCATCATCGTTACTAATCAGCAATTTCATGTTTCATTCGTAAATATAAATACTCACTAATCATTAAGTCATTAGTCAACGCTCATGAATCAATTGTCAATGTTATGTGTCACAAGTACGGAATAAAAATATGCTTATCTACATCAATCACCTCTAAACTGATATTAGTGCGTTGGGTTTCAACCATTGCCTTTGATGCACAATTGGCTTATTAATTAATTTGATTAGTCTTTTGTCATTTGTCCTTTGTCATTAGTCCACAGTTAATGACCAATGGCTAATGACCGATGACCGATGACCGATGACTATTGACTATTAACTATTGAGTAATGACAAGTAACTTAGAAGCTCAACTTTTGGCATTGCGAGAGGAAGGAGAAAAGGCGATCGCAGCTGCCGACACCCTAGAAAGCTTAGAAGAACTGAGAGTCAAGTATCTTGGCAAAAAAGGTAGCCTCTCAGTGCTTTTGGGCGGCATGGGCAAACTTCCAGCAGAAGAACGACCAAAAATAGGGGCTGTTGCCAATACAGTTAAAGAAGCCTTGCAAACAAGCCTTGATCGGCAACATACAGCCTTGGAAGCAGCAAAAATTCAGGCACAGCTAGAAGCTGAAACTCTGGATGTGACAATGCCAGGAATTTACTATCCCCAAGGTCGAGTTCATCCGATTAATGGCATGATCGACAAGGCGCTAGATATCTTTGTGGGTATGGGCTACACAGTGGCTTCTGGCCCAGAAATGGAAACAGATTACTATAATTTTGAGGCTCTAAATACTCCACCCGATCACCCTGCTCGCGATATGCAGGATACTTTCTACCTACCAGATGGCAATTTGCTGCGGACTCATACCTCGTCGGTACAAATTCGCTACATGGAAAACGAAGAACCACCGATCCGCATTGTTGCCCCTGGCAGAGTCTATCGGAGAGATAACGTAGATGCTACTCACGCGGCAGTTTTTCATCAAATCGAACTTTTGGCAATTGACGAGGGACTGACTTTTACCGACCTCAAAGGTACTATTAAGGTATTTTTGCAGGCAATGTTTGGTGAGTTACCGATTCGCTTCCGTGCTAGTTATTTCCCGTTTACCGAACCATCTGCTGAGGTTGATTTGCAATGGAATGGTCGCTGGTTGGAAGTTATGGGTTGTGGTATGGTCGATCCAAATGTCTTAAAAGCTGTAGGTTACGATCCAGAAATTTATACAGGCTTTGCCGCCGGTTTTGGTGTGGAGCGCTTTGCAATGGTGCTACATCAGCTTGATGATATTCGGCGCGTGTATGCCAGCGATTTACGCTTTTTAAGGCAGTTTTAGAAATCGACCACAGATGGACACAGATAAGCACAGATAAATCATCGGTGTGCATCTATGTTTATCGGTGGTCGTTATTACCATAAAATTGAATTTAGACGTGAATATAGTCATTAGTCTTTAGCTAATGACTAAAGACCAAGGACTAATAACAAAGGATTATTGACAATTATCACAATGTCCGCAGCGCCAATTAGCTGCTTCTTTTTCAAAACCAAAAGCAGATAATAAAAATTGCCAACGGCACTGTTTGCTAGTGAGGTATTTATTCATCTGTGTAGCTGTTTGGAGTTGTGTAAGTGAGCTACTTTTCGGACTACTAACAATTGTGTAGTGGAAAGGGTCAATCCACTTTAGCTGACTGCAACTGTGTAAGAGAGAAAGAGTAATAGCACCATCGGGAAATTGTCGGGCTACTGCATCTACTTCTCCTGTTTTTGGTAGTTTGTTGATAAATCGTCGTGCTTGTAGGTGTTGCGGTCGCACTTTTTCCTCAAAAAATTTCTGTCTTTGCTTATCTTGTGGATCTAACCACCCTGTCGGTTCACTGATTAACGTTAATGCTTGGGCTGGTTTACCATCCCTTCCGGCACGTCCTATTTCCTGCACGTATTCTGATAACAACAACGGTGCGTGAAAGTGAATTACCCAACGGCAATCTGGTTTATTTATTCCCATGCCAAAGGCAGAGGTACAAACTACAAAAGGTATTTTTCCTCCTAACCAGTCACCTTCTACAGCGCGGCGTTCCTCAGCGCTCAGTCCCGCATGATAACTAGCTGTAGTATAACCCATTTCTTGCAGCCATATAGCTAAATTCTCACTATCTCGTCTGCTGCGAACGTAAACTAATCCCGTGGTTTGCTGTCTTTGTTGGATAAATTTTAATAATTTTTGCTTTCTGCCTCGTGGTGTCCAAACTATCTGGACTGTGGGGCTAAGATTGGAGCGATAAGGATTCAAACGGAAAATTGTTGGTTGGTGTAATTGTAAAGTTTCTTGAATGATTTTTTGGGCTAGGGGATCGGCGGTGGCAGTAAAGGCAGCTAGTACTATTTTTGTTCCTGGTGGTTTTAATTTTAGCAATGCTGGTCGCACTGCCCCAATTCTTCGATAAGCAGGTCGAAATGTCTCTCCCCACTGCACTAGGCAATGGGCTTCATCCAAAATTAAACCATTGATTACAAGTTGCGGCTGACATAATCTTTCCCACACGGGCTTGCTGAGTAAAGTTTCGGGCGATAAGTAGAGTAATCTTAGCTTTTGTTGTTCTAATGCCTTAAGAATTTGTCGCCGTTGGAAAGAAGACAATTCGCTGTGTAATAACTCTGCACTTAAATTGCGATCGCGTAGTTCTTGCACTTGGTTTTCCATCAATGCCACCAAGGGTGAAACTACCAAAGTTAGCCCTGTTTGTAATAAAGCTGGAAGTTGAAAGCAAATTGATTTGCCCCCACCCGTTGGCATAATAATTAGTGCGTCTTTTTTCGCCAACAAACTGCGGATAATTTCTCCCTGTGGTGGACGAAAATCTTCGTAACCCCAGATTTTTTGAAATGCAGCCCGAACTTCATTCCAGGATGTAGGTGCAGAGTTATTCATAAGTAGTAGTAGATGGGCTTGATTTTGAATATATCCTCTGCTGTTGAGTTACTGGTTCAGTAGTTTTATCAGTTATTTATATGTTTATAGGATTTTGATAAATGTATAAAAAGCGAGTATACTCTAGTGCGATCGCTTTTATTCAAATTTTTATTGAAGTTAATTGCTTGGCTTTTTAAATGAGTACAACTCATCCTGACTATCTATTCCAATCACTTCCATCTCATTACTTTTATCAGTTTATGTGTCACAGATTTAAAGTTCGTTTTGGTAAGCCAGAGAAAGGTAGTATAACTGTGGACATAAAAAGTATGGAACAGCAGCTATTATTCATAGCTTCTTCAATACCTTACAATTCATTTTTTGAACTTGTGGATGCACTTATAGTATTAATAAATGGTTATAGTCAAACAATTGTAAGATGGAATACTGAACCAATAGAATATGAATTTAATTTATCTAGAAATAATGATGAGATAACTTTAGAAGTTGTGAGATTTCCTGATAGTCGGAGAATTCAATCTCAAGGTGAAGTTGTATTTAGAATAAATGACTCATACGAATTAATAGTGTTACCTTTCTGGCGTGCATTACGTCAGATGGAATTTTGTGACAATTTTGAAGAGCAATGGGGGCGAACATGGCCAAAGCGAGAAATGACGCTTCTAAACAAGCTGATTAAAGGGTTCAGGCGTTGTACTAATGAAGCGTAATATATTTAAAGTGTCTGTAAATTATTATTTCCTCAAGATTTAAACTGTTCATTTTACTATAAATTAGAATTATTTCTCATAAATCGTGATATAAAAATGCTACAACAATATGAAAGAAGAGTTACAGCATAAGTTTTATATCAGCACTGATAAAACAAAATTAGATATAAGAATGATTCATGGTTTCTTAAAAGATTCCTATTGGGCTGAAAATATACCATTAGCGATTGTAGAAAAGGCAGTTCAAAATTCTTTATGTTTTGGACTGTATGAAAGCAACAAACAAGTTGGTTTTGCCAGAGTCATTACTGACTATGCAACTTCTGCGTTATTAAAAGATGTTTTCATATTAGAGCCTTATCGCGGACAGGGTTTAGGAAAATGGTTTGTTGAGTTTATTTTGGAATATCCAGAACTGCAAGACGTGCAAAGGTGGCTGTTAGGAACAAAGGATGCTCATGGGCTTTACCGTCGCTATGGTTTTAAAAATTTAACAGAACCAGAAAGAATTATGATGCGTTTAAATGTTCCTGCGTATCAGCACTAAGATAGGCGATCGCTAAAAGCATACAGCAGGTATTAGGTTCCTCTGTGGATTAATAAATCAGATTTCCACTTATTTAAAGAGATAATAGTGGGGAACAGGTTGAAACTACACTTTTTCCATCGCCAGCTACTCCTAAGCGCTATAAGATTATTGGCGATCGCCTACATTTCAACTTGTCTGTTCTTGTTTTGTCGCCAGCATTACCTGATATTTCAAGGTGCGCGATTCCTACGGCATAACGCACCCTACAATTAATTTATATTTATTCATATACGTCGAATTTCTCTTGCCCACTTACTTATTAATTTTGACACTATTATTGTAGTAAAATTAAAAACTTTATTTAAAAGTCGTATTTATACTGATAACAAATATTGATTGGTTGGGAACACTAAATAAAAGAAGAGTATATTTATTACCTTCCTAAGTAGTGTCTTGATAGTAAGATTGCAATTAAATATGCAATTAGAATTTGTTTTAATTCTTTTTATATGGCTTTACTTTTCAATTTTTTGCCATGAAATGGGACATTTTCTCACAGCTAAGATAGTAGGTTTTAATCCATATCTTGTTAAAATAGGAATGGGCAAAAAAATCTTGCAATTCAAGCTATTTAGCTCTGTAATTGAGTTTGGAAGTATTCCTGGTGGCGGTATAACTTATATATCTAATTTAGAACTAAAATGGCTCAAGTCGAAACTTATACTTATGTATTTAGGTGGGCCAATTGTTAATTTTATTCTTTTTTTTGCACTCACAAAACTTTCTAACTACTATGATGGTGAAATTTTAGTTGATGTAAGTTTTGTAGAAATCATAAATTTTTTAGCTTATATAGAAATTTTACTATTTATTTTTAATATTTTACCGTTAGAAGCTAAACAGTATGGCATGAATGTTGGAAGTGATGGTAAACAAGTAATAGATGCTTTAACTAAAAGCAATCAGCAGTTTATTCAAAAACTATTAGGATTATCAAGATACACATCAAAACAAGATAATTCTTCAAATCAATTTTTCAACAATGATTTAAAAAGTTTACAGTTACTATTTAAAGCACAAGCTCAAATTAATAGACAAAATTTTGATGATGCAGTTGAATTACTGGAGTTACTTTTAAATAATTCTCATTTTATAACAAGAGATAAAATTTATATTATCGACATTTTAGCTTCTATTGTGATAAATCATGGAGAAAATAAATATCTACAAAAAGCTGATAAATGGTCAGGAGAAGCACTTTTATTAGCTAATGATATCAAGACTGTGCAGGGAACGAGAGGTTCTATTCTGATAGAATTAGGTAGATATAATGAAGGTAAAGAAATGCTTTTACCTTTAACGGAAGCAGGCAATGATACTATCGATATAGTAGTTAGTTGTTGCTATATTGCTAAAGCAGATTACTTTTTGGGTAATGAAGAGCAGGCAAAAAATTGGCTAAAAAAGGCTAAAAAAGTTGGCGCTGGTAGCCCAACTCTGCACCAAATTATATCAAGAATACAAAGAGAAATTAATTGTTTTGTTTAGTTCATCAAACAATTCTGCTGAGATTTCTCCTTCTGCTACTTTTGTCACAGCACCCGTCATTGAAATCATAAAATCGTCGTTTACTTCTATCGAAATCACACCACCAGGCATTTGCACGGTAATTGAGGGATCACACAAACCAAGTTTATGTGCCACTGCTGCTGCTGCACTGCTGCTACTACCTGATGCTAAGGTGTAACCAGCGCCCCGCTCCCATATTTCAATTTGGATACTGTTTCGATTCAGTACTTTCATGAACTGAACATTGGTACGATTGGGAAAGAAAGGATGAACTTCTAAAAGCTGCCCATACTGTTTTGCGATCGCTGGCGTAATTTCGGAGAGAGGAATCACGCAATGTGGATTCCCAATTGTGGCAGCACAAAAGGAAAACGTGCGATCACAACAATTGATCTGCTCTTGAATTACTTCTCTGCGATCGCCTATAACTGGGATTTCATCGCTCCAAAAACTAACTTTTCCCATTTCTACTTGAACAGTTCTCCCAGCGTCTTTTACCACCGATTGAACCAATCCGCCTAAGGTTTGAATTGAGAATAGTTGTTCGCCAACAAGTTTCTTATCCCATAGATAGCGAGAAAATATCCGCAAGCCATTACCACTCTTTTCCGCTTCACTGCCATCAGGATTATAAATACGTAATACAAACTGTGCGGTGTCAGATGGAAGTGGCCCCCACAATATACCATCAGATCCAATCCCAAAATTGCGATGGCAAATAACTCTAATTATCTCTGGGTTTAAGGGAAAGGAAAAATCTTTAGGATCTAACACCACATAGTCATTGCCAAGAGCGTGATATTTGTAAAACTTCATCTGTTGTGCTTTCCAAAAAGAAAATTTCTATACACGGTAGCCAAATTTAGTGATTATTATCTAAAAAAGCAGCCACTCTTTACTATTAAATAAACAAAAACATAGATTCCCGACTTATCTCAAAAGCCGGGAATCTTATAGGGCAAATTTTATCCTTTAATCTGGTTATTCTACTGACTTACACTTCATCGAGAGCGTGTTGCTTCAATTCATCTAAAGAAACATATTCCAAAGCTGATGCGTGAGTGGCTGACAAAATTACAGGTGGTGCAACTCCAGCATCCAATGCTTCTTTCCAACGAGAAGCGCACAAACACCAGCGATCGCCTGGTTTTAAACCTGGAAAGTCAAATATGGGAACGGGTGTACTCAAATCGTTTCCCCTTGACTTGGTAAATGCCAGGAACTCTTCTGTGAGTTGTGCGCAGACAACATGAGCACCAATATCACCCGCACCTGTGTTACATATTCCATCTCGGTAAAAACCTGTCATTGGCGAGGTGCAACAAATATCTAATGGTTTTCCAAGGACATTATTTGTCATAGCAATAACTTGTTAATCCAATGCTTTCAATTGGTACATTACCGAGATCCACTACTTTTCGACAAGATTGACATGAGCAAAGTTGAGAAAACATCAATATAAACAATTAGTTTCGCGTAGCAAGTCTCCCAACAATCCTTGATCTCGAATTACTTGTAAATCAGGATCTGTTTTCAGCAGTACCTGAAAATTTGGATTAATTAGCAGCGCAGACTCAAGGCATTGTGTTGCTAATGAGATATTTCCTAGTTGGGCTGCACAGCAGGCACTGTTATACCAAGCGTATTCATCATCTGGTTTGATTTCAATGGCTTCTTGATAGGTTGTAAGTGCAGCTCGATAACGCCCTACATATCTTAATACATCTGCTAGTTTGTAATTAGCCCAGAAATCATCTGGTTCTATCACTAAAGCTTCATCGTAACTTTTGATTGCATCATTGTAACGACCTAAATGTCTCAAAGCATCTCCACGCCGAAACCAAGCCCAATAATCATCACGACGAATTGATAAAGCTAGATCGTAATCAGCGATCGCCTCTTCGTAACGTCCTAATTGTCGTTTGGCGTCTCCTCGACGAAAATATGACCAGTAGTCTTTAGGGCGTATTGCCAAAGCCTGATTAAAACTTGCGATCGCTTCTTCAAACAGATCTAAATCTTCTAACAAAATACAGCCTCGGTTGTACAAAGCCCAATAATCATTAGGACGTACTATCAATGCTCGCTCAAAACTAGCTACCGCCTGTTCATATTCACCTAATTCCCGTAAAACGCTGCCTCGATCGTACCAAATCCAGTACCCGTCAAGACAATCTGCTAAAGCTTTGTCGTAACATACAATTGCTTCTGCATAAAGCTCTTGATTATCGAACTGCTTGCCCTGTTCGTACCAGTACTGCCTGTCTATTGTACCCAGCGTTAGAATATCTGCCCTTGCCCCTGCTGCTTGACTCATCTTTGTTGCCCCAAAAAGTTATTGCAGCTACAGAAAAAATCACCCTCATATATTACCGCGTCTAAGCTTGTTTGGTAACATATTTGATGCAATAATTGACGCAACAATATTCAAATCATAAGTAAAATTCTAGTAGCAAATTTAGGAAACTCCTTTATCCTATGTTTGCTTTGATGGTGCTGTAGTTCGGTAGCAGAGATTCTATTAGCAGCAATAGCTTATAGCAAATCGACATAGACATTTGGTTTCAAAATTCTGGGATAGTATCTCAATCAATAATTTTAATCCAAAATCCAAAATCCAAAATCCAAAATTGGTATTATGATTCCCCTTCTTGAGATGGGGAAGAGGGTAGCTGAAGGAGCGAGTTCCAATCTTTAACTGCTTTCTGTGGCCATAGCCAATTGTTGGCTAATTTATTAATTTGAAAATGGCTGGGATCGTCTTTGACTACCATTTGGCGTAGCTTGATGGCTTCATTAAAATATCGCTCTCTTTTAGAAACTGGCTGGTTAAGGGCAGATTTATACAATCCAATAGCTAAACCAGCATAGGCAGTCAAAGCATCATGATTAATTTCTTTCGGTGTGGGTGCTATGGCACTGGCAGATGTATTTTGTTGTTTGATAGCTGCATTCAATGCCTTGAACCAAGCATCATTAGCACGGTTGATATTACCTTCTGCATAGTAAGCAAAACCTAAGGCATTAGCATATAATAGCGAATCAGGTTCGGCTTTGACAGCACTTTCCCAATAACGGCGGGCATCATCAATACTATAGTTTTTATCTCCTGTTTGAACTGATTGCCACGCTAACCGTCCCTTCAAAAAGTTAACAGATGGATCTTCAATATTATTATTAGGAACAAGAGCTAGAGCCGCTTTAGCATTAGAAAGAGCATTACGATTTAGTAATTCTTCCACAGCTAATAGTCCCTTTTGCAATTCTCCTTTGCTGACTTTTTCGATCGCATAGGCTGTAACAATTCCGGTTTCCTCTGTTTTTAAATTACGTTCAGAGACATTAGGGTTAGTTTGAGACTGGACAGTCGGAGTTAATGGTAGATCAGGTAATTGTGACTTTTGGTGACTATTCCACACACTTAAACCAATAACTGCTGCGATCGCACTTACTCCTACAATCCCAACTCTAGACCAAAATCGACGTTGAGCGCGTTGTCTGAAATTAGGTTTTTGGGGTGGAATGAAATTAACCGATGAGGGAAAAGCATTGCGCAAATCTCTTGTCAAGTTAGCATCATTTACTAGTGCCTGACGTTCTGCTCCAACTTGACTGTCTTGAGCCGTCTCCTCTGGCAGTTCTGCCCGCAAATTGCTGCTGAGATTATGATCTGGCGATGTTGCCTGTCCTGAAACCTCTTGGTTGTCAATATTATCTTCCCCAACCTGCTGCACTACTTCCGGTGCGATCGCTGTTTCCTCATTCGCCACCGTTGATTGTTCTAGTTGGCGCAGCAAATCAGAAACTATAGCAGAATCTTCTGCATAGCCTGGATCGTCATACTCAATTTCATCGACTAAATCACCCCAAGTATCTTCACCTAACCAATCACAAGAGTCATCTACCAAACCCGAAGGCATAATTTCATCAATTGGTAAGGGCATATCGGCATCATCTGCCCTTGTCAAGAATATGGTTGAGGTGGAGCTTAAAGCCGAATCGTAATCGTTATAAAACTGCCCCATTTGGGGTAAATAAATTTCTGGGTTGAGATAACCGTCAAACTCACGTTGGAGATATAAAATTGGTAATGCCCAGTATATCTGGTGCGAACCATAGGCAGAAATTAAGCCTTGGCGTACTCGACTGACACACAAATCTACTGGATATCCTTGAGCAAGATTCCGATAAAACAATTGTGTAAGTGTCAGCGCTACTTCGTCGGGAATGCGCTCTGACATTGCCAAAACCCCTCTGATCCCCCGCCTCACCAAACTTTCCGTCAAGTTGCGTTCGCCTGTCTCTCCCTGTAGGTTGACAGTGGCTGGGTATGCTCCCAAACAGGAATTAAATACAGCTATTTGAATATTATTATTGACAAGCAAACCGGCTAAATCATCACCACTGAGGACTTCTGTTAAGCCAGTTCTCCGACTGACAAGATAAATTTCACCACCATTAGCACCAACATTACTATGACCGGAGTAGTGCAGAACATGGAACCTTCCTTGTTCTAGGGCTTGTGTTAATTCCTCTCGCCCCGGTTGTTCTAGTAAGGTGAGTTCAATTCTCGGCAGAAAATGGCCAGTTTCGCTGATGCGTGGTGATTGACGGTGAAGTTCCTCTTGCAGTTTGATCGCTTCTTGTTTCAGCAAATCCAAACGAACTTGATCCGTGGGAGAAGAAATGATCATTAATACTCTGATTCCACCTTCTTCCAGAGGTATGGGCATATTTGTGGATGGTAGCCTAGATACCCCATTCATCCCACTTTGATAACGTGAAAAAGCGATGTAAGGGCCTGTTGCTATTGGGCGATCGCCTGCATGCATCACTTCCCAAGGCAGACGTGCTAACCTGGTATCTTTTAGCCCCAAACGTAAGCGCAGTACTTGTTGGTGATTTTGAGCAATACCCTGGGCAGTAATCCAACTATCTCTGAGAGTGCCTTGAAACAGCGTATTATAAAGTTGCTGACCTAATGCTACCAAGTTGACAGAGTTGAGTGCGATCGCATCCCCCTGTAACATCGACTTCAAAGGGTCATTCATCAAATGTCCAGCAGCCGTTAACCAATCAGCTACAGGCCAAGTCACTAATTCTTCTGCCAAAGGCACCCCAGGCGCGACTTGTTCCGTCCGCACTAAGTAGTCACTTTGCCCTACTGGAGTTACGGAAAGGTGAAATTCCATACAATTAATGTAAAATCAATACTTTTAGTCATCAAATTATTTAAAATGCTCAAATTATGCTCAAAATTGCTACTCTAAGTAAATCCTAAATAAATTTAAGTTTTTTTTATACATATATCATGCTCATTAGATGCTCAAGTTTATATATCTTCTCTAGTTTAGATAACTCATTGTATAGGTTGCATAACTCAAAAATGGTACGTCACAATCACTTGCAGCATACCTCATATGTCTTATTCAGTTTTATCCGATAACTTAATCTATTTGTTTTAGTAATACTATTTCACGAAAAGGCTGATATGGATGTACCCCACCGCCTACGGCACCTCCCCTTAGTAAGGGGAGGTTGGGAGGGGTTGAA